>JAFRSZ010000137.1 GCA_017439205.1 Clostridia bacterium
ATCCGTTAATTTCAGTTTTTTTCCGCATTTCGGGCAATGAGCCATGGAAATA
This sequence comes from Clostridia bacterium, assembly GCA_017439205.1. Lineage (GTDB taxonomy): Bacteria > Bacillota > Clostridia > Oscillospirales > Acutalibacteraceae > RUG806. Next base: position 53 of record JAFRSZ010000137.1, read on the forward strand.
CGCCTCCTCTTATACTAAATGTGATATATCGTTTGCGTAACGCAATTTCGGAATCCGGTCTGCTGAGAGTGAAATTCTGAAAACAGAACAGTTATCGATCTGCCAGCAAAATTGCTCGGGCAAAGACAAACCGAGGCAGTACCTCAGAAGATAGCCGATAAAACCGCCGTGCGTGCAGATCATTACGGCGTCGCCGTCTTTGCAGTCGGCCAAGATCTGCTCCATTGAATACGCGGCGCGCTGTTCACAGACGGAAGGATCATCCGATTGCGTCGGGAACAATACAGGCGAAGCATTTACGGTGCACAGGGAATCATAGGCAAGCGGCGCATATTTTTTTACAAGTTCGGGATCCGTGTTCGGTATCTCCGTTCCCACTTCCATCAGTTCGCGTAAAACACGGATCTGTTTTCCGGTGATATGCGCAATCGGCTGTACGGTCTGGCAGGCGCGCAGAAGAGCGCTGGAATATACTGCAGTGATCGGCAGGTTGCGGTAATGCGCGGCGAGTTTCTGAGCCTGGATAATACCGTTTTCGGTGAGACGCGGATCGTCAGGATGTATCCCCTCTTCTCTGACGCCGATATTGCCGTAAGATTCCCCGTGGCGCACAAAGATCAGTTCCGCATTTTTAACCATAATCGAATCCGCCTTTTTTGTCAATTATATACTTTTTATTCTCATTGTGCAAGTATATTTTATGAAAAAATTAATACTTACGCGTCATATTGTATAATAATCTGGATATTTTTATTGAAATACAGTTGAATTGAAAAAACAGATATGATAAAATTTTTTTAAAATTGAACCCAAAGGAGCTTTGTTTATGGCATTTATCAGAAGCCGCGAAGAAGAACGCACCGGCTACCAGAACAGTAATATATTAATGGACGAATACGATACGCAATGCGATTTTGTTATGGTCTACGGCGTTAACGACTCAACCGCGCAGCGTATTGCACAGTATAAGGAACGCGGTTATGTCGTCCATCTGATGCAGGGCATCGCGTGGGGCGATTACAGAGATTATCTCTATGGAAAATATGACGGCGAGAACCATTGGGACGAAGCGCAGACCGACCGGTTCGGCAATTATATCCTTCACGGCAAAGACATGCCTTATATGGTACCGACGCTTTCTTTTGCAGCGTATATGGCGGAGAAGCTGAAAAAAGCCGTAGATCTCGGCGTGGAGGCGATCCACGTGGAAGAACCCGAATTCTGGGACCGCGGCGGTTACGCGCCTGCGTTTCAGCGGGAATACGAGATGTACTACCGTACGAAATGGCAGCCGCCGCACGAGAGCGTGGACGCGCGTTTCAAATGCTCCCGGCTCAAACAGTATCTGTACACCCGCACCATCGACCGCGTCAGCAGTGAAGTAAAATCGTATTCTTTAAAAAAATATGGCAAAGCCGTACGGTTTTATGTTCCTACACACAGCCTTCTGAATTATACCCAGTGGAAAATCGTGAGCCCCGAAGCGAAACTTGCCGATATTCCGTGTGTTGACGGCTGTATTGCGCAGGTCTGGACCGGCACTTCGCGCGAAGAGAACTGGTTCAACGGCATTTACAGAGAACGCACTTTTGAAACGGCTTATCTTGAATACGGCGTAATGCAGGAGCTTGTAAAGAATACGGGACGCGATATGTGGTTCCTGCACGATCCCATTGAGGATAACCCTGTATACGACTGGAACGACTATCGCAGGAATTATCTCTGCACCGTAGCGGCTTCCCTTCTGCATCCGAAAATTAACCGGTTTGAGATCTGCCCGTGGCCTTACCGCATCTTTTTCGGTTCGTATCCGCGCGACGCCGCGGACGGAACCACGATCCCCGAAGCATACAAAACTCTGCTGAATAATATGTTTCAGACGTTGGGCGCCTTTGAAGGCTCAGATTCCGAAGGCTTTCGCGCGGGGATCCTCATGGGCGATGCGCAGCTGTATCAGCGCGATTATCCCGACTATCTGTTTTCAATGCCGCCGCAGGAAGAAACCGGCACCGTTCTTGTGGAATCCGAAGCGTTTATCAAGAATCTTACCGATAAAGTCGTAACGGCACAAACGCCTGATCCCGAGTGGATGCTCAAATACATGGCGTCTTCGTCCTTCCCCGCTTTCTACGGTTTGGCGCTTCCTCTGCTGAAATACGGCGTGGAACTGCGTCCGGTTCTGCTTGATAATGTTCGCAGATATCCGGGATATCTGGACGATTACCCTGTTCTGATCGCCAGCTACGAATACCTGAAACCCGATATGCCCGACATGAACGCAGCGCTGGCGGAATGGGTCAAACGCGGCGGTACGCTGATCTATATCGGCGACGGCAGCGACCCGTATCATCAGATCCGGAGCTGGTGGACCGGCCGCTGGCCTACCGCGGCGGAACACCTGTTTGAAATGCTCGGCATCCGACCCGGCGACGAACCGAAGATTTATAACTGCGGCAGGGGAAAAGCCGCGATCTGGAAAAAGAATCCCTGCTTCTTCTCTTTCAGCAAAGAAAACGCCGAGGCCCTGCGTGGTTTCTTTAAAAAAGCCGTGCCGCAAACCGAATACCGCAATTATCTGCAGATCAGACGCGGCCCGTATCTGATCTCCGCCGTAATGGACGAGAGCGAAAGCGATAAGCCGCTGCATATCAGCGGAACGTATGCCGATATGTTTACGGAAGATTTCGCTGTTATTACCGAAAAAGATGTACGCACCGGTGAGAATTCACTGTTGTGCGATATCAGCCGTTTATCGGAGCCTGTATGCGTGATCGGCACTTCCGTACGCATCCTCGATCTCCGGCATAACGACCAAAATATCATTATGCACGTCAGCGGCGCATCCGGTTTTACCGCGAACATCCGCATAAAAACACCCTGCGAACCGGTCGGCGCTTGGGTCGACGGAGTACCTTGCAAATACGGATATAACTCGGCTTCCGGCACGGTACTGCTCACGTTTGAAAGCGTTGTGGGCAAACGGGAGATCAGAATGGAAACGAAGGGAACGTCATGCTGACCGACCACAGAAAATTCAGGAAAGAGCTGGGCGTCATAAAACAGATCCGGGCGTATAAGCGCAGAGAAGAATTCCTGCACACACGCTATATCGGCGCGCCCTGCACCGAGTCTTCATCCGAAGACTGCGTGTTCACGCTGCAAAAGCAGCCGGACCGTGATTTTATCATCCTCAATATCACAGATCCGCATTTTGCCGATAACGATATCCGCGCACTGATGGCTTATACGGAATCCGCAACGATCCGCAGGCTCGTAAAAGCCGTCAAACCGGATCTGATCACCGTAACCGGAGATCTCATATGCAGCGACTGCGCAGTTTATTCCATAAAACGTATCTGTGCGCTCTTTGAGAGTTTAGGCGTCCCATGGGCGCCTGTTTTCGGCAACCATGAGGATGAAACGAATATGGATAAAAACTATATGGCGGACGTACTTCTGAGCTGCCCGCACTGTCTGTTCAGAAAGAACGATCCCGCCATGGGCGTTGGAAATTACATTATAGAAATCAAGGAAAACGACCGGATCGTTGAATCAGTATTCATGATGGACAGCGGCCATTCTCAGGCGAACGATATCCAGAGGGAATGGATGCGCAAAAACGCAGAGGAAATCAACCGACAGACAAACGGCAAAACGGAGATCTCGGTGATGTTCCATATACCTTTGCCGGAATACCAGTATGCATACGACGCCGCTTGGGACATTTTTCCACGCAAATGGAAAGACGGTTACGATGCGTACGGAGAACTGCACGAGAATATCTGCTGTGAAAAAAAAGACGGCGTACCTGTGCAGAAGGGTTTTTTCGAGCTCCTGAAGGATCTCGGCACTGTAAAACACGTTTTCTGCGGCCATGAACACCTGATCGATTTTTCGATCCTGTATCAGAATATCAGACTCACGTATACCATGAAGGTCGGCAAGGCCTCCGGCGGCGGGTTCGGGCTCAACGGCGGCACCGAAATACGAATCGGCAGCGCCGGCATCCATACAATTTACCAGAAGACTGTGTCATACGGTCCGATCGTTAACAAGGAAACGATTCAGATATGACACCGATTATGTATGCAAATAAATTTTATTATTGCATATATTATGATTTCCATGATTTAACAGTATCGGTCAGGATACTTGATACTTCCAAACGGGAGGTATGATCCATGCATATTTGTCCGTCCTGCAACCGAAGCATTCCCGATGGGCGTTATTGTCCCTACTGCGCTGCGGAGCAAATCCCGCAGCGTCCGGCATATCCTCATAATCAGCCGCCGTTTTTTAATGAACAGCGGGATCCTTTACAGCGACCGAAAAAAAATGCGATCATTGTAGATGAAAACGATTTCATTATCTACGACGTCGCACCGCAGTATAAAAAGCCGGAAGAAAACAGAACGGAGCAAAACGAGCCCGCCGACGTTATTCCGCCTGTCCCGGCTTCTGAAGCTCCTGTACTCAAAACAGATGAACAGTCGCAAGAAACGGAAATGATTCCCGAACCCGAACCCGAGCCGGAGATCGAAACCGAACCCGATTCTTTAACAACTTCTGCACACGATAATCTATCTCGCCTGTTTATTGACGGGACACAATCTTTTACCGATATCCCGGTTATGAATGCAAGCGAAAACAAGCACGCAGAACCCGAAAGCATTATGACGCCCGAAGAGCTGACCGGGCCGGGATCTCTTCCTTCTCCCGAACTTGAATTGGCAACGCAGCCTGCAGTACGGATAAGCAACCACGTTTTCAATAAACCGTAACAGGTTCACACCGAACGTTTTTAACGAACGTCGGAAACTGTGAGCCGTAAAAGAAAAGCCGGGGGCGCACCCGGCTTTTTTCAGTTCATTTTCAGTTGTTCTGCGCTGTCTTCCGCGCTGAGCAGCGCGCCCGCGGCCGGCAGCGTTTTTGAACGGTAGCGGGAGGGTTTTATAAATTGCCCTTCTTTGTAATCGGCAACCGAAACGAGCGTCTGCGCTTTTTTCAGCGTCATCACGTTCACGCCCTGCGTATCCTTTGCACTCTTGGAAGAAATGGCGCCGGAATGGAACAGCAGCACTCTGCCGGCGGAGCTCTTCAGCACAAATTCACCGTCCGCCGTGATATACCGCATCGCGGTAACGGGCGCTTTATCGGAATATGCCTTTATGAGCTTCTTCCGGTTGGTTTTTGTGGCATATGAAGCCATATCCACCTTGGCAACCTTGCCGTTGGCAAAGAAGAAGAGCATATACCCTTCGTATTTCTTTACGACCGCCATATATACCGCGGTCTCGCCTTCGTCCATCTCGCATTTCGTTCCTACGAAGTCGCCGAGCGTGCTTGCCTTGCACTCGTCGAAATCGGATACGCGCATCTTATACACCTGGTTCCGGTTGCTGAAGAACAGAAGCTCGTCGGTATTGTTCACTTCAAGCTCCTGCACGATCTCATCGCCGTCCTTCAGCTTATGCCCGGCGGTACTCATACGCCAGGACTGAAGAGATATCTTTTTGAAATACCCTTCGCGCGAAAAGAAGACCATCACGGGATAATCCGGGATATCCTCATCCTCTTGCGTCTCGGCGATATCGTCTTCATATATGATCTGCGTTCTGCGCTCTTTGCCGTATTTTTTGATCACGTCCTGTAGTTCCGAAATGATGATGCGGCGGATGCGGTTTTTGTTTTTCAGAATATCCTGCATATCCTCAATGGCGGCTTTCAGATCCTCGATATCGTTCAGCCGTTTCAGGATATACTCGCGGTTGAGATGGCGCAGTTTGATTTCGGCCACGTATTCCGCCTGAACTTCATCTATGCCGAAGCCGATCATCAGGTTGGGAACCACGTCGCTCTCCTCTTCGGTTTCGCGAACGATCTTGATGGCCTTATCGATATCGAGCAGAATCTTCTCGAGGCCAAGCAGCAGATGCAGGCGGTCCTGCGCTTTTACAAGCTCGAAATGGGTGCGGTTCTTTACGCACTCCGTACGGAACGCGATCCACTCCAGCAGAATATCCGATACGCCCATCGTCATCGGCGTACCTTCGATCAGCACGTTGAAATTGCACGGGAAGGGATCTTCCAGCGGCGTCTTCTTAAACAGGAACTGCGCCACCTTTTCGGGATCGGCGCCGCGTTTCAGATCGATGGTGATCTTAAGGCCGGTCTTATCTGTCTCATCGCGGATATCGTTGATCTCTTTCAGCTTGCCCGCCTTTACATGCTCGATCACCTTGTCGATAATGGCTTCGCTCGTTGTTGTGGGAGGGATCTCGGTGATATCAATGCAGTTGTTCGATTTGTCGTAGGCATATTTCCCGCGGATACGGATCGAACCGCGGCCGGTACCGTACACTTCACGCAGCTTATCCGCTTCATAGATCATATAGCCGCCGCCGCTGAAATCCGGCCCCTTAAGCGTTTCGGCAACGTCAAAATCGGGGTCTTTGATCAACTCAATCGTTGTTTCGCAAACTTCTTTCAGATTAAACGAGCAGATATTGCTTGCCATACCAACGGCGATGCCCGTATTGGAGTTTACCAACACGCTCGGAAAGCGCACAGGGAAAAGCGTTGGCTCCTGCATCGTATTGTCATAGTTCGGCACAAAGCGGACCGCGTCTTTTTCGATATCGGCAAACAGTTCGCCGCAGATGGGGTCAAGCTTCGCTTCCGTGTATCGGGAGGCGGCATACTGCATATTCTTTGAATACGCCTTGCCGAAATTGCCCTTGGAATCGATATACGGGTGCAGCAGCGTTTCGTTGCCGCGCGTCATACGCACCATCGTTTCATAGATCGCCTGATCGCCGTGCGGGTTCAGCTTCATCGTAGCGCCCACGATATTTGCTGATTTGGAGCGCGCGCCGGTCAGCAGCCCCATTTTATACATCATATACAGGAGCTTTCTGTGCGAAGGCTTGAAGCCGTCGATCTCGGGGATCGCGCGGCTCATGATCACGCTCATGGCGTAGGGCATATAGTTGCTCTCCAGCGTATAGGTGATAAACTGGTTCTGTACTTCGCCCGCGCCCGGAATATGCGCGTTTTCACCGAGGGGATTGGACGGATTCTGTTTCGGTTCGTCGGTTTTCTTTTTTCTTGCCATTGCTTCTCCCCTCCTCAGCTGAGATCAACGAGATCCATATACTCGTTGCCGGTTTTCGCGATATATTCCTTGCGCCCCTGCAGGTTATCGCCCAGCAGCAGGTCGAACATATCGGCAATCGCTTCGGGATCGTAATCTGATTCCACTTTTATAAGACGGCGCGTTGCGGGATTCATCGTAGTGAGCCACATCATTTCGGGCTCGTTTTCACCGAGTCCCTTTGAACGCTGAATGGTATACTTTTTATCGCCGATGGCCTCCAGCGCGTCGGTTTTTTCTTTTTCGGTATAAGCGAACCACGTATCCTTGCCGCAGGTGATCTCATACAGCGGAGATTCCGCGATGTATACTTTGCCCTCATCGATCAGCGTGGGCATCAATGCGTAGATCATGGTTAAGATCAGCGTGCGGATCTGGAAGCCGTCGTAATCGGCGTCGGTGCAGATGATCACCTTGTTCCATCTGAGATTATCGATATTGAATACCGGCACGCCTTTTACGGCCTTGCCGGTCACTTCGACGCCGCAGCCGAGGATCTTTATGAGGTCGGTGATGATCTCGCTCTTAAACACCTTTGAAAGATCCGCCTTCAGGCAGTTGAGGATCTTGCCGCGCACCGGCATAACGGCCTGGAACGAGGAATCGCGCGCCTGCTTACAGGCGCCCAAAGCCGAATCGCCCTCCACAATGAAGATCTCGCGTTCTTCCACGTTTTTGGAACGGCAATCGGCAAATTTATCGATGCGGGTAAGCATGTCCTTGCCGCCGGCAAGCTTTTTCTGTACGTCCAGACGGGTCGCCTCCGCACGCACGCGGGAGCGCATATTGATCAGGATGCGGTCGCAGATCTTATCGGCGTCCAGCTTATTCTCCATAAAATAAACTTCGATCTGGTGCCGGAAGAACGCCGTCATCGCTTCCTGTATGAACTTGTTCGTAATGGCTTTTTTCGTCTGGTTCTCATATGAGGTCTGCGTTGAGAACGAAGATACGATCAGCATCAAACAGTCCTCAACGTCCTGGAACGTGATTTTTGAATCGGCCTTGTTGTATTTGCCGCTGGACTTCAGATACGCGTCGATCTGCGAAACAAATGCGCTTCTTACCGCCTTTTCCGGCGCGCCGCCATGTTCAAGATAACTGGAATTATGGTAATACTCCTTGAGCGTCTTTTTTGACGAAAACGTGATCGCACAGGTGATGCGAACCTTGTATTCGGGTTTATCCTCTCTGTCGCGCCCGGTCTTTTCGGTTTCCCAGTACTGAACGGGCGTAAGCGACTCCCCTGCGGCCTCTTCATTCAGGTAATCAACGATACCGTTTTCATACAGATACTCAAACGTGTCGAACTTGGTTTCGGTAAGCTGATTCTTTAATACAAGACGAAGGCCGTTGTTTACAACAGCCTGTTTTTTCATTACTTCCTGAAAATAATCAAGCGGGATCGCGATATCGGTAAACACCTCAAGGTCCGGCCGCCATTTGATGCGCGTGCCGGTATCCCGTTTTGCGTAAGGCTCTTTGCTCAGTCCGCCCACGTTCTCGCCTTTTCTGAACGTCAGGCGATATAAAAACCCGCCGTTATGGATCTCCGCCTCCATATATTCGGAAGAATACTGCGTGGCGCAAAGGCCGAGCCCGTTCAAGCCAAGCGAAAAATCATAACCGCCGTTGGCGTCGGGATCGTATTTGCCGCCCGCATACAGCTCGCAGAAAAGCAGTTCCCAGTTATACCGCTGCTCGTTCTGGTTATAATCCACGGGCATGCCGCGGCCGAAATCCTGCACTTCGATCGAACCGTCAAGAAACCGCGTAACGATAATTCGGTTGCCGTAACCGGCGCGCGCCTCGTCTATGGAATTGGAAATGATCTCAAATACGGAATGCTCGCAGCCCTCAAGACCGTCGTCGCCGAATATGACCGCGGGACGTTTCCGTACGCGATCGGCGCCCTTCAGCGCAACGATACTGTCGTTTCCGTATTCCTTTTTCTTTGGCATTTTATCACTCCACAAGGTAATTTTTCATTTTATTTTACCATAAACAATGCGGTTGAGTCAAGCAAAATATTGAAACATTTGTTCTTTTTATCAGTTTTCGTGCGGTTTTGACTGTTACAATGTAACGCCGTCTTTAAATATCGCGATCTCGCGGTAACCGCCGAGCTCGTTTTTTGTTTCCTTTCCGTTTGCGGTTCGCAAAAGCAGATCCCAAAGCGATTCCGCGTCTGCGTCCATCGCGTTGAAGTCGATCCAGTTCGGTTTCTTTTTGTAAAGCGCCGAATTCGTTGCAATCTTCACCGTTGGTACGGGCGCGCCGAGCGGCGTCCCTCTTCCGGTGGTGAACAATATCATATGGCATCCTGCCGCCGTAAGGTTCGTAACCGCTGCCGCGTCGTTTCCGGGCCCGTCCAGAAGCAGAAGCCCCGGCTTATTTGCGATATCGCCGTACCCCAGCACCGCGGTCACCGGAGCGCGTCCGCCCTTCTGCACGCAGCCGAGCGATTTTTCTTCAAGCGTCGTTATGCCGCCCTCTTTATTCCCGGGCGACGGGTTCTCGCTTACCGGCTGCCCGTGAGAAGTGAAATACGCTTTGAACCGATTGATCAGCCGAACGGTATCGTTAAACACTTCTTCATTCACACAGCGATCCATCAGCAGCTGTTCCGCCCCGAACATCTCGGGCACTTCCGTTAATACGGACGTGCCTCCCATGGATATCAGATGATCCGAGATCCTTCCGACCATAGGATTGGCCGTGATGCCCGAATAACCGTCGCTGCCGCCGCATTTCAGCCCGAGCCGAAGTTTTGAAACAGGTACGCCGACGCGCCGATCCCGCGCCGCGATCTCCTGCAATTCTTTTACGATACGAACGCCCTCGCGGATCTCATCTTCAACGTCCTGCGCCTTCAGAAAACGGATACGCTTCATATCATAATCTCCGAGCGTCTGCCGCAGGCTTTCTATGCCGTTGTTCTCACAGCCGAGCCCCAGAACGAGCACGCCGCCCGCGTTCGGGTGCAGTATCAGCCCGCGCAGGATCTTCTGCGTGCGCGCGTGGTCGTCGCCCAGCTGGCTGCAGCCGTAAGGGTGCGTAAAACAGAAGGCGCCTGTTTTTTCGGCGATCTTCTGCGCCGTATGGTTCACACAGCCCACGGTGTTCACGATCCATATATCGTTTCGTATGCCGATATCGCCGTTATTTCGCAGATACGCATTTATGTTATCCGGCGTCTCCGGTTTTATTACGTTTTTCTGCGGACGGTACGTATATGTGCCGTCTTTTCTGAGCGCCGTACGAAGATTATGGGTGTGAACGTGCTCCCCCTGCGCAATATCGCATTTCGCCTCGCCGATCGGAAAGCCGTATTTGATCACCGGTTGGCCTGCCTTGATCGCCGTGCGCGCGTATTTATGGCCGTTTTCAAGATCGACCTCAACGTTATCCTTCGGATGGATCAGGAACAGCTCCATTCAAGCGCCTCCTCTATGCCTCTCTTTTCGATCGCTTCCATGCTTTCGCACACTTCTTTTTCCATGAAGCCGAGATCTTCGCCCCACAGGTCTGTATTATGCAGGATACTGCGGATATCTCCCGCGATGATCGCTTCCACTGCCGAAACGTCGTCTTTCACTTCGTTTGTTTTATAATACCTTATCAGGCTTGCCAGAGCCAGAGCGAATTCCTTCGGCGCTTCTCCGGTCAGCCTGACGCAGTCTTTCAACGTCGGCAGGATCCGTACGGAAAACTTTGAAACCGAATTCAGCGAAATGGACTGCAGCTTGTGCCGCAGGTACGGATTCAGGAAACGCGCTTCCACCGCAGCCGCAAACGACTTTATTTCTTCCGTATTCTCAAGCGTCGGCAGGATCAGGTCGTGAAGGACCGTATCAATGTATTTACGCAGAACGGGATCGTTCATGCAATCCGCCACATATGTTTTGCCTGCCAAAAGCCCCGGAAACACCATGGAGGTGTGCAGGCCGTTGAGGATACGCACTTTCATCTTTTTATAAGGCGCAACGTCGTCGGTCCAAATCACGTTGATCCCTGCCTTTTTCAGCGGCAGTTCGTTCTCGAAATCGCCTTCGATCACCCAAAGATGATAGGGTTCCGAGGTATCAAGCAGTTTATCTACGCAGCCGATCCGTTCAAAGCAGGCGTCGGCGTCCGCCTCCGGGAAGCCGGTTACGATACGGTCCACAAGCGTATTGCAGAACACGTTTTCTTTTTCAAGCCACGCTGAAAACGCATCGGGCAATCCCCAGAGCGCCGCGTAACGGGATACGCATTCCTTCAGCTTGCTTCCGTTGTTATCGATCAGCTCGCACGGCAGAATGATAAACCCGGGCAGCCCCGAAGAATACCGTTCATATAAGAATCCCGTCAATTTGCCGGGGAAAGAGGCCTGCGGGCGATCGCTCAGAGTGCAGCTTTCGTCGAAGACGATGCCGGCCTCCGTGGTGTTCGATACGATAAAACGAAGCTCCGGCTGCGAAGCCAGCGCAAGGAACGCGTCAAAATCTCTGTACGGATTCACAGCGCGCGATACGGATTCCACCGTTGAAACGCTTACGCTTTCTTTGCCGTTTTCAATGCCGCGAAGCATCAGACGGTATCTGCATTCCTGCGCGTTCAGTTTCTCAACGGCGGCGGAATCCGTGGGCGAAACGATCACCGCCGCGCCGCTGTACAGCCCCTGCTTATGAAGCGTATCCAGCATCGGATCGATAAAGGCGCGCAGAAAATTGCCCGTGCCGAACTGCAATACGGTTTCTTTCATAAATCTATCCTCCCTGAATGATAAGATATTCACTTTCAATATTATAACAGATAACCGCGTAAATGAATAGTCCTTTCTTTGTTAATCCGAATGAAAAAGTGTTGATTTTTGAAAGGAAATCCGATATGATTGATTACATACAACGAAAGGATGCAACCATATGAAAACCAACGGTACGTTTTTTACAAATGACGCCGAATACCCCTTACGCTACGGTGAGATCAACCTGATCAACCCGCCGCGTCAAAGGCTTCGCGGCGAACCGGAGAAACCCGGCGTTGAGGCGATCCCGGTGTTCTGCGGTTTCTGCGGCACGGATATGGAATTGATGCGCATGGGGCAGCGCGGCCTGCTCAACGCGAAATTTCCAGCCGGTCAGACGCGGCTGATCAACGGACACGAGGGCGTGGTGTGGGTCCCCTCTCAAAACCGTTTCGCGATCGTATTGATCCGCGGCGGCGACAGCGCGGATCCCACTCGTTTCACCGAAGACGAGACCTATTTTGAGTACGGGTGCGACGGCGCCGACGGCATCTTCTGCGATAAAGGCTATTTTCATCCCGATATGCTTCTGCACCTGCCGAAAGCTTATGAAGGATGCTCAAAGCTCCCGCTGTCGCTTGCGAAAAAGCTCGTCTTTTCGGACCCTTACGCCTGCGCCGTCTTCCAACACGAGCGCATGTGCGATATAGGTGAAGCGCAGAATTTCCGCGTGATCATGGCAAAGCTCAAGCTCGGCGAAGCGGACGCGAGACGCAGGGCTGTTGAATCCACCTTTGAGCGCACCGTGATCTTCGGGCTCGGCACCACGGGTCTGTTTATCGGCGACCAGATCCGGCGCAACCACAAAAACGCAAACATCCTCTTCGTTGCGAGAAGCGAAGAAACCAGCAAAAAAGCGCAGTTCGTGCGCGACGTGCTGGGCTGCGATTATCTGTGCGTGGGCGGCATGCAGGAAGAAACTGCCGCAAAAGCGATTTCAGAACGGATCGGCGGCAGGGCAAGCGTATTTATCGGCACTTCGGGAACCGAAACCGAACATCGCATCGCGTTTCAGCACGGCGTCCTCGGCTGCAACGGCATTTACAACAGCTTTTCGCTCGGGCCGAAGGTGACCTTTGATTCGATGCCCTTCGGTTTCCAGAACCATGTGATCATGGCGTCCATCAATTTCACGCAGAAGCACATGGAGCAGGCCATAGACATCCTTTGCGAAAGCAAATTCGACCGGCTTGTGGAGCTGATCGATAAAAATGAATTCATCATCGACCCCATCGGCGCGTATACCGAAAAGATCTACTGCAAAGGCGCGCCTTTAAAAACCGCTGTTATCTGGAACAAAGATTATATTGATACGGAGAAATAAACATGAAAGCCATTGAGATCACGGAACCCGGCAAAATAAGGATCATCGAAAAACCGACGCCCGTACCGAATGAAAACGAAGCGCTTCTGAAAGTACGCTGCGGCGGCATCTGCGGCGCGGACGTCGCCTCTTACACCGGCAATCAGCCGTTTACCACCTATCCGCGCATTCCCGGGCATGAGTTCAGCGCCCGGATCGTTTCGCTGCCCGAAGGCACGGCCGGATTTGCCGTTGGCGACGTAATCACCTGCAACCCCTATTTCAACTGCGGAAAATGCTACGCCTGCCGCAGAGGGCTTGTGAACGCCTGCCACGACAACAGGACCATGGGCGTCCAGCGCGACGGCGCGTTTCAGGAATACATCACGATGCCGGTCGACCGTTTGATCTGCGGCAAGGGCCTTTCCGCGAGAGAACTTGCCCTGATCGAGCCGTTTTCCATCAGTTGCCACGCCCTTTCCAGAGCCGAAGTCAAGGCGGGCGACAATTTGCTGATCATGGGCGCCGGGCCGATCGGTCTGTTCGCCCTGCTGCGGGCAAAGGCGCTCGGCGCACGGGTGCTGATCGCCGATATGCTGAAAAGCCGCCTTGCCCTCGCAAAAACGTTCGGCGCGGATATGGCGGTCAATGTGAAGGAGACCGA
>JAFRSZ010000138.1 GCA_017439205.1 Clostridia bacterium
CCGGTATCCGCCGCGAACGCGGGGCAGACCGCCCCCGCCAGCAGAACCGCGCAGAGGAAGAACGAAAGGAATACGCGTGTTTTTTTCATGCAAAAAAACCTCCATCCCGTAATATATACACATTATAGTTATAGCATTTATGTATAACAAAATCAATCATTCCACCGTAAAAATCCCGCTCGAAGCGTGCAGGGTCTGCCGGTCGGAAAGGCCGCGGGTCTTGCCCTCGATCAGGATAAAGAACTGCGTGGTCCCCTCCGGGATGCGAACGCTGCCCTGATTACCGAGGGTTATCCCCTTTTTGCACTGCCAGGGGTCGGTGAGTTCATTCTCGGTGTACTCCAGCGGCGTGGATCTGTAATAAATATATAAGCGCGGGCTTTTTACGTCCGAAGGCAGAGAGAAGGTGACAACGGCGCGGGCGGCGTCGTAACTGAGGGTCTCGATCCGGATGTTTCCCTCGCCCATGCCGGTCTGCGCGTTGGCAAAGCGCAGGAGCTCCGGCAGCTCGATGGCCTGATACATGCCGTGCGGGAAGGACGGGATATACGTCAGCGCGCCGTTGGGCGCGGCGGCTGCCGAAGCCGTGGTGGAATCGCCGGAGAAGAACGGGTCGTTATCGCCGTTGAACCACATCACGGGGGTCTGCACCTCGGGCAGAAGAAGCTTTGCGTCCCAAACGTTACTCACGCCGTCGCCCCGGAAGACCTGCCCCCATACGGTGCGGGACACGTCCTGAAACCCGCTGCCGTACACCGGCGCGGCAAAGGCGAATCGGTCGTCATAACACACGGCGACGCTGGAGGCGAAGCCGCCCCACGAGATGCCGGTGAGCCCCACGCGGGAAACGTCCACGCGCGGATCGGCGCGCAGCACGTTATGGCCGAGGATGATATCGGCGATAAAAAAGTAAAACCACTGCTCCTCAAACGGCAGGTCCCGGGAGGCGAAATTGTCCATCGGCAGATGCGAGGCGGGGTCGACCGCCCAGTAAGCGATATCGTCGGAATAGGTGTGATCCCGACCGGTATAGCCCTGGCCGAAGCAGTCCATGGAGATCGCGGCGTAGCCCTGATCCACCCAGTACCGCACCCATGAGGCCCACGCGTGCGCGCCGCCGCCGTGCACCAGCACCATGGCGGGCGCCTGATTTTCAGGCGAGGCGTTTTCGGGGAAGCCGATATAGGCGAACACGCGGGTCGTCTCGCCCCGGCACGTTTCGCCCTCGTAATAAATCGCGGCGATGCGGCCGTCGTCCGGGTAAGGGTCCTTCTCGGGGCAGGGCGTAACGTTGGGAACATGCGCCTTTACCGCGCGATAAAGCGCCGTCAGCCCGTCGGTTTTTTCGTTGCCGCCGGGGGAAACCGCGGGGGACACGTACAGCGGCGTCACGTTTTCGGCCTTGTGCTCAAACGATACGCCGAACACGGAGAGGAACGCCATGACGATACTGATGAAAAACGCGCTGATCTTCTGAAAAACCGCCTGCATGATGATCACCTCTTGTTTTGTATACGGCCGAACTGCCGTTTGACCGCGTAAAAGGACGGTTTCGGGTCGCCGCCGCAGTTCACAAGGCCCCAGCGGGTCTCCACCGGGCAGTCCGCCTGCCCGCAGTAGCCGCACACGGGCGCGTCCGACCAGCAGTAGACGAGGGTCCCCGCCATAAAGGGCAGCCGGTACAGCCGGCCGATCAGATCGTCGAAGAACTTTGCCTGCCCTTCGGGGGTGTGCGGATACCCGGGAATGCGTGTGGACCGCGACATTTCACGGTAAAAATGCTGGCGGTAATCGCTGTGGAACAGCAGGTCGTAATACCGCGCCGGATCGTTGCCGCCGTCGTGCCGCAGAAAATGCTGAAACGCCTGCGGCAGACGCGAAACGAAATCTTCTATGATCGGACGGGCGTCCTCTTCTTTTTCGACGCCGTACTGCCGCAGCACGGCCCTGCGGTCGGCCTTCGTTTTCGGCGCGCCGCCGCCGATGTAGCCGAACTCCTGCAGGATCACCGGTTTGCCGGTGAACGCCCACAGGTACCGAAGAAGCGCCGTGAACATCCACATGGTTCCGGGCACCCCGGCAAAGCAGCCGAGATAGATATCGATCCCTACATAATCGCAGAAGTTCAGATACGGGCGCATCAGCGCGTGGAGCCGCGCCTCCGGCCCGCCGGAATTGTAGCCGATAAGGATATCGCCCCGCTGCGGGTACATGACCTCGGCCTGAATGCCGATAAAGCGCGCGGCCTCTTCCAACGTGAGCGGCAGCGTGAATTTGGGCAGGCCCATCACGTTGGAGATCTGGAAGCCGCCCACAAAGCCCTGCAGATCGCGCACTAGAAAACCGGCGATCTCACGCACCTTTTCTTCCCCTTCCGGGGTGCGGGGATCGATACCGCCGCGCAGGAACGCGTCCGGGAACGGCGTGACCGCCATCACCGAAAAGCCGCGTTCGGCGTATCCGGCGCAGCGCTCTTTGAACGACAGATACCCCTCGGTGAGCTCCCCCTCCGGCGTAAACGGAAAGGGCACGTCGAACCGGACCCATTTGATATTGCCCTCGCCGAGCAGGTCGTACTGCTCCTTCGGGTGGCAGACGCCGCACAAAAAGCCGCGCTGCCGCAGCGCCCGCGTCTCCGCGGACGATTTCGGGATAAAATATGATTTAACGAGATTCGCGGGCAGGTATTTCAGCCCGTATTTTATTTGGGTCTTTACGAATTCTTCCATATTCACATCACCGGGATCATTATAGCAGACCGGGGAATGAAAATCAAGGAAGGGAGAATTGGAATTTAGCGCACAGCGCGCGTCAATGAAAAATTAACGATTAACAATTAACAATTGATGAAGGGCTCCGCCCTTACCCGATTATACTTATCGGATAAGCAGGTTTTTCCAGCTTTCGGAAAGCTTTTTTATATAATCAAAACGCGCAGCGTTTTCCGAAATTGTTAATTGTTCTTTGTTAATTGTTAATTGAACAGCGCGCTAAACTGTAATTTGAACGCATCACGTAAAAACCGGCCGCAGGGGCCGGTTCGGAAAGATCATACGTGTATGAAGCTGAAAAGGCCGCGCAGGCGCTGGCGGATGCGATCGAAGAGGGCCCTTACCAGCCGGATGAACGAAAACAGGCGTCCCTGCTGCTGCGGTTCGGTGTGCATGTTCTGCACGGTGAGCGGCGAGATCGTATCGTTCTGATACAGAAGATACTGCGGATACGCCGGGTCATCCCACACGGTGAGCTCTTTTTCGGCGTAACAGATCGCCTGCATCAGCGGGTTGCAGCAATCCGGGAAGGGGTTGTGCAGCAGGTTCTTGATGTACCATGTGTTATCGGGGAACAGGGCGGTGGAGCCGTCGATCATCTTATCGGGAGAGAGATATCTGGCTCTGCCGGAATTCGTGAGCTGAAGGATATACTCGGTGCTCAGCATGGAACCGGCCTTTGCGGCGGTGGCGCCCATGGACTGCGCGCTCACCTCGATGCGGTTATCGCTGAGCTCGCCGCTGCTCTGAATGAAGGGCGGCGTCTGGAAGCCGTATTTGCACAGGACGCCGATCTTCACGCCGTCGCCGTGCATACGGGTGAGCATGGTTTTCTCGTTGTTCATCACGTTGTAGTGATAGGCGTCGATCTTTTCAACGAGCTTTTTATAGGTGGTGTCCGCCTCGTCGCCGAAGATGAACGCCTTGGCGTCTTCGTAATTCTCGTCGTTCACCATGCTCCAGTAGCCGGGGCTGGTGGCGTAGGTATCCAGAAGAAGCTGCGGGGCGATGCGGTCCTTCACGTTGTTGAACACACGCATGGCGACGTCGGTTCCGAAGCCGAGGGCGCCCATCACGTTCATATAGCTGATGAGCGCTTTCACAAGCTCCGCGCCCTCTTCGGTGCCGTCCTCGTTTTCGTAGGTCTCTTCTTCGTAGCGGGCGATGGAATCGGGATCGAAATCGTACTTGCCCGCAAAGAGCTCGCCCACAAAATCATAGCCCATCTGCGCGCCGGCGAAGAACAGGTTGGTTTCTACGCTCTCCCAGCCGTATTCGGCAAGATAGGCGCTGGCGATGTTGCAGCCGAGGCAGCGCGATACCAGATGGATCTTCCCGTAGCCCGTGACCTCTTTGATCGCCTCGATATAGGCGTTCAGATCGTCCGCGATATCGCATGGGTCGAGGCGGGCGTCGTATTCGTAGCGGAAGGTGTACATGCCGCGCATCCGCTGCGGGAGGTCGTCTTTGTTCCATGTAAAGCGGGCGTGGCTGCCGTTGGTGACCTCGCCGTTCTCGTTGAGGCGGTAGGAGGCGTAGCGATCGGAGACGGCGGATTCAAGGGCATTGAAGAAGGGGTCCCAGTAGTTGGTGACCACCGCGAGGCTCAGAAGCTCGGCGTTATCCTTGATCACGCCCGTAACGTATTCGGTGTTTTCGGTGATCGTGGGCTCGCCGTCCGCGGTCACGATCGCGGTGCGGCCGATGACGTAAACGATGGGCATCCTGCTGTTGTCTTCCACCGGCACGGCGCTGTCGCCCGTTTCCATGATGAAACCGACGTGCTC
>JAFRSZ010000139.1 GCA_017439205.1 Clostridia bacterium
AACGAGGATGGTTTTTCGCCACCCTCTAGTTTGTGTTATTCTTTGCTTGATTCGTCTTTGTGTTGTTGTGAATATCACTCATACATTTACAGATGTTTGGGGCTGTCGCTCTTCAGTTCTCTGATTTGCGACAGCCTCTTTTGCGTTCTTATTTCAGCTTCTGCCGTAAAGTCCGTTCCAGCTTGCGAATTTGCCGCCGTTGATCGTGTCGAACTGGCCTTCGGTGAAGCGGATGGCCCAGTTGCCCTCGGCGGTGCCGGGCTTGTTGAGCCGCGTATCGGAGCCGTAGAGCAGCAGGTCCTGGATCGGAAAGATCACGAGGGAAGCATGGCTCATCAGCATCTGCCTCAGGATCGTATCGTAGCAGCCGTTCCAGTCGTCAAGGTTTGCGTAGCCGAAATAATCGAGCAGCCACTTTTTCTGCGAGGCGGAGAGGCTCCACACGTAGCCCAGCAGCGTTTCGTTATCGTGCGTGCCGGTATAGGCGACGCAGTTCTCGCGGTAGTTGTGCGGCAGATGAGGGTTGGAAGCGTCCGATAAAAAGCCGAACTGCAGCACCCGCATGCCCGGGAATCCGCTCTCTTCCACCAGCGCGCGCACTTCTTTTGTGATGTCGCCGAGATCTTCTGCGATAATCAGCGTATCCTTCGCCGCTTTTTTGAGCAGACCGATCAGCTCCATGCCGGGGCCTTTTTTCCATTTGCCGTTCTTCGCGGTGGTTTCGGCGGCTTTAATGCAGTAATAGCTCTCAAAGGCGCGGAAGTGGTCGATGCGCACGCCGTCCACCAGTTCGGCGGTAAAGCGCATGCGGTCGGTCCACCATTTGTAGCCCGCGTCTTTCATGGCCTTCCAGTCGTAAAGGGGATTGCCCCAGAGCTGGCCGTCCTCGGCGAAATAATCCGGCGGCACGCCCGCCACGTCGGCGGGATATCCCTTTTTGTTGAGCTTGAAGAGATCCTTGTTCGCCCATACGTCGGCGGAATCGGAGGAGACGTAGATCGGCATGTCGCCGATGATCTTCACGCCCTTCTCATTCGCATAGGCGCGCAGCTCCTGCCACTGGCGGAAGCACTCATACTGGGTGAACGCCCAGGTGCGGTAGGTGCTTTCGTCGGCGGCGTCGGTTTCCCAGCGCTGCCATTCCAAGCCGCCGTTGGCGGCCTTCAGCGCCATAAAGCGGCAGAACCGCTCGGTGTGCGGGTGCGCCTTCAGAAACGCGCGGATCTCCGGCATGTCGCCCGCCCGTTCGGCGGCCTTTGCGAGCAGAGGCAGGCGTTCTTTGGCGAGCCGCTCGAATTCGCACAGCCAGGGCGTGCCTTGCCGCGCGGCGTCAAGCTCTTCCTGCGTGATCAGCCCTTGCCCCAAAAGCGTGGGCAGGTCTATAAAATAAGGGTTCAGGCTGAACGCGCTGTAAGATTTGTAGGGGGAGTTCACCTCGTCGGGCAGGCAGAAGGGAAGCACCTGCCACCAGGTGAAGCCCATGGCGCGGACGCGGTCTACCCATCTTCTCGCTTCTTCGCCGAGCGCCCCGCAGGAATACTCCCCGGGCAGAGTGGATACGTGCATCAGCACGCCGCTGGAACGGTTATTCATGTTGTTTTCTCCTTTCAATGGATGATAATAGGGATGGGGCAATCTTCAAATTTCAGTTTGTCGAGATGTTTATGATAAAAAAAGAAAGATAAGAATTCACGTATTAAAAACGCAGAATCGTTCGGTATGTTTGTAGGGGCGGGCATGACCGCCCGAAAGCCCATAATACCACTAAGCCTGATGTATGCGATAAAACACACTATGTGCTTACATAAGGAAAACTGTAACGGATGGTTTTTACGGGCGGTCATGCCCGCCCCTACGAATAAACCGAAAACATCTTCAGATCCGATGTGTAAATCGGCACGACGGTGTGTTCCGGCATCGAATAACCGCGCGCTAAATTCCAATTTGTCGTTGTGCCTTTTTACAGCAATTTTTCCAACTCATCCGTGCCGTATTCTTTTCCTTCGCGCTTGTTTTTGAGCTGGGTGGTGAGAGCGTTGTAGGTTTTGCGGGTCATCGGGTACAGGATCAGGAATACCAGCGCCACGGTGATGATCGCGGCGGGGATCAGGGTGGATACGTTCTCCATGCCGTTTCTGACGAACGCGTCCTCCACGCGCTTGAACGTGGCGGCGTCCGCGCCGGATTCGGCGGTGGCGTTGTAGCCGTAGGCGCTCAGAATCACGCCCTGCAGCAAAATGCCGGTGGCGGAGCCGAATTTCTGCACGAACTGCGGGAACCCGGTGATCGCGCTCTCGCGGCGTTCTCCGTTTTTACCGTTCACAAACTCATCCAGCTCCACAATGTCGTAGGCCATCGAGTAAAACACGGTCCAGAAGGCGGAGAGGCCCAGCCCCAGCAAAAACGGCATCAGCGCCAGCATCAGGTGGAAGCCGCCCACGGTGGCTTCCAGCCCCACGAGTTTTACCGCCAGCATGCCGACGGCGGAAACGGAAATGAAGATCAGGCACGCGGTACGGCGGTCGGTTTTTTCGCACACCTTGGTAACGACGGGCACGCTTACCGCCATTGTGATCACCAGCACGCCGATCACCACGGCAATGCCCTCGTTGTAGTCCACGCCGATGCAGTGCACCACCATATAGGTAAGGTTGGATTGCAGCATTGAGTTGCCCGCGAGGAAGAAGAATACGAACAGCAAAAAGAATTTGACCGGTTTGAGCCGCAATATCTCGCCGAAGGTCTTTGCCGTGGCTGCAACGCCGAGCCCTCTTTGCTTCGGCTCGTCCGGCTTCGGCATGCGCGCCTGATACACGCCCCGGAGCGACGCCGCGCAGATAAAGCCCGTGAGCGCCGCGATTATCGCAAGGCCGCCCGCCACGTGGATGTAGGCGATCGTGAACGCGCCCACGGCCATGCCCACCAGCGCGGGCAGAGCGTTGCCGAGCCCGATGCAGAACGCGTTGATCAGCGAAGACATGCCCCTGATCTGCGTACGCTCGTCGTAATCCTCGGTGATCTCGGCGATCACCGCGTAGTAGGGAATGGTATAGGTCGTGTAAAACAGCCAGATCAGCACGCTTACCGCGGTATAGAAGATGATTTTCAGCGCCTGCGAATCGCCGAACAGGTTCCCGATGGGACTCCACGCCAACACGAAGCAGATGCAGAGCGGCAATACGGATTTCATCAGCAGCTTGCGCTTGTCTACGCCCGGCCGGTCCGAAAGATAGCCGATCACCGAATCCGTTACCGCGTCCCAGCCGATCGAGATAAAGATCACGATACCCGCAAGATACGGCTTTACGTTCAGTATCTGTACCAGAAACGTGAGGAAATAGGTGTAGTACATATTGTACAGGATCGACTCGCACGCGATCCCGAACGCGTACCCCAGCTTCTTTTTTCTGGTGAGCTTTGATTTCGTTGTTTCCATCATTTCTTTCCTCCATGTTGTTTATAATAGCACCATCCGTGCGGCAATGCAAGTTTTGCTTGTAGTTTTTTTGTTCTTATGATAAAATAATTCCGCATTCCGAATTCCGCATTCCGAATTAAAAAAGGGGGGCAGACCCATGCAGGCTGTGATTATGGCGGGCGGGCGCGGTACGCGCCTTGCCGGGGCGTTCCCGGGGCTTCCGAAGCCCCTTGTGCCGGTGTGCGGCAAGCCCGTGCTGCTTTGGCAGATCGAAGCGCTGAAGGCGCAGGGCGTTACCGATATCACGCTGGTGACCGGGTATCTCGCGCAGCAGATCGAGGATGCGTTCGGCGCCGGTGAAGCCTTCGGCGTACGGCTTACGTATTACCGTGAAGAAACGCCCCTCGGCACGGCGGGGGCGCTGTACCGGCTGCCTCTGAATGAGGATTTTCTGCTGCTGAACGGCGACCTGATCTTCGATTTCGATCTGCCGCGGATGCTGGCGTTCCATAAAGAAAACGGCGCGCTTGCCACGCTGTTCGCCCACCCCAACAACCATCCCTCCCAGAGCACGCTGATCGAAACGGACGCCGAACACAGAGTCCTGCGCTTTCTGCCGAAGGAGCGCCGCTCCGGTTACCACGCGAACCTCTGCAACGCGGGGATCCAGCTCCTTTCGCCGGAGCTGCTGCGGCGGTTCCCGCACACAGGAACGGCGGATCTGGACCGCGATATCCTGCGCCCCGCGATCGGCACCGGGCGCGTGTTCGCCTATAAAAGCTACGAATACGCCCGCGATATGGGCACGCCTGCCTGGCTGCGCGTGGTGGAAAAGGACGTTGCCGCCGGTACCGTTGCCGCGAAGAACCGTGAAAAAAAGCAGAAGGCGGTCTTCCTGGACCGGGACGGCACCCTGAACGTCCAAAACGGCTTCATCACCGATCCCGGGCAGCTTGAGCTGCTGCCGGGCGCCGCCGCCGCGGTAAAAAAGATCAACGAGGCGGGGTATCTTGCCGTGCTTGCCACGAACCAACCGGTGATCGCCCGGGGCGAGTGCACCGAAGAAACGCTGCGTGAGATCCACAATAAGCTCGAAACGCTGCTGGGCGACGAGGGCGCGTATCTGGACGCGATCTATTACTGCCCGCACCACCCGGACGGCGGCTATCCCGGCGAAGTGCCGGAACTCAAAATCAAATGCGATTGCCGCAAGCCCGCGCCGGGGCTTCTGCTGCGGGCGGCCGAAGAAATGAACGTCGATCTGGCAAAATCATATATGGCGGGGGACAGCTGGCGCGATATCCACACGGCAGCCAACGCCGGATGTACGCCGGTATTTATTGGAGAAACGCTGCCGGAGAACGCCCCCGCGGGCACGCTGCAGTACCCGGATCTTGCCGCGTTCGCCGCCACGATAGAATAAAAAAAGCCGTAAGGCAGGGAGGAAAGAATAGTATGAAAAGCAACGTTCTGAAAAAGGCGATGGCGCTTCTGACCGCAGCCGTGCTGCTGGTGGGGCTCGTACCGACGGGCGTTTTACCGGCGCTTCGCGTTACCGCGGAGGAACCGCCGGAGGGCGCCGTGATCCATGCGACAAGCGCAGAGGAGCTTTCAGCGGCGCTGGATATGACCGAACCGGTGGCTGAGATCGTCATCGACGAAAGCTTTACCGTGACCGGCGACTGCACGATTCAATTTGACCCCGACCATATCGATCATTACCACGATACGGTGATCACCGTTGCCGAGGGGGTAACGCTCACCGTGGGCGATGGCGGCATGTTCGGCAGCTTCTGGCCGTCTTACGAGGGCGATTGGGAGACCCCGCCGTTCCCGAACGGCCGTGTGATCAACAACGGCGCGGTCATTGTGGAGAACGGCGGCAGTACCGCGGCCGGTTTCGATACGAACAACGGCGAGATCACCGTAAAAGCGGGCGGCGAGGCCGTTTGCTGCAATACGAACAACGGTACGGTCACCGTAGAGGCCGGCGGCGCATACGATACCACGCAGGGCGGCAGAGCCGTGAACCACGGGCTGATAGATATCAAAGAAGGCGCGACCATGACGTCGCGCTTCGGCACTCCGATCGTGAACGAAGCGGACGGTGTGATCCGGCTGGACGGCGAGTTCTGGTGCGGCTGCCTGCACTTTGACGAAGACGTGATGCTGTTTGAAAATTACGGCGAGGTCAGCGGCCGCGGGTCGGTGATCCTTTACGAACTCGACCATGAGAATATGCCCGTATCCGATATGGACGCGCTGATCGAAAAGATGATGCGCCTGCTCGGGCAGGAGACGCGCTTTGATAACTGGGAGGATATCGACATCTTCCGGCTGGTGGAGGCGTCGAACTGCGAAGAGCTCGCGGCGGCGCTCACCGGCGAGCGTGTTGTGGCGGGCGAGCACGTTGAAGGCGACCGGGATACGTTCGTGCGGATCACAGGGGATATTGAGGTCGCCGACGGGCAGGACCTTCACGGCATGGTGATGCTGCTGGTGCCGGAAAACGTTAAGATCACTGTGGACGCCGGCGGATCGCTCTCCTGCGGGATCAAAAACGAGGGCACGCTGGAGGTTCTGCCGGGCGGAAAACTCTCCACCTCAATGGGCCACCAGATCGAGAACAGCGGCGCCCTGCTGATCCGTAAAGGGGCGGAACTGAAAAGCCAGATGGGCGGCGAGGTTTTCAACCTTGAGAATGGAGAGCTGGTTCTTGACGGCACGTTTTACTGCGGCTGCTACGGTTTGGACGGCAACGACGTTTTCTGGTTTGATAACAGCGGCACGGTTACGGGCGGCGGATCGGCCATCCTTTATGAAGCCGCGCCGGATGAAATGCCGGTAAACGATATGGATGCGCTCATCGAAAGATTCATGCGGCTGCTCGGGCAGGAAAAACGCTTTGAGAACTGGGACGATATCGATATCTACCGGCAGATGTGCGTATTTAACTATGAAGAATTCGCGGCTGTGCTCACGGGTGAACGCGTTGTGGCGGGCGAGCCGGTGCCGGGCGATATGGATACCATCGTGATCATCATGCAGGATATGGAGATCCCCGAGAACGCGATCGTGGATACGATGGCCAAGATCATCGTGCCCGAGGGCGTTACCCTTACCATCCTTCCCGGCGCGTCGGTGACCTGCGCTATGGAGATCAGAGGCACGGTGGAAGTAATGCCGGGCGCGACGCTCGGCACGACCATGGGCGGCGATATCGTGAACTGCGGCCTTCTGATCATCCACGAAGGCGCGGTGCTGATCAGCCGGATGGGCGGTAAAGTTATCAACTGCGAGGGCGCCGAACTGGTGCTGGACGGCACCTTCTACGTGGGATGCATCGGCGGTGAAAACGGAGACGTTATGTGGTTCGAAAAC
>JAFRSZ010000140.1 GCA_017439205.1 Clostridia bacterium
ACGCCGGATTGACGGTTTTATACCAGTAGTCGAAGCTCGACACGTTGAACGTGCTGCCGGAGGACGAGGCGGAGCCCCATTCCGTGGCGGCCATGTTATCGTGGTTCCGGGCGTCGTCGAAATGCGCGCCGGACGTGGGCGTGTTGATGAACGCCAGATTATAGCGGGTGGCGCCGTCGGCGGAGGCCGTCCATGCGTTGCCCTGCTGGTCGTTCATCCCCGCGGTATACTCGGCGCCTCCCACATAGGCCTTATTGCCCGCCGTAATGAACGAGGACATACCGTAATCCCCGGAATATTTGGGATAGTAGTTGCCGTCGTGCGTGCCGGAGGTCTGCTGCGTGATGGAATGCATGCCGCTGATCCAGGTAAGCTGGTTGGCATGGGAGTCGTTGGCGTATTTATTGAAGGTTTCCACCATCACGCCGACGGGAGCCACATAGGGCTTATACACGTAGGTGAGCGCGTAAACGCGTTTTACCCTGCCGTCCGCCGCGTCGGTAAGCGTTAAGGTCCAGAGGATGTAGCAGCCGTTTGCGTTGGCGCCCAAATTCGGGCTTTGGCCCGCGGTGATATCCACGCTGCCGCCGGAGCTGATCGTATTGCTGCTCAGCGTGACGCTGCCGCCCGAAAGCGCGCGGAAGGAGCTGTCTACGAACTGATAGGTGATCACAGCGGTTTCGGCGCCGTAGTTCTGCTGGTCGAACGTATAGGCATATTTATAGTAAATTTTACCCGTGCTTTCGGCCGCCGTTACGGGGGCGTTGTTCGCGTCGTTATTGACGTAATACTGGAACGGGCTGCTCGTGGAAGCCGTCCAGGACGAGCCGTTGGGATACAGGTAGATCGCCTCGGGCACGATGAACGTGAGCAGCCCCATCGGATCGGCGGCGCTGCCGGTCTCCGCGGCGTTCGCGACCGCTGCCGGTACGATCAGACCGACGCTGAACATGCCGACAAGCATCAGCGCGGAGAGAACCACGGAAAGCGCTTTTTTGAAAACGTGACTGGTTTTGTACATAGTTTTTTGTTTACTCCTTTCGGGCATAACTATACATATATATAATACAATAAAAAGGATTCTTTTTCAAGAAAAACTTTTTTATGTCATAATTATCGTGCAATATGTTTTATTTTTTTCGCCGGAATTGTGCAAAATGAAAAACGGCGCGCCCTTCCCTTCACGGTTTATTCACAAAAATAATAAAAAGTAAAAGCAGATTGCAAAACAGACAAAAATGTGCTATAATTAAACGTAAGAAAAGAAGCGATTCTTAAAGGAGTGAGATACGACATGAAAAAGAATCTTATGAAAATGACCGCCGTGCTGCTCGCCGTGCTGCTCACGGCGGGGCTTGCCGTTCCTGCGTTCGCCGGAATGGGCGGCAATTACACCGCGCCGGTCCCCACCGTTTATCTGCGCGGGCAGGGCTTCGTGCTGTACGCCGATAAAAACGATACGAAATCGGAATGCATCCACGACGTGGATATCCCTGACGGCTACGTCGGCGACGCCGCGAAAGAGATGATCGGCCCGCTGATGCGCGGCCTGACCCTGAACCAGTGGGATACTTACTGCGATATGCTGGTGGAAGCCGTTGCAAAGGTGTACGAAAAACAGGCGTTGGACAATAACGGCGAAGCTTCAAACGGCTCGGGCGTGAATTTCTCGAGCGGAAAATCGGACCGCAAAAACGCCGACGGGTCTTATAACCTTGGCAGCTACACGCCGGATTACGACTGGCGGCTCGACCCCTGCGTGACCGCGGACGAGCTGAACACGTACATCGGGCAGATCAAGGCGGCGACGAAAAAAGACAAGGTCAATCTGATCGGCAGAAGCATCGGCGCCAGCGTTCTGATGGCATACCTTGAAAAATACGGCATGGACGACATCGAGACCGCCGTGCTTTACTGCCCCAGCTTTTACGGCATGGAGGTGTTCAGCCGCGCCTTCGCGGGCAAGATCAAAATCGATTCCGACAAAATAGACAGCTTCGTATCGTGGTACGTGGAATCCGGCAAGGCCGACGGCATGATGGGCGACGAAAACGACGACCTGCTCGACGTGCTGATGGACTTTGTTTCGGCGTCCGCCCGGTACGGCACGCTCGATCTGACTGCAGGGCTGATCCAGCGCATTTTCAAAAACGTTTATCAGAAGGTTTACCCGCAGCTGCTGGTAAAAATGTACGGCAGCATGCCCTCGTTCTGGAGCCTTGTGGGCGACGAGGATTACGAAGATGCGAAAAAACTGATCTTCGGCGACAACAGGGAAGAATACGCCGGGCTGATCGAAAAGATCGACAATTTCCATTACAATGTGCTGATGAATTCGGAGAACCGGGTAAAAGAACTGGTTGAAGACGGCGCAAAAATCCAGATCGTGGTGAAATGCGGCGTTCCGATGGTGCCCTTTGTGGAAGACTCTTACAAAAACAGCGATATGCTCACCAGCGTCTGGAGCGCTTCCGCAGGCGCGGAGTGCGCGCCCCTGGGGCAGCAGCTTCCCGCCGATTACCAGATGAGCATTTCCCGCAAGGGCCTGTGGAAATACCTCTCTCCCGAGAAGGACATCGACGCCTCCGCGGGCGTGCTGCCGGACCACACCTGGTACATCAAGAACCTCGACCACCGCGACATGCCTGAGAGCGTGAACGTGCTGTTTGAGGCGATCCTGAATTTCGACGGATATACAACGGTGTTCGATCTCGCGGATTTCCCGCAGTATCTGTATTATGACCAGGCGTCGAGCACGCTCTCTCCCCTTACCGCCCCCGTGCAGGAGGCCGAGGTGGGACCTGTGCGCGCCTTCTTCACACGGATACGCAATTACTTCAGAGACCTGTTTATCGTTCTCAGAAAGATTTTTAAAAGATAAATTCCGGATACGGTAAAGCGATCCGCCCGCACGTTCTGTGCGGGCGGAATTTTGTTTAAATTTCAGTTTGAAGCTCTACCGCTTCCTTACCTCTTCCATGATCTTCTGAAACGCCTGCGCCATCACGGCGGCGGTTTCGGGACCGGCGGAGTTTGTCTCTTCGTAATGGCGGCGGCCGAGGCGGTCGATGCCCTTGTCGAGATACGGGATATCGGGATTCAGGAAGAAATCGTTGGGCGGAAGGATGTAGCCGAGCTCGTCGTTGGCGAGGCCGAACACCAGAAGGCGGTCGTCCCCGGCGATCTCAACCAGCGTGGGGGGATTGATCTCGGGCCCCTTGCCGGTGGCGGAGCCTTCGGCAGGCAGCGCGCCGCCGTAAACCAGCTCGGGGAAAAACTCCCCGGGCAGCAGCAATACCGGCAGGCCGCCGATCTCAAGATAGGTCATTTCGGAGAGCACCGCCGCGCGTCCGTCCGGCGCGGTCCAACGGTCCACGTTGATGATGCCGACCATACCGGCTACGGTGAGAAGTCGGTTTTCCACCGGCACGTAGAATTCGCGCCGTATCAGGTCGATCTGCGGCGTGAGCCGGGTCTCGTTTTGGATCGAGATCGCGTATTTTGCAAGCTTTACGCCGATGGAGCGGGTGTTTTCAAGCAGGCGGTGCTCTTTGCGCAGCAGGTCTTCGTCTTCCACGCGCATGCTGATCATGCCGCCCACCGCACCCACGGCGAAAACGGTTTCCGCCCCGGTCTGTTCACGGATATGCTCCCGCAGGTAGCAGGGGTAATCGGCGCTGACGAGGCTGTTGCAGCCCTGCAGCGATTCGCAGTGCGCGGCGAAATTCAGAAACCAGATCTCGCGCGTGCCGTCCGCCGGAGCGAAGCGCAGCCGCGTGAGCATTTTGGAGTACACCTCTGGCAGGCGGATATCCTCCTGCAGGTCCGGCACCTCGATCTGCCCGTAATAAAGCTGCCCCTCGCGGCGGTCTTCATACGCGGCGAACGCGGCCTTTTCGGCGCAGGCAAACAACAGATCCATGAATTTCGGGTCTCTGCCCGTACGGGGCAGCGGCCCCCACAGGCCCATCGTATCGATACCGGCGTGGTCGTGCGTGCACATCACGTTGATATTGCGGCAGCCGGTCTGCGTACGGAACGCCGCCAGACGCCGCTTCATCTCTTTTACGTCTTTATTGAGCAGACCCACGGCGTCGATCGCCAGAAACAGCACGCCGCCGCGGCGGGAACCGTCGTCCAGCCAGAGAGCGGACACATACTGCGGGTCGATCACGCCTTTCGCGGGGTTGTTTTCGCGGTAACCGGCGATATAATACATTGCCGTGTCGATATCGTCCGGCAGCACGGGAGCGTTGCCGAACCCCGCCGTGTAACAGGCGGAGGGCGCTTTTTTCAGCCTGTCGAACGTGCCCTCGTACAGCACGGGCGGTTCTTTTTTCGCGGCGCGGCGCGTGCCGACGTTCACAACGCCCTGCAGCGTTTTATTCAGCATTTCCGTTAAGATACTCATCTTTCTTCTCCCCTTTTCAGCGTTCGGAATCGATCTGTGTTTTCAGTTCCCGCAGCCCCTTCATCACCGTGCTGCCGGTGCGTTCGCCGAGGCTGATCAGTTCGTGGTAATGGTTTACGAAATCGCCCATGATATAATCGTTGTCGGGCACGATGTAGCCGACGGCGTCGTTGGCGAGGCCGAAAGCAGCCACCTGAGCGCCGAAGGATTCGGTAAGGGGCGGGTATGGGAAATCGGTTTTGCGGAAGGACCCCGCCGCGTTCAGAGAATCGCCGCCGCAAAGAAGATCCTGACAGAATTCGCCCGGTACGAGCACGGCGGAAAAACCGTGCCCCAGCTCCAGATACCCCACTTCCGCGACGACGGCAAAGGAACCGTCCTTTTTCGCGATCACGTCGTATGCCACGAGGTTCAGCTTGCCCACGAGGATGATCAGGGGGTTGGTGACCGGCACGGCGACCTGCCGGAGGCGAATGTTGAGAATGGGCGATACTTTGGTTTCTTTTACGGGCGTCCAGTTTTCGTACCACAGAGTGTAGCCGCCGCCGTTCTTTTCGGCGTCCGCCCTATCCCGCTCGATCCCGGCGCGGTCACACAGAACGGGATCCGCCTCGATCTCCTCCCGCGTTTTGGTGAGGGCCAGCGTGATGCGCGCCAGCTCCCGCCCGTAGCGGACGGACTGCTCGTAGCGGTGCGCCATGGTGACGTTATCGTTGCTAGCGCCGCGG
>JAFRSZ010000141.1 GCA_017439205.1 Clostridia bacterium
AAAAAGACAGGGAACCGTCCCCTGTCTTTTCGGCCTTTTTTCGGTCAGTTCGGTCAATCCATGTATTCTTCGATGATGCGGATGGCGTCGGCAACCGTTTCGAGGCCCATCGCTTCGCGGTCCGGGATCTCCACCTCGAACTCCTCTTCGATCTCCACGGCCAGATTCACCAGCTCCAGGGAATTGAGGCCCAGATCGGTGCGGATGTTGGTTTCGAGCGTGATGGCTTCGGGATCCATATCCACGAATTCACAGATGATCTCTCTCATTTTTGCAAGCATATCCATTTTGTTGTTCTCCTTTGTATGTTTTCATGTTCTGATTTCAGTTTAGCGAGATGTTTTAATTCGGAATTCGGAATGCGTAATTCGGAATTAAGGAAAACGCTGACGCGTTTTGATTATATAGAAAATCTTCACAAATAAAGGAAAAACCTTATTCCCCTATGAATAAAATCGAGTAAGGACAAAGCCCTTCCACAATTCCGAATTCCGAATTCCGAATTGAGCGTTAAATTCCAATTTATCGCAGGTGCGCGTAATATCTGTCCACTACCTTACTGCGTATAACCTTCCTTGTGGAGTTGATCTCGAATTCCTCGGTGGAAACGTAGATATCCTGCACGCGCTTGTAGGCGGGCAGCAGCCTGTTCACGGCGGTGACCTCGGCGTTCATCATCTCGTAGAGCTCTTCCTCGGTTTTATCCGGGAAGTCGTCCGGCGAGAGCTGGAAGGCGGCGGCGATGATCTTCTGCGGGCGGCCGTTCACCTCTTTTTCCGCCTCGAAGATCACGACCTCGTGGATGTATTCTATGTGCTCCATAAAGAAGGCTTCCACCTCTTCGGGGTACACGTTTTTGCCGTTGTCGAGGATGATCAGGTTCTTTTTGCGGCCCATGATGTAGAGCAGGCCGTTTTCGTCCGTGCGGCCGTAGTCGCCGGTTTTGAACCAGCCGTCCTCAAAGCTGGCTTTTGTAGCCTCTTCGTCGTTATAATAGCCTCTGGTGACGTTTTCGCCCTTGATCCAGATCTCGCCTACCCCATCCTTATCGGGGTCGTGGATCGTGAATTTTGCCTTCGGGAAGGCCTTTCCGGCGCAGTCGGGTTTATTGCGGCAGTCGAGGTTCAAGGTGACCGTGGGCGAGGATTCGGTGAGGCCGTAGCCGTTATAAATGCGGAAGCCCATATCGCACAGGCAGGTCACGTATTCCACCCGGGTGGGCGCGCCGCCGCAGGAGAACGTGGGGAACTTGCCGCCGAATTTCTCTGCGATCTGGCTGAAGAGCTTCGCTCTTACGTCGATGCCGACCTTCATTAAGGCGTTCGAGATCTTCAGGCCCTTTTTCAGCACGTCGGCTCTTCCGGTTTCTTCCGCCGTTTTCCAGATCGTGGTGTAGATCGTATCGATCACCAGCGGCACGATGGCCATCGCGTCCGGCTTGAACAGCATCAGGTTCTGCTGGAAGTTTTTGAGGCTGTCGTTGATGTATACGATGCAGTTCATGTAGAGCGCCGTGAAAATGTTGCAGCTCAGCTCATACACGTGGTTCATCGGCAGCAGCGAAATGGAGGAATACTGGTCCGGGTCGATGGATTCCAGCACGCCGTCCGCGTTCTGCGCGAAGTTGCCGTGGGTGAGCATCACGCCCTTGTTCACGCCCGTGGTGCCGGAGGTAAACACGATGGCGGCGAGGTCGTCCTTTTCGATCTTCGCATCAATAAAGCTGCGGTCGCCCTCTGAAATCAGCTTCTTGCCCAGTGCAATGAGCTTGTCGAAATTCAGGATGTTCTCATCGTCGTATTCTTTGTTGAGGCAGATCGCGGTCTTGCAGCGTTCGTCGTGCGCGAGGTGGTATTTCGCGGTCTTCTGATACATTTTCGAGAAGAACACCGCTTCGCAGTCCGCCTTGCTGAAGAGGTAGCTGATAAGCTCGTCGGTGAGCTCCTTGTCGATCGGCGCGATCACGCCCACGCCGCAGGTCACGGCGAAATAGGTGACCACCCACGCGTAGGAGTTCTCGCTCACGATGCCGAGGTGCTTTCCCTTGAAGCCCAGCGAGATCAGCGCCGTGCCGAGGGCGTACACGTCCTCGCGGAACTGCCGCACCGTATGCTGTACGATCTCGTACTTTTTCTTTTCGACCATGCAGATGCGGTCGCCGTAGACCTCCATGCGGTCCAGAAGCTGCCGGAGGGTGATCAGCTCGCCCATCATGTGTACTTCGTGGCGGATCTTGTCGATCTGTTTTTTGTCTTTTTTCGTAAACTGCGCCATGGGGCCTCCTTATCGCTTCACGCCGTCGAGCAGGTCGCTGATCGGCGTATCGGGGTTCTCAATGCCGGCGAGCACGATCTTTACCATATTGTCGTGCAGCGCCTTCACCTGTTCGGGCGTTACCACCTTGACGCGGTACATATAGTGCATGCGGATGCCCATCGTCTGCGGGTCCGGATAGCAGATCGCGTACAGGGGATTGAAATATCTGCCGAGATTATACGTTTTGAATTCAAAATCGAGGCCCTGCAGCCGGTCGAGCGGGATCGGCAGCCAGCTGAACATAAAGCTCGCTACACCCTGCGTGGTGGAGTGCCCGTACATCTTCATGAGCATGCCTCTCGCGTAAATAAACGGGAAGCTCAGATACCGGTAGAGCTGCGTGCGCACGCGGAAGATCTCGTTCAGCCCCTGCATGAAGGTATCGGTTTCGGGGATGATCGTGCGTACCTGCAGCGTCTGCGCCATGCACCCGCCGGTGCGCATATCCTTATAGGTGATGCGCTTGGAGCACATCAGGTTAAAGAACACGTCCTCGGTGCGGTAGTTGATGGCCGAGCAGTAGGTACGCATCGCAAAGGTGAACAGCGTTTCGGGCGCGGTATTGTTCGCAACGCAGAAATCGAGGATCTTTTTGGAATCCTCCTTGCCGATGCTGTAGCTGAGCACCTCGGCCCTGTCGTTGAACGGGGCGTAGGCCGCGTCGGTGACGCGCAGGTTCGGGTTCTTTTTCTTTTTGCGCTCTTTTTCAAGCAGCTCGGGGCCGTGCACGCCCGCATAGAAGGGTTCGCCGCCCTTGGCGAAATACTCCTGATAAAAGGCCTGCCCCTTCGCGAGGCGCTTTGGATCGTTCGCCTTTTCGAGTTCTTTCTGCACGTATTCCTCATAGCTGAACAGGGGCGCGGGCATCTCGTCGCCGTTTTTGAGCGCCTTGTATACGCCCAGCAGGTCAACGAAGAACACCAGCATGCCCATCGCGTCGATGGCCAGATGCGAGCAGTTGAGGTACACGCCCTTCTTGCCCGCCGCCGTTTCAAAAAAGACGATGCGGAAGATCTCGCCCTTTAAGAAATGCACGGGCGTGACCGCGTCCTTTGAAAAGTATGCGTCCTGCTCTTCGGCCGACGTGAACTTCAGGGTGGGAACGCTGTCGATACGCACCTCGTCTTCGCCCAGGAAATACTGCTCGAGGTTCGCCGCCTTCGGATCGAGGTCCTTCTTTTTGCGGAAGCGGAGCCTCAGCGAGTCGTTGCGCTTTATCTCGACGTTCAGCGCCTTTGTGAGCAGGTCGAAATCGATGTCCTTATCCACCGAAAACGACGCCGGGATCTGCACGATCTCTTTGTGGAAGCTGAATTTGACCAGCATGTACATGTTGAGCTGCGATGGGATCAGATCGTTATACCGCCTCATA
>JAFRSZ010000142.1 GCA_017439205.1 Clostridia bacterium
CTTTCAGCTCTTTTAGCAGTGTTGCCAATGAAATAAACCCTACCGTTTGAGTTACTCTGCCGCAGGAGCCGAGCATAACGTCCGAAGAATAATCGATAAACAGAGACGCCGCGAAACCGATCAGCCAAATGATGAAAAGGCGATCGTTTTTTTCGCTGCATAACAAGTACCAGATAAGCGGGAAAAAGAGCATCGGAACCTCATGGTAAACGGAGCCCGTATCATAAGAACCGTGAAGAATTCTGTATCCGCAGTAAAGATAACAACTGCTTAACAGCAACATAGAAAAAATAAATATGATAAGCCGCATCCGAAATGGATTTTTGTAATAAAAACGGCAGATCAGCGAAGCTGCAATACAAAGGGCGATCCCGGCGAAATGAAGCTTGCCGTAAACGTAAAGAACGTCTTGTATCTTTACAGTACTCGTGAGGTTTGACGCATTATATTCCGCGCCAGAAAACAGATAAGGCAGCATAGACGGCAGCTGTACCAGAATACCTGCGTATAAGAGATATCCCATGAACAGCAAAAACATGATGAAAGCGCCAAGCGTCATACAGAAAAACGTGCGGTTATCAAACAAGTAGGCGTAAACGGAGTTCTCCCGTTGCTTTTTGAACAGGATTTTATACACCAAAAAGCCCATGCCGTAAATTACATATAAAGCCAGCAAAAAAGGTTCGGCCAGAACGCCGAGCGCGAAAACGACGCCCATAAGAAAGAGAACGCCCCGGTTTTTTACGGGTTCCCCGATAAACAGGACCAAACAAACGGCCATGACCGCCATGGGCGCAACGGTAAAATAGGTAAGAGAAAAATTGGTTTGCGGAATGATGCCGCAAAACAGAAGCGCAGCGCATACAGCCGCAAGCTTATACCGACGCAGTTTATAATACATGAATGCATAAAACCCTGCGTTTACGGTAATGAACATATATCGCATAAACAGAATACATCCGTCGGTGCCGCCTGTAAGAGCGATATATGCTTTCAGCGGAAGCAGCGAAAACAGAGAGGCGAGCTGCGGCAGATTCCATTCATCGATAAAAAGGCGGTCTCCTTTCAGAAGCCGCAGGGGAATTGTGAGATAGGTGGCCTCATCGGGCAAGCCGACGCTCAGCCTTGCCGTGAGCAGAAAATACAGCGTTAAAAGAAGCCCTGCAAAAACGGCGATCAGATCATAATTGATTTTTATATTATATAGTTTTGATTTGCTTTTCATCTTCTGTTCATTTGCCTGTTCAGCTTTTCAATTCCTGTTTTTTCAAAAAAGCATATACTTTCGGCTTAAGTGTATTTAAGAACAACAAAACGGTATCATTCTGCATGAACATAACAGAGAGTACAAGCCACTGATAGAAAAAGATGTAATATGTATTGTGCGGCAATGCATATAAGAAGTTCTGAATAAATGCAAGAAACAAAACCGTAAACAGGTGTTGTTCCGCGGCTGCGGTGTACGTTGGAAACAGATCCGGTTTATTCTTTCGCTTCAACCCTTCTTTCGGAGCCTCGGGCGATACGTATATTAAAA
>JAFRSZ010000143.1 GCA_017439205.1 Clostridia bacterium
CGCGGATGAAGACGGCCTGCACGCCGAGAACGACGATGACGACGCGCTCGGCTGGATCCTTCTGGCAGACGGCACGCTGAATATCAGCGTCGGCAGCGACGGCATCCACGCCAACAGCGTGTGCCAGATCGACGACGGCACGATCACCGTAAAGGCAGGCGAGGGCATTGAGGCGACGTACGTGCAGCTCAACGGCGGCCGCGTGAGCATCGACGCGGCGGACGACGGCGTAAACGCGGGCTGGAAGAGCGACGCCTACGACGCCACGGTGGAGATCACCGACGGCGAGATCAGCATCACGGTGGGCCAGGGCGATACCGACGGCATCGATTCCAACGGCGACGTGATCATCAGCGGCGGCACCGTGAACATCACCGCGTCCATGTCCGCCATTGATTACGACGGCAAGGCCGTTTATACCGGCGGCACGATCGTCATCAACGGCGAGCAGGTGGATTCCATCCCCGAGCCCGCCATGGGGGGCGGCCCCCTCGGCAGATAAGAAGCCGCGGAAATATCATAAAAAGCAGATCCGGAACACGGGAGCGTTCCGGATCTTTTCATGCCCCGCCGCGCGCGGGAAGCTGTTAAGTGTTATTCTATGTGGATGAGCACCGCGTTGTTTTCATCGTCGATCAAATACCAGTACTGCTCCGAATCCGCGATCCGCGGCACGTCGGTGAGGTTGCCTCTGTTGGAGATGCGTTCCACCGTTGATTTCGCCGCGTTCGTAAAGCCGAATTCAAGCAGCTTTTCGCCGGGGGCACGGTTCAGGATCTCCGCCATTTCCGCTTCGCTGGCGGAGGTGAGCATCAGATCGTTATAAACGTAGTAATTGTATTTTTCGGCAGTACAGACCGGCAGAGTGAAGAGATCGGTTTCCGCCTTGTGCGTCGCCCCAATCTGTTCGTCGGTCATGCAGAAATAGGTGTGCTTGGCTTCGTTCGGCCAGTTTTCCGTACCGGGATCGTCCCAGGTCACGTCCACCCAGTAGTAATCGCCGTCCAGCAGAATAATGTTCCACAAATGAGGTTCGTCGTTCCCCGTGCCCGATACGGTAACGCATTCGATCCCCAACGTGTCGAGGATCAGCTTAAATGCTTTCCCGTAGCCTTCGCATACGCACTTGTTGCGGATCAGACACGCGTAAGCCGTGAAGATATAATCGATCTCGGGGTCGTAATCGTCTTTTTTCGAGGCTTCGTATCTTTCGGTGTCGTATTCTGTGTGCGTTACGAGATAATCGTGTACGAACAGCGCTTTTTCGTAGTCGGTGCTCAGTTTTCCTGCCAGCGCCGCGATTTCCTGTACCTTTGCCTGCAGCTCGGCCTGATATTTCTGCGTGGCCATGGACGCAGACCAGAAACCGAAACAGGTAATATCGATGTTTACGGTATCGTTGTCGGCCCCGGCACGGGTGACGTAGGTCGTATTGTATCCTCCACGCAGCCAGAAATACAGGGGATAATCTTTTACGAAGGCGTAGATGCCCCGTTCCAGCGCGTCAACGTACGTTTTTGCGTCAACGTTATCGATCGTAAGGCTTGTGCCGCCCGCTTCAACCGTGCTGCGTACGCGGTCGTAGATATCCTTTTCCACCGCGTTCAGCTGCCGGTAGTAGTAGCGCTCCTCCCGGGCGACAGGCGGCGTGTCGTCCTGCAGGGTGGTCGCTTGAGCGGGCGTCTGCTCGGCGGGGCGCGTGGTCGGTTCCGTCCGCAGGGTGATGGGGATCACCGTATTGCTCTCGTTTACCGGACGCTGCGCCGTATCGTTTCCCTTAAAAAACCATGCGACCATCACCGATGCAAAGCAGGCCAGCAAAAACGGTACGAAAACGGATAAACACCCGGAATTCTGTTTTTCTTCCATCTGGGTTGCTCCTTTCTCATTCTGTGGGGGAGGATGCCCGGGGGCCGGTCCCGCAAGACGGACCGCGCCCGGATCGTCAGTATCGAAAGAAGCTCGGGCGGTTCTCCGCATCTGCGTTCATACCGTAAATGCCGGGGTAGGACGCCATCTTCTCGTAGTCGATGTTCTGCATGCTCTGCAGATCCTGCGCCGCCACCACGCACCAGTCGTCCATCAGCTCGGCAACCGACCTGTATTCCGGGCACTTCGCGCTGGAATCGGCAAAGAACCGATAACTCTGGTCGTTTGCGGACTTCAGAAAATCCGCCATGGTCTTGTCCGGTATAAAATCGCGGTAGCCCATCACGTTGCCGTTGTTTGAATCGGCGAAGATGAAGGTGATTCGGTCAAAGGGTTTTTCGGGGTCGTTGAACGTGCCCATGATGCCGGGCAGGGTCTTTACGGTGCCCCACCGGTAGCCGCCGAATTTTACGGTGATGCACAGCCCCGATCGCATCAGGCCCATGCGCAGCTGAAGGACATTGTTGAACGTCTCCTCAAAATCCTCTTTGGCGTAGCGGCTCCAGTGCACGATGATAACGAGCTTGTTGTCGAACATATAGGCGTACTGACCGTCTTTCTGCGCGTCTTCCTTGTAATCCACCAGGATGCGGGTATCGTTCTTTCGCTGAAGCATCAGCATTTCTTTTCCGCTTTTGGTCTGCACCTGCGTTACGGTAAGCGTTCCGAAGCTCTGCTGAAACATATACGCGGCCTCCAGTCGTTTATGATACGGTCAGTTTCCCTGTTTGTATCTTTCGGGCGATCGTGCGGCAGCCGCGGTTTGCTTCCCGCGGCCGCCGTTATCATTTTATCATAATTCCAAAGGGGTGTCAATCTTTGCGCGGCAGTACGTACTGCCGATTTCCCGCGTCTGACGAAAAAACACGGGCTTATGCCCAAGGGTCGTCCTTTTTTGTTATGCTTTCGTTTCGCAGTAAACGCAGCGGTATTCCTTCTTTGCCCGGTCCGTGAGGCGGAACACGTGCTTTAATTCCTGTTCGGTGCCGGTGATGCAGCGTGGGTTCTTGCACCGGATCACGTCGGTGAGGAGCTCTGGCATCTCAATGGTCTTCTTCTCATATAGGAGCCCGTCTTTGATGATGTTCACCGTGGCGCCGGGATCCACGTAGCCGATCACGTCCAGGTTCACGTCGATATCCGCGTCGATCTTTATGATGTCCTTTTTGCCCATCTTGCGGCTCGCCACGTTGCGGATGATCGCCACCGAAAGGTCGGTGCGGTCCAGCCCGAGCAGGTCGTACAGCCGCATGCCGCTGCCCGCGGTGATGTGGTCGATCACCACGCCGTTCTGAATGGAATCAATATTCATATCGTTCCGGCCTCCTTCAAAAGCATGAGTATCAGCGCCATGCGCATGTATTTGCCGTTGAGCACCTGCTTGAAGTAGCAGGCGCGGGGATCGTCGTCGATGGAAACGCTGATCTCGTTCACGCGGGGCAGCGGGTGCATGATCGAAAGGTCCTTTTTCGCGTTTTTCAGTTTTTCGGGGGTCAATATATAGCTGTCCTTCAGCCGCAGGTAATCCTCTTCGTTGAAGAAGCGCTCGCGCTGTACGCGGGTCATATACAAAATATCGAGCTGAGGCATCACGGATTCAAGGTCGGTGGTCTGTGAGTAGGGTACGCCGTTTTTCTTCAGCGCTTCGGCCTTCACGTAGCTCGGCACCTTCAGTTCCTCCGGCGAGATCAGCACAAAGCGGTTGCCCGTGCAGCGCGAGAGGGCGTTGATCAGCGAATGTACGGTGCGCCCGAATTTCAGGTCGCCGCACAGGCCCACGGTGAGATCGGTGAAACGGCCCTTTTCGCGGTGGATGGTGAGCAGGTCCGCCAGCGTCTGGGTGGGGTGGCAGTGGCCGCCGTCGCCGGCGTTGATCACCGGTACTTTCGCGTTGTTTGCCGCCACCAGCGCCGCGCCCTCTTTGGGGTGGCGCATCGCAATGATATCCGCGTAGCAGCTCACGGTTTTCACCGTGTCCGCCACGCTTTCGCCTTTGGCCGCGCTGGAGGTATTGCCTCCCGCCACGCTCAGCACGTTGCCGCCCAGCTCGTACATGGCGGCCTCAAAGCTCAGCCGCGTGCGGGTGGAGGGCTCGAAAAACAGCGTCGCCAGTTTTTTTCTGCGGCAGGCGTCCGCGTAGTCGTCCGGCCGGGCGATGATATCCTCCGCCGTGGCAACAAGCGCGTCCAGCTCCGGCAGGCTCAGATCCAGTATGTCGATCACGCTTCTCATTGCGCGCCTCCGATCCAGCTCTCGTCCGCGGGGTTGTTGCGGAACGCGATCAGCCGGGCGATATCCGCGGGGGCGATGTAGCCCTCCGCCGCCGCCACCTCGGCGATGCAGTCGAAATCGGTGAGCGATACGTTCTTCACGTCCGCGGCAGCCAGCCGGTCGAGGCCCTTTTGCATGCCGTAGGTGAAAATGGAAACGACGCCAAGCACCTCGGCGCCGGCCTCGCGCAGGGCGTCAACCACCTCGATCACGCTGCCGCCGGTGGAGATCAGATCTTCCACCACAACCACCTTCTGCCCGGGTTCCAGTTTTCCCTCGATCCGGTTCTGGCGTCCGTGGTCTTTCGCGCCGCTGCGCACGTAGCCCATCGGCAGGCCCATCAGATGTGCGGTAATGGCGGCGTGGGCGATGCCCGCGGTGGAGGTACCCATCAGCACCTCGGCGTCGGGGTAGTTTTCTTCGATCAGGGTTTTCAGGCCGGTTTCAACGTCCGTGCGCACCTCGGGCGCGGTGAGGGTGAGCCGGTTATCGCAGTACACCGGGCTCTTGATGCCGCTCGCCCACGTAAAGGGCTCCTCCGGCCGGAAGAACACGGCCTTTATTTTCAGTAAATCTTTGGCGATCAGTGTTTTCAGATCCATATGCAAACTCCTTTTTTTATAATGCGGAATTGTTTTTCAGAGCGGAGATTTGAGAGCGGAGAGCGGAGATTTTTTTAATTCGGAATTCGGAATGCGGAATTCGGAATGAAGGACGGGCTTCGCCCGTACCCATTGTATTTATCGATCTGTAAGACCGACTTTTTGGGGGTTCCGAATGACCCTGTTTCTTCCGAATCACTTTTGGTTCTGTTCGTGACCCTTTGTCAAGGACAATTTTTAAAGTGAATAGTTCAGATCCACTTTTTTGTGATATAATAGTTCCCGCTTTACCGTCAGGGAGGATAGGGCAACGCTGAGGAGCGACCCGAGCGCCCGGACGGGTTTGC
>JAFRSZ010000144.1 GCA_017439205.1 Clostridia bacterium
CGCGTGCAGCAGATAGTAGTCAAAATATCCCGCGCCGGTGCGCTTCAGGCTGGTCTCGAATTCGTTTTTCACCATTTTTTCGGTCATGCCCGGGATCGCCGCGTTCATTTTGGTTGCGAGCGTATAGCTCTCGCGCGGGTGACGGTCCACCAGCGCCTCTTTCGCGGCGGCCTCGCTGCCGGGATAAATGAAGGCCGTGTCAAAATAGGTAAATCCCGCCTCCAGAAACAGGTCCGCCATGGCCTTCGTTTGTTCGATATCGATGGACGTCAGTTTTTTCGGCAGGCGCATCAGGCCGAAGCCCAGCTTTTTCACGTCTTGTTGCATCGGTTTTCCCTCCCGTTTTTATTCTGCAAAATCATTCTATCATACGGTTGTTTCGATAAAAACATTATTTTGTAAACAATCATAAGGATTTACTTTTCTTTGGGGATGTGGTATGATGATAAATAACTAATGAGTTCAGATTTCAGTTTGTCGAGATGTTTTTAATTCGGAATTCGGAATGCGTAATTCGGAATTCCGCATTCCGCATTGAAAGACAAATTCCAATTTTGAGGATTCACATATGAATACCATTGCTTATTCCGCCGTATCGGGCGGCAAGGTGAACATTGAAAAAAACTTTCAGCGGCTGAGCGCCGCCCCGTACGATTTTGAGCACGTGCTCCGCGGCGGGGAATGCGCCTGGCCGGGGGATTTTGAGGGCCGCGCCCTGCTGGCCTTTCTGTGCCATTATCATATGAGCGGGCGGGAGATCCCCTGTATGCGGCGTCTGATGGCCGCGCTGCCCGAACACACCAACGAATACCTGTTTATCGGCGACGTGCCGGACGGTAGGACCGTCAACGAGCAGCAGCTTTCGGGCCATAACTGGTACCTGCGCGCTCTTGTGGACTGGGCGGAGACGTTCGGCGACGACTTTGCGCTGCGCGCCGCGAAGAGCACCTTTGAGCGTCTTTACCTGCCCGCGCTGCCGTTTTACGACCGCTATCCGCTGGAGAGGAACCGGCGCGACGGCGGGGTGGACGGCCATATCAACGATACCTTGAACGGCTGGAAGCTCTCTTCCGACGTGGGCTGCGCGTTCATGTGCCTGGACGGGATATCGCGGTATTTCGCGCTGACGGGCGACAGCCGCGCAGCCGCGTTTATTGAGAAGACCTTCGGTATCTTTCTGCGGGCGGATATGGTTGCCCGCGGGTTCCAGACCCACACGTCCCTCACCTGCCTGCGCGGGGCGCTGCGCTATTACGGGACCACGGGGGACGAGACGTATCTCAGCGCCGTGCAGAGAGAGTTTGACCGGTACCTGCGGTACGGCATGACGCTGACCTATGAAAACTTCAACTGGTTCGGGCGGGAGGATACATGGACGGAGCCCTGCGCCGTGGTGGACAGTCTCATTCTGGCAACGGACCTCTATACCGTTACCCTTCAGCCCCGTTACCGGAAGCTGGCGCGGCGGATTTGGG
The DNA here is from genome assembly GCA_017439205.1 of Clostridia bacterium. Lineage (GTDB taxonomy): Bacteria > Bacillota > Clostridia > Oscillospirales > Acutalibacteraceae > RUG806. The sequence continues at coordinate 1,476 of JAFRSZ010000144.1, forward strand.
CCAACGGCCTGCAGTTCTGCCAGCGGGACAACGGCGGCGCCGGAACCAACAAATGCGTCACCCCCGCGCAGCCGATCCTGAAGATCAGCGGGTACGAAGCGCCGCAGTGCTGCACAATGCGCTACGCCGAGGGGCTGCGCTGCTGGTATGAAAACCGGGATCTGTTCGTTTACGATCCCGACGCGGCGGTCGTTTTGGAGCCCGACGGCAGACGCTTTGCCGACGACCTGATGTTTGTGGAAGAAGACGGCATAACGCGCCCGATCTTCTCGTGCAATACCGTGCCGAAGGACGCGCTCGAAAGGCTGCGGCTGAAGGTTTTGTTTTGAAGGAGCTTAAATTTCAGATTGGCGAGATGTTTTAATTCGGAATTCGGAATGCGTAATTCGGAATTAAGAAAAACAATGACACGTTTTGATTAAGTATAAAAACGGAGTTTTATATTTGAAATACTATAAGAATCAGCATTTTATAAATGGGTAAGGGCGGATTCTCACCTGCCGGTTCGGTCGGTGCTTCTGCCATATGGCAGAGGTGTCCACTGGACACCCGCACCCCTTCCACAATTCCGAATTCCGAATTCCGAATTCCGCATTGAACGATAAATCACAATTTGCCCCCGAAAGGAGCCCTTTCTATGTCCGATCGAAAAAGCTGGCCGCTTGCCCTCTCCGTGGGGCCCGGCGAAATGGAACCGGCGGCGCTGAGCGCAATGTCCGCCGCGGGGATACGGCAGGCGGAGCTCGCTTCCGGCGATATCGCGCCGTTTTTTGAAACGTTGGATTTCCCGCACAGGGCGGCGGATACCGTAAAGCTCGCCCGGGCGCACGGGGTGGAGATCTCCTCTCTGCACCTGCCCTTCGCGCCGTTTGAAGAGATCGACCCGGCGTCCTTCGACCCGGCGGTGCGGGAATATACCGTTCGCACACAGACGCTGCTGCTGCGCGCCTGCGGCGAGGCGGGCATCCCGCTTGCCGTGATCCACCCGAGCGGCGAACCTTACCCCGAGAACGAGCGCGCCGCCCGTATGGAGGCGGCTCTGGAAACGATCGGGCGGCTGTGCGATACGGCGAAAGAAAACGGCGTTGCGCTGTGCCTCGAGAACCTGCCCCGCTCCTGTCTTTGCCGCACCTCGGACGAGATGCTGACGTTTTTAAGGCAGATCCCCGATCTGAAAGTGGTGTTCGATACCAACCACAGCCTTACAGAGGATAACGTGCACTATATCCGCGCGGTGGGGGAGAAGATCGTTACCCTGCACGTATCGGATTACGATTTTATCAATGAGCGGCACCTGCTGCCCTTTGAGGGCAAAAACGACTGGCCTGCGATCCTCGCGGCGCTGGAGGAGGTCGGTTATCAGGGCCGCTTCCTGTACGAGCTGCGTTCGGGGTACTCGTATGAGCAGATCGCGGAGAATTACAGAAAGATGATGGCTTGAGATGTTCAAATTTCAGTTTGTCGCGCGGTTTGAACCACCTCACCGTAGGGGGCGGCGTCTCGGTCTCGCCTGCCGGTTCGGTCAAGCGCTTCTGCCTTGCGGCAGAGGCCTCCCCCGGAGGCCCGCGCCGCCCCGCAAGCCATAAAAACAACATATGTTAATTACATGCGATTGTGTTGGTATTTCGCTTTGTAAATAACGGTTTCAAACAATAAACGTGGCGGGGCGTCGAGACGCCGCCCCCTACGGGATGGTATCCCGAACCGCGCGCTAAATTCCAATTTATCCGGAGGACAATACAATGAAACTACTGAAAAAACTCTTCGGCGGGCTGAACATAACGTGGCCCAAGCTGATATTGTTCGCCGTGATCTGCGGCGTGTATACCGGCGTTGTGGCGATGATCCCGGCGCTGAGAGATACGTCCTTTCAGGATATCAGCATCACCTTTGAGTGCTGGGTACTGTTTGCGATCATCCTGATCGTGAACAGCAAGAGCCCGCTGGATTCGGCGCTGAAGGTGTTCGTATTCTTCCTAATAAGCCAGCCGCTGGTGTATCTTGTGCAGGCGCCTTTCCACGAGATGGGCTTTGAGCTGTTCAAATATTATCCGCCGTGGTTCATGTGGACGCTGCTCACGTTCCCGATGGCGTTCGTGGGGCACTATATGAAGAAGGACAAATGGTGGAGCCTGATGATCCTTGTGCCGATGCTCTTCTTCGTGGGGTATCATTATATGAACTTCTTCGGCGAGGCGGTGCATTTCTTCCCGCAGCACCTGCTCAGCGCCCTGTTCTGCGCGGCGACGATGATCATCTACCCGCTGTTCATCTTCGGCGATAAAAGGCTGCGCCTGATCGGCGTGGCGATCAGCGTCGCGATCCTTCTGGCGGCGTCGGTGTGGGGGGTCATGGACCAGCGTTCGCACACCTACGATACCAGCATGCTTCCCAGCGGCAGCGAGACCTGCGGCGTCGAATACGACGACAGCTACACCGTTTCGCTGGAGGACGAGAGCTTCGGCAAGGTATGGATCGCCTACGAAGAGGGCATAGAAGACTATATTATCAAAGCGTCGTTCGAAAAGGTGGGCGACACGAAGCTGATCCTGACCGCGCCGGACGGCGCCGCGTATTACTACGCGCTTACGGTGGAACGGTACAGTTACCACGTTGAACGGATACAATAGCAAAACAGCAGAAAACCGGGGCTTAAATATGAAGCCCCGGTTAATATATTTCAGTTTGTCGCTTTGACCGATTGACAATAAACGATTAACAATTAACAATTTCGGAAAACGCTGGCGCGTTTTAATTATATGAAATAGGTTTATAAAAGAAGAAAAAACCTGCTTATCCGATGAGTATAATCGGGTAAGGGCGGAGCCCTTTCATCAATTGTTAATTGTTAATTTTTAATTCTTCATTGGTGCGCACTGTGCGCTAAATTTCAATTCGCACAGATGCGGCAACGATTTGTCGGGTTTATTCTTCCGTTTGCCGGTCGGTTTTCGGCGTGCGTTTTGCTTCTCCCGGGCCTTTGTAGCCGAAGGAGATCGCGTTTTCGGGGCACACGCCTCTGCACTCCCCGCACTGGATGCACTCGCCGTCGCAAACCTTTTTCACGTCCATTTTACAGGCGCGCACGCACGCGCCGCAGCCGGTGCATTTGCTTTTGTCCACTTTTACGCCGAAGAAAGAGACGGGGTTAAAAAACGAATAGATCGCGCCCAGCGGGCACAGAAAGCGGCAGAACGCCCGGTAGCAGAACAGACTTGCGAGCAGGATGGCCGCGGCGACGAACACCTTCCACGAGAACAGCGCGCCCAGCATGCCGCGGATATCGGCGTTCGCCAGCGCCAGCGGGACGCCGCCCTCCAGCGTTCCGGCGGGGCAGATATATTTGCAGAACCCCGGCGAGAGCTTTGTAAGCGGGATCACGATCACGAAGGCGATCAGAATGATATATTTGAGCTTTGAGAGCGCGCGGGTGACCCGGCTCTTTTTTATTTTTTTTGTGGGGATCTTGTAGATGAGCTCCTGCAGCAGCCCGAACGGGCACAGAAAGCCGCATATAAACCTGCCGCAGACGAGCCCGAACAGCAGCAGCGTGCCCAGAACGTAATAAGGGACCTTATAGCGCGAAGAGAGCAGCGCGCTCTGAAGGCTGCCAAGCGGGCAGGCGGCCACGGCGCCCGGGCAGGAATAGCAGTTGAGCCCCGGTACGCACAGGCCCTTCGAGGCTCCCTTAAAGATCTTGCCTTCGGCGAAGCCCTTTACGTTGCAGTTATACAGCACTGCCGCGATCAGCTGCGTGTATCTGCGCGCGGAGAGCTTCGGAAAGCGTTTTTTCTTTTTTTCGTCCGTTTTCATGCGTTCTTACCCGCGGCTCAGCCGAGCCCGATGCACTCAAAGCAGATCGTTGCGGCCTTGCGCAGCACGTCCGTGAAGCCGCCGTCCGCCAGACCCGCGGCCAGCAGGCATACGGCAGCGATCAGCAGCGAACACACGAGGATCTGTTTCGGCTTTCCGGTCATTTCGCCAGCAGTTCCTCAACGGCGGCTTTGTATTCGGTATAGGGATCTTCCGGCCTGCCGAGGAAGGTCTTTTCAATAACGCCGTTTTTGATGAACACCGTATAGGGGATGCCGTCCGTGGGGTACAGCGCGCCGATGGCGTTGTCTTCATCGTAGGCCACGCTGAAGGTGTAGCCTTTCTCCTGCAGGAATCTGTCAACGGTTGCCCTGTCTTCGGCGCAGTCCACCGCAAGAAACGTGAAGCCCTCGATTTTTTCGTCCACGAGCCGCTGGATCTCCGGCAGCTCGGCCACGCAGGGCGAGCACCAGGTTGCCCAGAAATTGAGCATGACCACTTCGTCTTTGTGCTCGGAGAGGGTGAAGGCGCCGCCGTTTGTCAGCGTGGCGGTAAAATCGGGCGCGGCGTTTTCCGGCGCGGCGGCGTCGGTCCCGTCCGCCTGCTGCGCGGCGGAGGTGTTCGCATCCGTCGTTTCGGGCGCGTCGGATTTGCCGCAGCCCGACGTGAAGATCACGGCGGCGGCGATGAGTACGGCGATCACGGCGGCAAGTATTTTTTTGTTCATTACAGGTTCCCCGCTTTCATTTTTGTTCGTTATTTATTATAACCGAACCGTTTGAAGAAAGCAAGAAAAACCGCGGCGGCGGCGATTGACTTTTTTCGGAGGGAAAGATATAATGGAAACGCAGGGATTGCGTTCAAATTTCAGTTTATCGGGCTGTTGCCCGATAAACTGAAATTCAGCCGTTCGCCGTTCGCCGTTCGCTCTGAAACAGAAAAAAGTGTTGTATTATTTGAAGGTTGATTGGATCCGAAGATTTCTTTTTATAATACCGATTGCATAACAAAACTTTCGTTTTTCATCGAAAACCTATTTTGCGTTGCGA
>JAFRSZ010000145.1 GCA_017439205.1 Clostridia bacterium
CCGCTGTTTACCGTTGTTGATCATCTGATCGCGAATCCCGTGAAGTTCCTTGAGGACGTACTTCCGTCGGTTCTTTACTTCGATAAGGTGGGCGGCATCCAGGTTTCTGCAGAAAACCTGCTGTTCAGCGTAAATGTTCTGATCGATACGATCCAGCCGCTTTACGAGATCGATCTCTATGAACTTGTAGAAGAAAAGACCGGTGTGGATCTGACCTTCTCCGATGTGTCTCCCGTGGACTTCATCATTGAAAAGGTAACCGATGTTCTTTACGAAAAGACCGGTATCGAGCTGAACCTCGGCACCGCGGAAGAACTCAGCGAAGAGCTTCACTTCACCGATCCGATCAGGTTTGCTTCAGCAAACGGCGACGACGCATACACCGTAAAACTTACCGATCAGGGCAAGGCTGATCTGCTGTCCCGTATTCTTGATTACGGTATCAATCAGGTAATCTTCGAGGATAACTTTGAGAAGCTTTCAGAGATCCTTCACAGCCTGATCAAGGATGACGATACAAGGGCGATCGCGCTGGGTGTCCTTCGCATTATGAAAGACGCCGATAAGGATATCGCTGATTTCCACGGTGTACATGACGTTGCTCTTGCTTCGCTCTTCTGGGTGTTCTTCGGTGCGGACAGCGCTACCGACGCAACTGCGGACTTCTTCTACCGCTATAAGGATTACAACTTCTACGAGATCATCTTCTCGATCACGGAACTTGCGCCCGCATATATTGAGCGCGCAGGATTCCTTCTGAAAGAAGTGTATACCGTTGAGTATCCTGCTTTCCAGAAGATCATTGAAGAGCGTCAGGCTCTGCTGAAGCCTCCTTATGAGTATACTGAAGAAGAAACACAGATGGCCGCCGGTATCGGCGCACGCATCATTCGCTTCTTCGCGCTGATCATAGCGTTCTTCAAGAATCTCTTCAAGAGATAACCTAAAACCACCTCAGGCGGCGTTCCCCCGGCGGGAACGCCGCTGTTTCTCTGTTCATGCGGTTATATTTATATAGCTTTACCGATCCATGTGAAAAAACGGAAAAATCTATTGCTTTTTTTGTAAAAATATTCTATGATATAAAAGAATATATATGCTTTTAAGAAAGAGAAATAATGGAAACTTTTAACGATATCAAGTGCTTTATCGTCGATATGGACGGTACGTTTTATTTGGGCGAAGAGCTTTTGCCCGGCGCGCTCGAATTCGCCGACGCGATCAAAAAAACGGGCCGCAGATTCTTCTTTTTTACGAACAATTCATCGCATAATGAAGAAGAGTGCCTGCAGCGGCTCAGAAAGATCGGTTATGATAAGCCGGGAATGCGCGTTATCATTTCATCGCACGTAACCATTGATTACCTCAAACGTTTTCGCCCGGGCAAAAGCGTATATCTTCTCGGAAATGAAAATCTGACAAATGATTTTCTCGAGGCAGGCATCAGGCTCGAACAGGAGAATCCCGATATCGTGGTGCTTGGGTTCGATACCACTCTGGATTACGAAAAGATCAACAGAGCGGCGCGTTTTCTTGCCGCAGGGAAAGAATATATGGCGACCCACCCGGACGATAACTGTCCGCTGAAAAACGGGTTTATGGTGGATACGGGTTCCATGATGGCGATGTTCCGCCAGTCTACGGGGCGTATGCCTGGTATCATTTTCGGTAAACCCTACGGCTATACGGTTGATTACGTTACGCATCTGATCGGATGCGAACGGCATGAGATCGCTTTTGTCGGAGATCGCCTTGCCACAGATATCGCCATCGGCGCGCAAAACGGATTGAAGACCGCATTGGTATTTACGGGCGTTACATCGCCGTCACAATATGCGCGAAGCGGCATCAAAGCGAGCGCCGCATTTGACAACATCGGCGAACTCGGCAAAATACTGCTTGAAAATTATTCGGAGGTATAAGAATATGTCAGAAGAGATCAAACGCAGCTGGTACAAAGAAATGGCCGTCTATCAGGTATGGCCCCGTTCGTTTGCCGACGGCAACGGCGACGGCATCGGCGACCTGAAGGGCGTGCTCGAAAAACTGGATTACATCAAGAGCCTCGGGGTGGACGCCATCTGGTTTTCGCCGCTCTATAAGAGCCCGCAGAAGGATTACGGCTATGATATTGCCGATTACCGCGATATCCAGCCGGAATACGGCACGCTTGACGATTTCAAAGCCGTACTGAAGGGCGCGCACGACAGAGGCATGCGCGTTATCATGGATCTTGTTGTGAACCATACCTCCGATCAGCACGAGTGGTTCAAAAAGAGCATTGAAGATCCCACAGGCCCCTATCACGATTATTATTTCTGGCGCAAGGGCAGGGGGAACCGTCCTCCCAACAACTGGATGAGCACCTTTGCCGGTCCTGCGTGGGAATATAATGAAAAGCTGGATGAATATTATCTGCATCTGTTTGCCGTGGAGCAGCCGGATCTGAACCATGACAATCCGAAAGTGCGTGAAGAAGTGAAGGATATCATGCGCTATTGGCTCGATATGGGCGTAGACGGCTTCCGCGAAGACGTGATCACGTTTATTTCAAAACGCAAGGGACTTCCTTCGAGCCCGTATTATTTCCCGATCGGCACCGGCATTGAAAACTATATGCACGGTCCGCATCTGGATGAGTATCTGGCCGAATACCGTCACGACGTGCTTGATAAATACGATTGCATGACGGTCGGCGAAGCGCCGATGATGACCACGAAGAAGGCGCTGCACCACATCGCCGAAGGCCCCGACCAGCAGCTTAATATGATGTTCCATTTTGAACATATGGCTGCGGACTGTCTGTTCATGAGCTGGATCAGAACCAAGTTCGATCTGAAGAAACTGAAAAAGGTTTACACCCGCTGGCAGAAGGATCTGTACGGCAAGGCATGGAACGCCCTTTATATTGAAAACCACGATCAGCCCCGTATCATCAACCGTTACGGCAGCGTGAAATTCCGTGAGGAAAGCGCGAAGATGCTGGCCACGATGTATATCTGCCAGTCCGGCACGCCCTTTATCTATCAGGGGCAGGAGATCGGCATGCTCAATATGCCGCTTGATGATATCAACGATTATGTTGACGTTTCCACGCTCAACAATTATAAAGTGGCAAAAGCGCTTCTCGGTGAGAAGAAGGCGATGGACCTTGTGCATTATGCCTCGCGTGATAACGCCCGTACGCCCGTTCAGTGGAGCAGTGAAAAGAACGCCGGGTTCACAACAGCGGAGAAACCCTGGTTCTTCATTAATCCGAATTATACCGAGATCAACGTGGCGTCACAGGAAAACGACCCGAATTCGATTCTGAACTATTACAGAAAGCTTCTGAAATTCCGTAAGGAAAACGACATTGTGATCTACGGTTCTTATGAGGAATACTACGCAAACAGCAGCGAGCTGTTTGTTTACGGACGGTTCCTTGACGATAAGAAGATGCTTGTGGTCAACTCCTTCTCCGAAAACAACGTGGCGTTCAAAGCGCCGGACGGCTTTGATCTCAACAGCGGAAAGCTGATGCTTTCCAACTATGAGACGTGCGGCGTTGTGAACAACGGGTTCACGCTGCGTCCCTATGAAACGCGCGTTTATCTGTTTGATTGATCTCTTCCAATAAAAAAGGTACGTTTCATGATAATTAAGAAGCAGGCGTATTTTACGTCCGACAACAGAATCAGCAAAATCATGGCGCTCATCTGGCAGAGCGACGATTCCGAACCGATGGGCGTGGTTCAGATCGCTCCGTCCTTCGGCGACCATATCGGCAGATATGACGCTTTTGCGCGTTATCTTGCAGAGCGCGGCTTTCTTGTTTGCGGGGCCGATCATGTAGGGCACGGCGGCAGCGTGCAGACGAAAGAAGAGCTGGGCGCGGTGAACCCCGACGCACATCTTACGGTAATTCGCGATATGAATACGCTTCACCGTATCATGGCGAAGAAATACCCCGATCGGCCTTACTATATCCTTGGTATCGGCGTCGGTTCCTTTGCCGCCCGTATTTATGCCGGCGCTTTTGCCGATACGCTTGCGGGCGCAGTGTTTGTAGGCTGCGGTCAGATGCCTGATTTTATATGGGCATTTGCCGATCCGCTCAATACGCTGCTTGAGCGCCTGCCGAGAGAGCTATCTTCGGCAGCAGCGCCAGACGTGTTGTTCGGGAAGCTCACAAAGCGAGTTTATAAAGATAACAGCGAGCTCTCGTGGCTCAGCAAAAGCGAAGAAACGCTTATGGAATATATAGCGGATCCGTTAACAGGTTTTTCAATGACGCGCGAACTGACCGCGGCCATGCTTCAGCTTTTGCTGAAGGGCAGCGAACGGAAAAACGCGGATATGCTTCCCGCAGATTTCAAGGTGATGTTCGTTTCCGGCGCAAAAGACAGCGTCGGGTTCTTCGGGCGCGGCGTGATATCCGCTTCGGATCTGTATGCTGCTGCAGGATTGGACCCGGAAGTCATTTTGTATCCGACGGATCGGCACGATCTTCTGCATGAACCGGATCACGAAAAGGTTTTTGAAGATATTCTGAAATTCCTGCAAAAATTATCGGCGTTTTAAGGTGTGGTTTTATGTCGCTTGTTAAAATGAAGCCGCTTCTTCTGGAAGCGGAAAAAGAAAACAGGGCCGTAGGCGCGTTCAGCGTAGGCAACATGGAAATGGTGATGGGGGCGGTTAAAGCCGCGGAAGAGCTGAACACGCCCATCATTCTGCAGATCGCGGAGAAGCGCCTTCGCAATTCTCCGTTGGAGCTGATGGCGCCGATGATGATAAGCGCCGCTGAACATGCAAAGGTTGATATCGCCGTACATCTGGATCACGGTCTCACGGTGGAATGTGTAAAGGCTGCTTTGGACTACGGTTTTACTTCTGTGATGATGGACTGTTCGCTGCTTCCGCCGGAAGAGAACATCAGGCACACCAAAGCAGTGGTTGCATTGGCAAATGAAACGGGCGCTACCGTGGAAGCGGAACTCGGCGTTGTAGGAGGCAACGAGGGCGATACCGCAGAGCACATCATCACATGTACGGATCCGTCTGTTGCCGCCCGTTTTGAAAAGGAGACGGGCATCGACGCGCTTGCCGTTGCCATCGGTAACGCGCACGGGAATTATCCCGTATTGCCGGAGCTTCGTTTCGACGTGCTGGAAGAAATAGACAAGGTAACGACTGTTCCGCTGGTTTTGCACGGCGGCACAGGGATTACGGATGAAATGTTCCGCAAGGCGATCTCTCTCGGCATACGAAAGATCAATATTGCTACGGCAAGTTTTGACGCGCTTGCAAAAGCATCAAAAGATTTTACCGCAAAGATGAACGATCCCGATTATTTCGGTCTTTCAAAAGCGTGCGCTGAAGCGGTATATAACAACGTAAAACGGCACATTCTTGTGTTTAACAATAGATAAATGAAAGGAAAAGCAGAATGAAATACATCGAATTCGACAAAAGCAAAAAGTACGATCTGATCCTTGTAGGCCGCGTTGCCGTGGATCTCAACCCTGTGGATTATTACTGCCCGCTGAACGAAAGCACTACGTTCAAACGCTATCTCGGCGGTTCCCCGGCAAACATCGCGGTGGGATTGGCTCGCCTCGGCAAAAAGTGCGGCTTTATTGCCCGCGTATCAGACGACCAATTCGGTACTTTTGTTACCGATTTCTTTGACCGTGAGGGCATCGATATTTCACACATTGTTCGCTGCAAAAACGGCGAGAAGATCGGCCTTACCTTTACTGAGATCAAAAGCGAAACCGAATCCAGTATTGTGATGTACCGCAACGAAGCGGCTGATCTGAAGCTGGACCCTGCCGACGTTGACGAGGATTACATAAAACAGGGCGCGGCCGTGCTGATTTCCGGTACCGCGCTTGCCGAGAGCCCCTCGAGAGAGGCAACTCTGAAAGCCATGCTTCTCGCGAAGAAAAACCATATTCCTGTGATATTCGTTCTTGATTACCGCGCGTATAACTGGAAATCGGACGATGAGATCTCCGTTTATTATTCTCTCGCGGCGGCAAACGCCGATATGATCATCGGTTCCCGCGTGGAGTATGATTTTGCAGAGCGCTTTGAAGGATTAGACGGTACCGATCTTGCCTCCGCCGCTTACTGGCAGAATAAAGGCGCAAAAATCGTGATCGTTACGCACGGCAAAGAGGGATCTACCGCTTATACCTGCGACGGACAGAGCTTTTCGATCCGTCCGTTCCCCGTAAAGCTCCTCAAGAGCTTCGGCGGCGGCGACGGTTATACGTCCGCGTTCCTGTTCAGTCTGTTTGAAGGCAAAGAGATCATCGATTGCCTTGAATTCGGATCCGCTTCCGCCGCGATGCTCGTCGCTTCCCATGCGTGCAGCCAGGATATGCCGAACGTTTCCCAGGTGGAAGAGTTTATCCGTAAAGAAAAAGAAGAATACGGAGAAATGGTGGCGCGCGTTTAATTCGGAATTCGGCGTTCGGGATTCGGAATTGTAAAGATTTGTTCATTTCCGTTTGTTCCGTACCGCATTCTGCATTCAAGGAGGAATATATGTTTTTTTATCCTGAATTTGATAATAACAATCTTAAGACGCTCTGCGAGATGAACGGGCTGAACAGCGATATGCTTATGAATATCTATGTAAAGCGCCTTTCTGCAGGGGAGAGCATAAAGCTTTGCGACGATCGGAACGAAACCGCGGTCATGCTTGTGGAGGGTGAAGTCACGTTTTCATGGAACGGCAGAGAAGAGACCGGAAAACGGCTGAACCCCTTTGAAAAAAAGCCGTATGCGCTTCACGTGCCGAAAAACACAGCCGTATCTGTTACGGGATTGGCTGAAAGCGAGATCATCATAGAGCAGACGGATAACGATACCGATTTTGCACCTGTGTTTTATACGCCGGATGATATTTTATATCAGGAGTTCGGCAAAGGGCAGTGGGGCGGCGCCGGGCATCGCATCGTTTCCACGGTGTTTGATTACGATAACGCGCCTTATTCCAACCTTGTGCTCGGCGAAGTGTTTACGCAGCCCGGCAAGTGGAGCAGTTATCCGCCGCATCACCATCCGCAGCCGGAGGTCTACTATTACAGGTTCGATCATCCGCAGGGGTTCGGCGCCTGTTATCTCGGCGAGAACGTATTCAAGAGCAAAGACGGCTCTTATGCGTGCATTCAGCCCGGCGACAGCCATCAGCAGGCTGCTGCGCCCGGGTATGAGATGTATTACGTTTGGATGATCCGCCACCTTGACGGGGATCCTTGGTATAAAACGACGCGTATCGTTGACGAAGAGCATAAATGGCTCGTAAACGGCTAATTCATTTATGGTAATATAAATCTATATATAAGGAGGTCATTATTTATGCCAAGAATGACGACTGCACAGGCGCTGGTTAAGTTTTTGGATAATCAGTATGTTTCTTTTGACGGCAAAGAGACCAAGTTTGTAGACGGTATTTTTACGGTTTTCGGCCACGGTATCGTTGTGGGGCTCGGTCAGGCGCTGGATGAAGATCCGGGCGAACTGAAGGTTTATCAGGGGAAGAACGAACAGGGAATGGCGCACGTCGCCGCTTCCTACGCGAAGATGAACAACCGCCGTAAGATCATTGCGTGCGCTTCATCCATCGGCCCGGGTTCCGCCAATATGGTCACGGCGGCAGCCACCGCAACGGTGAATAACGTACCGCTGCTTCTGTTTCCAGCCGATACGTTTGCGACCCGCCAGCCCGATCCAGTGCTGCAGCAGTTCGAACAGGTGGATTCGCTTTCCATCACCACAACAGACGCGTTTCGCCCCGTCTGCCGGTATTGGGACCGCATCACGCGCCCGGAACAGCTGATGAGTTCCATGATCAACGCGATGCGCGTTCTCACCGATACCGCGAATACGGGCGCCGTTGCCATTGCCCTTTCACAGGATGTGGAAGGCGAGAGCTATGATTTCCCCGAGAGCTTTTATGCAAGACGCGTTCATAAGATCACCCGCATCGTGCCTTCGCCCGACGAGTTGAACGATATCGCCGAGGTGATCGCATCCGCAAAAAAGCCGCTTCTGATCGCAGGCGGCGGCGTGCGTTATTCCGAGGCCGGCAAGGCGGTTGAGGATTTCTGCACAAAATTCAATATCGCGCTCGCAGAAACGCAAAACGGTAAATCCGCGGTGCTCTCTTCCCATAAGCTGAATCTCGGCGGCGTGGGCGTTACCGGCAACCTTGCTGCGAATACCGTTGCGAAAGAAGCGGACGTCGTGATCGGCGTCGGCACGAGGTTTTCCGATTTTACAACAGCGTCTAAATCGCTGTACCGTGACGACGTGAAGTTCGTTACGATCAACACCGACCGTTTCGACGCATATAAGCTTGACGCCGTAAAATGCGTTGCAGACGCAAAACTCGCAATCGAAGCGCTTGACGCGATCCTTTCGGCAAAAGGCTACCGTACCGCGTACGCAACCGAAATCGCCGATGCGAAAAAAGCATGGGATGAAGAATATGCCCGTCTTGCAGATTATCACTACGGCGAAGGCTTTGAGCCTCTGATCAAAGCGCGTTACGCGCCTACCATAGAGGAATTCGTTGCGCTTTACGGTTCCGCTTTAACGCAGACCCAAGCTCTTCTTGCCATCCGCAGACTGATTCCGGACGACGCCATAGCGGTCGCTTCCGCGGGGTCTCTGCCGGGCTGCATGCAGCGCCTCTGGACAAGCGACGAGCGAGACAGCTATAATATGGAATACGGCTATTCCTGTATGGGTTACGAGATCGCAGGCGCGCTCGGCGCAAAGATGGCGAAGCCGGATAAAGAAGTGTATTCCTTCTGCGGCGACGGTTCATATCTGATGCTGCATTCGGAGCTTCTTACTTCCGTTCAGGAGGGCAAAAAGATCAACGTGATGCTCTTTGACAACGCCGGTTTCGGCTGCATCAACAACCTGCAAATGGGCAACGGGATCGGCAACCTTGCAACGGAATTCCGTAAACGTGACGAAAACGGCGATCTCCTCGGCGATCTGCTTGAGGTCGATTACGCGATGAGCGCCGCGGGCTACGGCTGCAAGACTTATAAGGCGCGTACAATGGAGCAGCTTGTCGCCGCGATCGAAGACGCAAAGAAGCAGAAGGTTTCCACCCTTATTGATATCAAGGTGCTGCCGAAAACGATGACCGACGGTTACGGCGCGTGGTGGCACGTGGGCATCGCCTCTACCAGCGCGAAAGAGAGCGTTCGGGAAGCGTATAAGAATAAATCCGAAAATTTAAGCAAAGCGAGGAAATATTAATGCTGAACAAAGACAAAGTGAAACTCGGTATTGCGCCGATCGGCTGGACCAACGACGATATGCCCGATCTCGGCGCTGAAAACACGTTTGAACAGTGCGTTTCGGAAATGGCGCTGGCAGGCTTTACCGGCTGCGAAGTCGGCAATAAATACCCGAAGGATCCCGCCGTACTGAAAAAGGCTCTTGAACTGCGCGGCATGCAGATCTGCAACGCCTGGTTTTCCGCGTTCCTTACCACGAAGCCCTACGAAGAGGTTGAGGCCGATTTTATAAAGCATATCACTTTCCTGAAGGAAATGGGCGCAAAGGTTGTAGGTATCTCAGAGCAGGGCCACTCGATTCAAGGCACGGATCTGCCGATCTTTGAGGCAAAATATGTTATGAATGATGCAGAGTGGGATCTCCTTTGCAACGGCCTCAACAAGCTCGGCAAAGTTGCGAAGGATATGGGGATCGCCCTTACGCTGCACCACCATATGGGCACCGTGGTTCAGACCGCGGCAGAGATCGACCGCATGATGGATAATACCGATCCCGAGCTGTTCAGCCTGCTGTTCGATTCCGGCCATCTGTCTTACTGCGGAGAGGATTATATGGCTGTGCTCAGAAAATACGCCAAACGCATCAAGCACGTGCATCTGAAGGATATCAGACCTGACGTTATCGCAAAGGTGAAGGCGGAGCATCTCAGCTTCCTGCAGGGCGTAAGGCTCGGTACCTTTACAGTTCCCGGCGACGGCGCGATCGATTTCGGTCCCATTTTTGACGTGCTCGCCGAAAACGATTACGAGGGATACGTGCTTGTTGAAGCCGAACAGGATCCCGCGATCGCCAATCCGTTGGAATATGCCATCAAAGCGAGAAAATACATTGCCGAAAAGGCTGGTTTATAAAAAGGAGAATTTGCAATGCCTGAAAAACTGAAGTATTTCGTCAACGGTGAATACGTTGAATCAAAGGCCGAAAAGTATTATGAACTGCACAATCCTTCAACGGGAGAGATCACAGGGTATGCGCCCAACTGCACCCCCGAAGAGGTAAACGCCGCCATCGCCGCCGCAAAAGCGGCGTATCCTGGCTGGAGCGCAACTCCGCCGATCAAACGCGCGCAGATCTTATTCAAGGTGCGCGAGCTTCTGATCGAGCATATGGAAGAGCTTACCTATCTTGTTGCCGAAGAAAACGGCAAGGTCTGGTCTGAAGCGGAAGGCGACGTTCTGAAAGCAAAAGAAGGTACCGAGCTTGCCACACAGGTTACCTCTCTCATGATGGGAGAGAGCATCATGGACGCATCCCGCGGGTTCGATACCACGCTCTACCGTGAGAGTATCGGTGTGTTTGCGGGTATCGTTCCTGTGAATTTCCCCGCAATGATTCCGTTCGGTTGGATGGTGCCGGTTTGCGTTGCGTGCGGCAACACCATGGTTCTGAAGGCGGCGTCCCTCACGCCGAGGACCGCTCTTCGTATCGCCGCCCTTTATAAAGAAGCCGGTATGCCCGACGGCGTAGTGAATATCGTTACCTGTTCCCGCCATGAGATCGACCTGATCCTTGAACATCCCGATGTAAAGGGAATCACTTTCGTGGGCTCCACGCCCGTTGGCAAGCTTATTTATGAAAAAGCCGCCAAGAACGGTAAGCGCGTTCAGTGCCTTACGCAGGCAAAGAACCATGCTCTTGTGATGAGCGACACGCCGATCGAACGTACCGTTGCCGGCGTTATCAATTCCGCGTTTGGCTGCGCGGGACAGCGCTGCATGGCGCTCTCTTGCTGCGTTGTTGAAGAAGCGATCGCAGACGAATTCGTTGCCGAACTCAAAAAGCAGGCGTCTAAGATCAAAGTTGGCCCCGCTTACGATAAAACGAGCAAGCTCGGTCCGATCACGTATGAGAAGCATTGGCACGAAGTGCTTGCCGACATCGATAAGGGCGTTGCGGAAGGCGCAGAGCTTGTTCTGGACGGCAGAAACTATAAGGTTGAAGGCTTTGAGAACGGCTACTATGTAGGACCCACGGTGTTTGACAAGGTTACGGAAGATATGACCATCGGCCGCGACGAGGTCTTCGGCCCCGTGCTCTGCATCAAGCGCTGCAAGGATTTCAACGAAGGTCTCGCCATTATGAACGCGAACCCCTATGCAAACGGCAGCGTGATCTTTACGCAGAACGGCTATTTTGCGCGTGAGTTTGTCCGCCATACGGACGGCGGCATGGTCGGCGTGAACGTCGGTATCCCCGTACCCATCGGCTTCTTCCCGTTTGCCGGTCATAAGCAGAGCTTCTTCGGCGATCTGCATTGCCTCGGCAAAGACGCGTACCGCTTCTATACCGATTCCAAGTGCGTTACCACCCGTTGGTTCGATGAAGAAGAAAAAACAAACAAAAACGTTTCCACCTGGGACGGAACAATATAAAATACTTTAGTGAACTGTAAAAAAGGAGAACAGTAAATGCTGAATATTGGTATTATCGGCGCCGGCCGCATCGGCAAAGTACATCTTGAATCCATTTCTTACCACGTAAAAAACGCCGTTGTCAAGGCGGTTGCGGATCCTTTTATGAACGACGAGACCTGTGCGTTCATTGAAGGCTTCGGCGTTGAGAACATTTATACGGACTATAAAAAGATCCTTGAAGACAAGGATATCGACGCGGTCCTTGTATGTTCCTCCACCGATACGCACGCTTCCATTTCGATTGAGGCGATCAAAGCGGGGAAGCATGTTTTCTGCGAAAAACCGGTGGATCATTCCGTTGAGAAGATCCAGGCTGTTGCCGATACGCTTGCCGCAAACCCCGGTATCAAATTCCAGGTCGGTTTCAACCGCCGTTTCGACCATAACTTTGCCGCCATCCGTGCCGCGTATGACGCAGGCAAGATCGGCGAGGCGCATATCTTAAAGATCACCTCGCGCGATCCCGAACCGCCAAACCCGAAGTATATTGCCGTATCAGGCGGTATTTTCCTTGATATGACCATCCATGATTTCGATATGGCATGCTTCCTCACCAATGCGGACGTGGAGGAGATCTACGTGAATTCCGCTGTTCTGGTGGATCCGGCGATCGGCGAGCAGGGCGACGTGGATACCGCGATCATTACCATGAAGATGTCCAACGGCGCGCTGGCTGTGATCGATAATTCCCGCCGCGCGGCATACGGTTACGATCAGCGCGCGGAGCTGTTCGGCTCAAAGGGCATGGTAGCAACCAGCAACGATACGCTTTCCACCGCGGTGATCGCGGACGCAAACGGCGTTACCGGTGAAAAACCGCTCTTCTTCTTCCTCGAAAGATATATGGCCTCTTTCAGCGAAGAGATGCGCCAGTTTGTTGACGCCTGCCTGAACGACAAAGAGGTGCCTGTGGGTATCCATGCCGGTATGCAGAGCGTTAAGATCGGCCTTGCCGCAAAGAAGAGCGTTGCAGAGCATCGTCCTGTAAGGCTTAGCGAGATTTGATTGCAGAAAAGATATTATTACGAAAAAGAGGTTTTTGTTATGGATAGAAGCCTGTTGAAAACAAACGCGAAGAAACAGCTTGGCGGCGGTATTTTCAAAGAGAACTGGCTTATGAGCATTGTTGTATTGCTTATAGAAGGAGCGATTCTTTCGGCAGTAAGCTTTACCGGTGTAGGTGCGCTTCTTTTAATGGGTCCGTTTATGTACGGCGTCAGCAAGATATTCTTAAAACTTGTTTACGGTGAAACGAAAATCAATCTGGATTCTTTGTTCGACGGGTTCAGAGACGATTTCGGCGGAACGCTTCTTATAGGGCTTATGGAAACCATATTCATCATGCTGTGGAGCATGCTGCTGATCGTTCCCGGGATCATAGCCTCTTACAGTTATGCAATGGCGTTTTATATCAAGGTGGATCATCCCGATTACGATTGGCAGGCATGTATAAAATCCAGCAAAGAGATGATGAAGGGGCATAAGTGGGAACTGTTTGTTCTTGATCTGAGTTTTATCGGATGGATCTGCGTTGGATTCCTTACGTTTGGCATCGGTTTGTTCTGGGTATCGCCTTATATGGAAGTTACAAGAGCGAATTTTTACGCATATCTTGCAGCGCAAACAAATAATACTACGGAAGAATCCTTTTGAGCATATGGAAAGGAGCAGATGATAATGGACAGAAAAATGCTGAAATATAACGCCCGGCAGCAACTTGGCGGAGGGATCTTTCAGGAAAACTGGTTGATCGGTCTGGTCGTTGTACTGATATATATGTCGATCGCCGGTGTGGCAGCTTCTTTCGCATCGGGTATTACCAGCGGATTCAGCGCTTTTTCAAGTATTTTTTCCTTTGTATCGTCTGATACGTTTTCTTATTCCGTTGAGGGAGCCGATATCCCGATATCCCAGTTCATGGGGATGTTTACGCCGATCTATATCGCAAGCATCGGTTCCGGGCTTCTCGTAAATATTCTGCTCGCCATGCCGTTGACTTACGGCATCGAAAAGACGTTCCTTGACCTTGTGATGGGCGGAAATAAAGTTGAGATCAACACGCTGTTTTCCGGATTCCGCAAATACGGTGAGGTTGTTTTGCTCGGCTTTATGAGATATCTGTTTACGTTTCTCTGGACCTTGCTGTTCATTATTCCCGGGATCGTTAAAACGTTCGCGTATGCGCTTTCTTATTACGTAAAGATCGATCATCCTGAGTATACGTGGAAACAGTGCCTGAAAGAAAGCGAACGTCTTATGAAGGGCTATAAGTTTTCTTACTTCGTGCTGATGCTGAGTTTTATCGGCTGGTACATTGTAGGCGCGCTTGCGCTGGGCGTCGGCGTGCTTTGGGTTTATCCCTACCAGTTCTGTACCGAGGCCAATTTCTATGCGTGGCGCGTTGCGAACGATACAGCCTCACAGCCTGAAGTATCTCAGGCGTATTACGGTCCTGTTGACGAGAATAACTATGCCAACGAAGAAGCGCCCGCCCGGACGGAGGCAGAACTGCAGGATACGGAAAGCATTTACAACGCTGCTGAACAGACAAATGCTGAAGATTTAAGGGAAACATCGGATCCGACAGATGTTTTTTCTGCAGAGTCTTCCGATTTGCCCGCTTCGGATGTGATGCCCGAGACGATCGGTTTTTCGGAAACTGCAGAGTTTCCCGAGGAACCCGTGATATCCACTGATGATAACGCTTTGTCCGATGCTTCCTCTGAAACGGAAGAATAATCCTGTACGCTTGTGTTTCAGAAATCGAGTAGGAGGCTGCCCATTCGTTGAGCAGCCGACCTCTCACACCACCGTGCGTACCGTTCGGTACACGGCGGTTCAATCATAAGGAGTGCAGAGACTTGTACTTACGGGCAATATCATAGTAGCCCGCCTGTGCAA
>JAFRSZ010000146.1 GCA_017439205.1 Clostridia bacterium
GCCGAAGTTTTCGCGGCCCACGCCTTCGGCGGTCTTCAGGATCTTTTCGCCGGTGTTGAAATCGCCGTGCACTTCGAGCAGGATATCGACGTTATATCCGCGCGCTTCGTCGCAGAGGATGCTTATCTGCCCGGCGATATCTCTGATCTCGGTATCTTCATCGTCCGTTACGAGGTCGTTCCCGAACACGCGCACGAAAGGGACGCCGCACGCGGAGGCCAGCTTTACCGCGCCGAGCGCTTCCTCAAGGTTTTCTTCCCGCTTTTCCGGTTCGTGGAAAGACGCGGACGCGCCGAGACAGCAGAAGGATACGCCGCGCGCCTTTGCGAATGCAAGGGTCTCGGCGCGGTTTTCGGGCAGCAGCTCTTCGATCGTATCAGAACGCAGGCGGTCTTTTACCCCGCGGATCTCGATCGCCCGGTACCCGAGCTCACGCGCCTGCTCCACGGCGTATCTCAGCGACCATGCGGGGCACCCGAGAGTGGAAAACGCAAGTTTCATAAAAGATGCACTCCTTTGTTGTCAGCCGGAACCGTTCGCGGGCGCGTTTCGCGCCGCGGGCCGGTCTACGTTTTGCGCAGGCGAAACGCTTCGTTGAAAAAAAAGCACGCCGAAGCGTGCTTTTTTCTGGAGCTGATGGTCAGAATCGAACTGACAACCTGCTCATTACGAGTGAGCCGCTCTGCCATTGAGCCACACCAGCGTTTTTCACCTGTCTACGAGTGGGTATTATACAGCATTATAATGAAATAATCAAGTGGAAAATGAAAAAAAATTATTTTTTCGGTAAAAATCACGATTCTTCATTTTTTTGACAGGAAGCGCCATTTTTCGATTGACAAATATCCCCACGATTTATATAATATACCTAATAGATTGATTGCCTCATTTGCGGTTGAGGGGATGGAGTGGTTCAGCGTTATGAAGCGTGCGAAAAAACCCTTGTTGGTCATGCTTGTTCTGTGTTTTCTTCTCGTTGCGATCCTGCCGGCGATGCGGTCGTATTTCGCAGCGGAAGAGCCGGGTGAATCCGGTGCGGGAGATCCCGCCTGCGTGCATGAATACGGCGCGTGGACGCCCACGGGAGACGGGCGGCACAAAGCGGTGTGCGGTCTGTGTCAGGGCGAAAAAACCGAAGACTGCGACATGCAGTATTCAAAAACGGTTCTCCCCACGCAAACGCAAAAGGGCTATACCGAATACATATGCGCCGTTTGCGGATACACGGAACAGAGAGACGAAAAAGTCCCTGAACTGGAACGTACCGAGGGCGGCATCCTCGGCGACGTGGACGCCAACGGCCGCATCGAAAGCAGCGACGCGCGCGCCCTTCTCCGCGCAGCCGTTTCGCTTGAAGCCATTCCCGATCTGATCCTTCCCTATGCCGACATGGACGAGGACGGCAAGATCACGGCGGCGGACGCCCGCAGCGCGCTGCGCAACGCCGTGGGGCTGGACAACCTCAACGTGCGGCATGATTATTCGGTCCACGTAAAAACCCCCGCCACCTGCACCGAAGTCGGCGAAATGAATTTCGAATGCGGTTACTGCGGCGCCGCCGGCAGGCTGGAGATCCCCACCGTGAACCATCGCTTCAAGAACCCTGTGGTCACGCCCGCCACCTGCACCGCCCCCGGCAAGAGCGTGGCGAAATGCGAAGTCTGCGGCAGAGAACAGATCACTGTGATCCCCGCCAAAGGCCACACCTGGACCGGATCTTCTTCCAAGCGCTGCTCCGTTTGCGGGTTCACCGCGCCGAACTGGGAGCAGATCGGCGGCCTCTGGTATTATTACACGGCCTCCGGCGTCCTGGCGAAGGGCAGGCAGGTCATCAACGGCAAGATCTATCAGTTCGATAACAACGGCGTTTCCAGGACCGGACGCAGCGGCGCAGATCCCAAGGTCGCCGTGATCGGCGATTCTCTGGTGGAGACGCTCGGCGTCAGCGGCGTGGCCGGTTCCAATTACGATTTCTACGGCAGAGTGAGCCTGCACGCGGATACGATCTTTACGAAGTATATCTCCGGCAGCGACCGCGTAGTGATCGACGAGGTGAAAGACCGCGGTTACGATATCGTGATCATCATCCTCGGTGAGAACGACCTCGACTATGCCGCCTCCGCATGGGCGGAGATGTACCGCAAGGTGGTTCGCGGCGTACAGGAGCGTGCCCCCGGCGCAGTGGTTTACGCGCACGCCGTGTTCCCGATCAACGAATCCCGCGCCCGCGCCAACGGTTACTCCGAAACCAACGCCGATATCAGAGCCACCAACGCCGTTATACAGCGCGTGGCGAATGAGGAGGGCGTAGGATACCTCGATCCCACCTACGCAATGGTCGACGGCAGCGGGCAGTTGCCCTACGACGCCGCCACCGACGGCATCCACTTCGGCATCACCTACAGCCGCATGTGGTACAACTGGCTTCAGACTGCAATGTGACAGAGAAAGGAATGTTACTTTATTATGTATAAAAAAGCAGCAGCCGCGCTTCTGATCGCGGCAATGGCACTTACCCTGTTCGCGGGGTGCAAAAACAAAAAGGGGAACGAACCCTCAACGAGCGACGTTTCGTCCTCTTCCGTAACGGATACGAGCGCTGCAACCACCGCGGCTCCGTCTTCCACCGCCGCCACGACCGCGGTTCCCACCACGGAGGCGACCACCACCGCGGCCCCCACCACGGAGGCGACCACCACCGCGGCTCCCACTACGGAAGCGCCCGCCACCGAAGCGCCCACCGAAGCGCCCACCGCGCCTCCCGCCACGGAAGCGCCCACCGAACCCCCCACGAAGGCGCAGCTTTCCGCCGGTGAGATCGGCTCGTCCATCGCCTCAAGAAGCAGTCTCTTCGGTGAGACGGTGAACCAGACCTCGTCTTCCATGGGCCTCGGCTATTTCCGGATCAGCGATTCCATGGTCGCCGACAGCGCCTACTATAAAGCCACCTCCGCCGTTGCGGACGAGCTGCTCGTTGTGAAGCTGGCTCCCGGCGCGAGTGCCGATACGGTCATGAGCTGCTTCCGTTCCCGTCAGGCGTATCAGGAGGACGTATACAGCGACTACGTGCCCTCCGAGGTGCCGAAGATCGAGAACGCCGTGATGTATACCAGCGGTGATTACTGTGTGTTCTGCGTCTGTGAAGACGCCGACGCTGTTGAAAGCATTCTTGACAACCTGATCGGATAAACCATGGTATTCAGCAGTTTGGAGTTTTTATCTCTGTTTCTGCCGCTCGTTGTGCTGCTTTACTTTATTGTGCCCGTAAAGCTGCGCAACGGGCTTTTGCTGTTGTTCAGCCTTCTGTTTTACGCGTGGGGCGAGCCGGTGTACCTCACGGTGATGCTGGGCTCCATCGCGATGAACTACGTGTTCGGCATTCTGCTGGATAAGGTCTCTTCAGCGCGCGGCAGAAAGGCCGTGGCTGCGGTAAGCGTTGCCGCGAACCTGCTGCTGCTCGGCGTGTTCAAATACACCGGCTTTTTCGTGCGCAACATCGAGGGGATCACCGGCCTTGAGCTGAACGTAAAAGAGATCGCGCTGCCCATCGGTATTTCGTTCTTTACCTTCCAGGCCATGAGCTACGTGCTGGACGTTTACCGCGGCAAAGCGCAGGTTCAGAAGAATATCTTCAGCTTCGGCCTGTATATCGCGCTGTTCCCGCAGCTGATCGCAGGCCCCATCGTGCGGTTTTCCACCGTGGCGGCGGAGATCAACCGCCGGCATACCGACGCGGCCATGGCGGCCGAGGGCATAAAGCGCTTCGTGATCGGCCTTGCCAAAAAAGTGCTGCTCGCCAACAGCGCCGGGTATATCTGGGAACAGCTCACCGGCGCCGAGGGCATTCCCGCGGTGTCCGCCTGGGTGGCGGCGCTGGCATTCAGTTTTCAGATCTATTTCGATTTTTCGGGCTATTCCGATATGGCTATCGGCCTCGGGCGCATCTTCGGCTTCCACTTTGAAGAGAACTTCAATTATCCCTATATTTCGCAGACCATCACCGAATTCTGGAACCGCTGGCACATCTCTCTGAGCACCTGGTTCAAAGAATACCTGTATATCCCGCTGGGCGGCAACCGCAAGGGCAAGCTCAAGCAGGTGCGCAATATCCTGATCGTGTGGCTGTGCACCGGCTTCTGGCACGGCGCGAGCTGGAATTTCATCTTCTGGGGCCTTTACTACGGCCTGCTGCTGCTGGCGGAAAAGTTCTTTCTGCAGAAGCTCACCGCGAAGCTCCCGGCGGCGGTGCGCCATATCCTCACGCTTCTGGCGGTGCTGTTCGGCTGGGTGCTGTTCGCGTTCGACAACACCCCCGCGCTGTTCGCCTTCGTTAAGAGCATGTTCGGCGCTTACGGCTTCGCGGACGCGGGTACGCCCGCGCTGCTCGCGGGCAACGCCGTGCTGTTTGTGATCCTGGCGCTCGCTTCGGTGCCGTTCTTCGGTAAACTCGGACGCCGCCTCAAAGAGAAATACGCCGAGAAACGGGCGCTTGTGTTCGCCGCCGAAACGGCGTGGTTCCTGCTGCTGTTCGTGCTGAGCGTCGCGTACCTTGTGAACAGCACGTATAACCCCTTTATCTATTTCCGTTTTTAAGGAGGGAGCACGGTGAGAAACAAGATCTTCGTAAGTATTTTCGCGGTGCTGCTGGCCCTTCTTTCCGTGCTCACGCTGGCGCTGCCGAAAAAGGATTTTTCGCCCAACGAGAACCGCATGCTGGCCACGTTTCAGAAGCTGACCGCCGAAACGCTCAAAAGCGGCAAATTCACGCTGGGCGTGTCGGATTACCTGACCGACCATTACGTGCTGCGTGATTTCTGGGTGAGCCTGAAAACCGTTACAACGCTCGCTATGGGCAAAAAAGAGAACAACGGCGTGTATCTCGGCAAAGGCCATACCATGATCGACGGCTTCACCGACGCGGATACGGCGCAGTTCGGCGAGAACTGTGATGCGCTGGAACGGTTCGTTGCCGCCGCAAAGAGCGAATACGGCGTTGAAGTGAAAACTCTGATCGCCCCCACCGCCGCGCAGATCCTGGCCGACCGGCTGCCCGCCTTCGCCGTTACGGCGGACGCCCTGCCGCTGTTTGAGCGCCTCGGCGCGATCCCCGGCTTCGTGGACGTGCGAAACGTGCTCACGGAGCACAAAGACGAATACATTTTCTACCGTACGGACCACCACTGGACGGATCTCGGCGCGTACCTGAGCTTTACGCAGTATCAGGCTGCCCGGGGGCTGACCGCCGCCGCGCATGAAGCCTACGCGCCCGAAACGGTGAGCGACGCGTTTTACGGCACGCTGTATTCCCGGTTCGGCCTGTTCACCTGGCGGTATGCCGATACGGTTTGCGCCCCCGCGGACCGGGGCGGCGTGACTATGACGAACAGCAAGGGCGAACAGACGGTCTCGATCTATTCTCCCGCCGGGCTGGAGGGGAAGGATAAGTACCTGTACTTCCTCGGCGGCAACGACAGCAAGCTTGAGATCGAAACCGCCGCGAATACCGGCAGGAGCCTGCTGCTGGTGAAGGATTCGTACGCAAACTCCTTTTTGCCGTATCTGATCGGCGAATATGACCGCATCACCGTGGTGGATATGCGCTTTTACGCCGAACCGGTGCTGTGGCTGCTGCGCGACGGCGGCTATACCGACGCGCTGGTGCTTTATAACCTGAAATCCTTCGCCTCGGATCAGTACGTCAGGTTTATTGATCTTTCCGATTGACGGCAAAAATACATAAACCGCCTTTTTCTGCAAAACATAACTTTTGCAATAAGAAAAAAGGCGGTTTTATTATGCGTTTTTTATGGGCGTTTCTGGTGGGCGGCCTTATCTGTGTGATCGGGCAGGTGCTGATCGACAAAACAAGGCTCACCCCCGCGAAAATACTGGTGGGTTATGTGATCACGGGCGTTGTTCTGGGCGCTTTCGGCGTATACGACAGGCTGGTGGACTTCGCGGGCAGCGGCGCAAGGGTGCCGCTTTCGGGCTTCGGCAACCTTCTGGCGGCGGGCACCCGGGAGGCGGTAACGGAGCAGGGGCTGCTCGGCGCGTTTTCGGGCCCCCTCACCGCGGGCGCGGCGGGCGTTATGGCGGCGGTGCTGGCGGGGCTGGTCGTCTCGTTTTTCACGAAGCCGAAACCGAGATGAAACCGGCGCGTTTATCAGAAGCCGAGCGTATCGTTCACCAGAATCACATGGATGCGGCCCGCGTGGCGGGAATAGCGGGTTATAAGAAACTGGCAGCAGATGGTATCGGGGCTCTTGCAGTTCATGCAGGCCCCGGTTTTCGTGCAGGGGGTGTCCAGCCCGAAGCGCTGGGCGTTCGCGGTCGCCGCCACGCTGCGCGCGCGTTTCATCGCGCTGTCCACGTCGGGGCACACCTTGTTCATGCCCACGATAAAGATCACCTTTTTCGGGCCCTGCGCGATGGCGGAAACGCGGTTCGCGTTGCCGTCGATGTTTACCATCACGCCGTCCTGCGTGATCGCGTTGGCGGAAGAAAGAAACACGTCCGCGCCGTAGGCCGCCAGCATCGCGGCGCGCCTGTCCTCGGCGGCGTCCCTGTCGATGAAACGGTAAGGGCCGTTCTTTACCGCGTCCACAAGGCCGATCTCCCACGCGCTCATCGCGCCGCCCATCGCCACGCTCTCTCCCTCGCCGATCAGCGAGAGAGCGGTTTTGAGCGCTTCCTCTTTGGAGGCGGCGTAGTAGCCGGTCATGTTGCGTGACGCAAGACCCTTGATCACGGTCTGTGCCAGCAGCTCGTTTCTGTGAAACATATTCTTGTCCATATTTTCAGCTCCCTTCTTTTTATTGATTATACCAAACCGGAGGGAGGAAGTCAAATTTCAGTTTGTCGCACTGTTCTATTAACAATTAACAAAGAACAATTAACAATTTCGGAAAACGCTTGCGCGTTTTGATTATATCCGTAGGGGGCGGCGTCTCGGTCTCGCCTGCCGGTTCGGTCAAGCGCTTCTGCCTTGCGGCAGAGGCCTCCACCGGAGGCCCGCGCCGCCCCGCGAACCATAGAATTCAACATATGTTAATTA
>JAFRSZ010000147.1 GCA_017439205.1 Clostridia bacterium
CCAACCACGACGGCGTTAAGGTGCTTGACGACGTAACCTTCACCGCAAAGTCGGGCGAGATCCTCGGTATCGCCGGTATCGCAGGCAGCGGCCAGAAGGAGCTGCTCGAGGCCATTGCCGGGCTGCAGAAGCTGGAAGGCGGCGAGATCGTTTATGTGAATCCCGCGACCGGCGCAGAAGAAGACCTGCGCAACAAAACGCCGATGCAGATCAGAGATCTGGGCGTAAGGCTTTCTTTCGTGCCGGAAGACCGTCTCGGCATGGGTCTCGTAGGCAATATGGACATCATCGACAACATGATGCTGCGTTCATATAAAAAAGGAAAATCCGTGTTTGTTGAGAGAAAAGGGCCCAAAGAGCTGGCGGATAAGGTCATCGCCGATCTTGAGGTGGTCACCCCCGGCCCCACCACGCCGGTAAGAAGGCTTTCCGGCGGCAACGTGCAGAAGGTGCTGGTAGGGCGTGAGATCGCTTCTTCCCCCACCGTGCTGATGGCTGCCTACCCCGTGAGAGGATTGGATATCAACTCTTCTTACGCGATCTACAACCTGCTCAACGAGCAGAAGAAAAACGGCGTGGCCGTGATCTTCGTGGGCGAAGATCTGGACGTGCTGATCGAACTGTGCGACAGGATACTGGTTCTCTGCGCCGGACGCATCACCGGCCTGATCGACGGCAGGACCGCCGATAAGAGCGAGATCGGTCTGCTGATGACGAAGCATACGGGAGGGACTGACTGATGGCAAAACAGAATAAAGTACACGAACCTCCGTTCCATATCGTAAAGCGCCCCGCCATCGCAACGTGGAAGGCGATCCTGATCAGAACGATCGCCATTCTTCTTTCGCTTATCGTATCGTCGGTCGTACTCATTGTTTTAACAAAAAAATCGCCCTTTGAGGCGATGCAGCTGGTATATGAAGCCAGCTTCGGCAAATATAAGCCCGAGCTGGGGACCGGCTTTTTCACACAGATGTTTACCGGGCGGAAATTCTGGGCAATGCTGCAGGAGCTCTGCATGCTGCTGGTGATCGCCCTCGCCGTAACGCCCGCTTTCAAGATGAAATACTGGAACCTCGGCGCACAGGGGCAGGTGCTGTTCGGCGGTCTTTGTTCCGTAGCCGTGATGTTTAACCTCAATCAGGGGTATTGGGCGACGCATAAATGGCTGGTGCTCCTCCTGATGCTGATCGCAGCCATCCTCGGCGGCATCATCTGGGCCGTGATCCCTGCGCTTTTCAAAGCCCGGTGGAATACCAACGAATCGCTGTTTACTCTGATGATGAACTATATTGCCATTCAGCTGATCTCCTGCATGATCAACGTGTGGAACCCCTCCGGCTCTCAGGTGATGGGCGTTGTGAACCAGAATACGCAGATCGGCTGGATGCCTTCCATGATCTTCCCCGAAAGCTGGGGCATGTCCACCTCCGCAAAGAATTACTTCTTCAACATCCTCATCGTGCTCGCGCTCACCGTGATCATGTTCGTGTATCTGCGTTATTCAAAGCACGGCTACGAACTGAGCGTTGTGGGCGAAAGCGTGAACACGGCGAACTACATCGGCATCAACGTTAAAAAGGTGATCGTCCGTACGCTCGTATTTTCCGGCCTTCTGTGCGGTATTTCCGGCTTCCTGCTCGTGTCCGGCACGGACCACAGCATCACCACTGGGCTTGACAGGGGCTACGGCTTTACCGCGATCATCGTGGCGTGGCTCGCCAAATTCAATCCGCTGATGATGGTCGTTACTTCATTCCTGATCGTGTTCCTCGATAAAGGCGCAAGCGATATCGCCATGAACATGGGCTTCAACGAGAGCGTGGGCGAGATCATCACCGGTATCATCATCTTCTTTATCATCGGCTGCGAATTCTTTATCAATTACAGGATCGCGAAAACGCACAGGGAGGGTTGAGAAAATGCCGGTATTCGTAACAAAGATCATAGCTTTTCTTGCCGCCGCCGTCGTTCAGGCGATCCCGCTGATCTACGGTTCAACGGGTGAGATCATCACCGAAAAGAGCGGCCATCTGAACCTCGGCATCCCCGGCATCATGTACATGGGCGGCATCTCGGGTATCATCGGCGGCTATCTTTACGAGCATTACGCCGCAAAGCCCGTCGGTATCGTCGCCGTTCTCATTTCTCTTGCCGCGTCGCTGGTCGGGTCCGCGCTGATGGCGCTGATCTACAGCTTCCTTACGGTAACGCTGCGCGCAAACCAGAACGTTACGGGCCTGTCGCTCACCATCTTCGGCGTAGGCGTCGGCAATTTTTTCGGCGGCTCGCTGCTCAAGTTCTTCGGACAGACGGGTTCCATTTACCTTGCCGCAACCAGCACTGCATACAGGACCACGATCCCGTTTCTTTCCAAGATCCCGGTCGTCGGAACGCTGTTCTTCTCTTACGGCTTCCTGGCGTACCTTGCGGTCATTATCGCGCTGCTGTCGTCCCGCGTCCTCAATAAGACCAGAGTCGGCCTTTCCCTCCGTGCGGTGGGCGAGTCGCCTGCCACGGCGGACGCCGCGGGCGTCAACGTTACCGCGTATAAGTACCTTGCCACGCTGATCGGCGGTATGATCGCGGGGCTCGGCGGTCTCTATTTCGTAATGGACGCCACCGGCGGCGGCTGGACGAACGGCGGCTTCGGCGACAAGGGCTGGCTCGCCATCGCCATCGTTATCTTCGCGCTCTGGAAGCCGAAGAACACGCTCCTGTGCTCGTTCATTTTCGGCGCTCTGTATATCCTTTGCGTGTATATCCCGGGCCTTTCGGCGCCGATGAAAGAGATCATCAAAATGATGCCCTACGTTGTTACCGTGGCGGTCCTGATCTTTATCAGTATCCGCAACAAACGTGAAAACATGCCTCCCGCAAGCCTCGGTACTTCCTATTTCCGAGAAGAAAGATGAACACGAAAAAGCGTCGGAAACGGCGCTTTTTTCATATAAAAATAAAAGCGTTTTGCTTGCTATTCAAAAAAAAGTGTGGTATCATAAATAAGTATACCATCGGAGGGCAAGAATGAGATCGCGTTTCAGAACCGTAAGCTGCATTTTCATATGTCTTGTTTTGCTTCTGTCCTGCGGCTGCGCCGGGCGGACTGCCAACGTGTCTTCCTTCACCGTCGGCAATGAGATCCGTGGCGCGGTCGAAGTCGATCCCTCTCTGCACCGTACCGACGCGGAGCGGCTTTCTGAGGTCACGTCCGCCGACGGACTTGCGCTTTTGTACCAGCCCGATACCGGCGCCGTGTGCGTACGGGATACGGAGAGCGGCCGCCTCTGGAGCGCGCTTCCGCTCGCCGGTAATACCGCCGCGTCCGTGCTGAATGCCGCGCTGGTGTCCGAAAAAGGGCGCTGCTATCTGAACACGCAGGATCACAGCGTTGCCTTCGGTGCGTTCGATATTGAGAAAACCGATAACGGGCTGCGGGTGGAATACCGTATGTCCGATTCCCGCGCCGTTCTGAATAAGGACGAGGCCGCGCTTTCGGATGGGGAGCTGTATCTGCGCGCCGCCGTGGAATATACGCTTGCGGACGGCGCTCTGGACGTGCGCATCGATTGCTCCGATCTGTTCGTTTCCGAGGGATTCGTGCTTGAAACGCTCTCGGTGCTGCCGTATTTCGGCGCGATCTCTTCCGATGTTTCTTCTCGGCCTGTTGACGCGCAGGAGCCGGAAGACGGCGGCAATCTTTCGGAAGAAGACGGAGAACCGGATGATGCCGTACCGGCGGACAGTACCGCTTATACCCACGATTTTCTTCTGGTGCCGGACGGCTGCGGCGCGCTGATGTATACCGACAGCGAAGACGCCTCCACTGCAAATCTCACGTTCCGGCTGTATTCCGACGGGAAGGGGATGAACTACGCCCCCGCCTCCGCAGGGTATTTCGGCGTCAGCAGCAAAAACGCGGCGTTCGTCGGCGTGATCCGCTCCGGGGACGCCGCTGCGAGCATCAGGGCGATCCGCGCAGGCTCGAATTCCGACGGGCTGAGTACGGTTTATCCGGAGTATTCCGTTACCCCGGCGAAAACCGAGGCGCAGACCTATACCTATGCCGCCCCTTACGCCGGCATGATCGATATCTCTTACCGTTTTGTGCGCGATACGGGCGGAAATCCCGTTTCTCTGGCGGCAGCCTGCCGCGAGACCCTGATCCGCAGCGGCCTGCTCTCAAAGGAAACACGGCCCGAAAACAGCTATCCTATGAACGCGGCTTTCGTGGTGAGCGTTGCCGGCTCCGGCGCCGTCACCCGTTACGCGCAGGCGGAGGATCTCGCGGGCGTACTGAAGGCAAAGGGCGTTACCCAACTGAACCTGATCCTGGAAGGGGCGCTTTCCGGCGGCCTGTATCAGGCGGGCGGGTATTCCGCGCTGCGCAGTGCGGGCGGAACGAAAGACCTCTCGGACCTCTGCGATTACGCGGCGGCGCAGAATTTTGACGTGTACGCCGCGGTGAACCTGCTTGCCGCCGGTTCCTCTTTCGGTGCGGCGACGGATCTGGCAGGGGAGAAGCAGTCTCGCTTTATAGACAACCCTCTGTCTCCGTATATCTCTTCCGCGGGCAAGACCCGGTATCTTGCCTCCGCCGATACGGTGGATTCCAATACGCTGCGCCTTCTGAACCGCACGAAGCGGCTCGGCGTCGCCGGATACGCGGTGACCGACGCGGGCTTCGGGTATGCGGATATCGGCCGCGGGGACGACGCTTCGGCGCTGCGGCAGACCGTCAACGAGAATCTGAAGGCGCTTTCTTCGCAAAACAGGCTCCTGCTGCGCTGCGCCGGGTTCGGTTCGCTCAGCTATGCCGATGTGATCACGGAGCTTTCCTTTGCCCCTGCGTTCCCCGAATCGGCGGCGTATCAGGCCGTTCCGTTCCTGCCTGCGGTGATGCACGGTACGCTGGTGTATTCCGGCAGCGCTGCGAATACGAATTCATTGTATATTCTGGAGCTGCTCAAATGCGTGGAATACGGCGCCGCGCCGTACGTAAGATGGGTGTTCAGCGGGCAGTCGCCGCTGTTTTACGAACTCAATTATTCCGAAATATCCGAATTCTGCGCAAAGGCTTCGGAACAGCTCGGCGATCTGTCTTCAAGGCGCATCGTGGGGCATGAAAAGATCGACGAGGGCGTTTTCGGCACCACCTATGAAAACGGCAGTATCGTGCTTGTGAACTATAATAATTATTCGGCGAACGTGGGCAATATCCAGGTGCCGCCGTACGACTTTTTAAGGATCAACTGAAACGGGTGATTTTATGGAACATTACGACGCATTGACCGGCGGTATCGTGTTGGGCGGCATGCGAACCAAGGGCGATATCCGCGTGCTTCTGTGCTATATTCTGAAGAGTCTGGACGCGCCGTTTTCAAAATCCGGCCTCAACGAGGTGCTGCAGACCACGTCGCTCGCGAATTTCTTTGAGGTGAACGACGCGCTGAGCGCTTTGCTGGAGGCAGGCCTCATCGTCAGCGAAAAGCGTGAATCGGACGAGTATTTCACACTGACGGACGCGGGCCGTGATGTCGCGGACCGGCTCGATACGGATCTGCCGAAGGACGTGCGCAAAACGGCGGTGGCATGCGCCATGTCGCTGCTGGCAAAAGAACGTGCGGCACGCGGCGCGGACGCTCGGATCATCCGCCTCGAAAAAGGCTACCACGTACAGCTCACCGTAAGAGAGCGGGATACCGTGATGATGCAAACGCTGCTTTACGCGGCGGACAGCATTCAGGCCAACGCCATCGCCGACGCGTTCATGAACGACCCTGCGGGGCTGTACCGAGGCGTGATCAACGCGCTCAACCTATAACAGGAGAAAAACGGATATGTACGAACAAGTGATCAATATCGAACGTATGGAAGACGCCGTGGGGCTGTTCGGCAGCTTTGACGAAAACGTGCGTCTGATCGAAAACGAATACGGCGTGCGCATCGTGAACCGCGGTTCCACCATCAAGATCTCCGGCGAGCCGGAGGA
This sequence comes from Clostridia bacterium, assembly GCA_017439205.1. GTDB lineage: Bacteria > Bacillota > Clostridia > Oscillospirales > Acutalibacteraceae > RUG806. The sequence goes on from JAFRSZ010000147.1 coordinate 5,993, forward strand.
TGTGAGCCGCGCCGAAAAAGCGCTGGAGGGGCTTCTGATGCTCATCAACAAGGGCGAAGAGCTGAACGAGCAGAACGTTCGTTACTGTATCTCTCTGGTGAACGAGGGCAACGAGGATAAGCTCCCGAACCTCTCTTCGGACTGTATCTGCATCACGATGAGCGGCAAGCCCGTCAAGCCGAAAACGCTTGGCCAGAAAAACTATATCGACGACATCAACAACAACACCATCGTGTTCGGCGTGGGGCCCGCGGGAACAGGCAAAACCTATCTCGCCGTGGCGATGGCGGTAAAGGCCTTCCGCGCCAAAGAGGTGAGCCGCATCATCCTCACCCGGCCCGCCGTGGAAGCGGGGGAGAAGCTGGGCTTTTTGCCCGGCGACCTGCAGCAGAAGGTAGATCCCTATCTGCGCCCGCTGTACGACGCGCTGTTTGAAATGCTCGGGCCCGATAATTTCCAGAAATATCAGGAGAAGGGCAGCATCGAGGTCGCGCCGCTCGCCTATATGCGCGGCAGAACGCTGGACGACAGTTTTATCATCCTTGACGAGGCGCAGAATACCACGCCCGAGCAGATGAAGATGTTTCTCACGCGTCTGGGGTTCCGCTCCAAGATCGTGGTCACCGGCGATATCACGCAGATCGACCTGCCTGACGGCAAGAAATCCGGCCTGAAAGAGGCGATCCGCATTCTGAAAAACATTGAGGATATCCGTACCGTGCGCTTTACCGAAAAAGACGTTGTGCGGCATAAACTGGTGCAGGATATCATCAAAGCTTACGAAAGATCCGAAAAAACGGGAACTCATCAGAAAAATTAACGGATATCATCACAAAAATTAACGGATATCCCCTTGTATTCAATGCTTATTTATGGTAGAATACGCAATCAGAAAATTCGCTTGAAAGAGGGATTCAGGCTATGACAGATAAAATCAAGGTGATCATCTCCGACGATCAGCATACGGTCAAGATCCCGTCAAAGGTGCGTATGCTGGTCCGCCGCAGCTGCGTTGCCGTGCTGCGTATGGAAAAGTTCAGCGGCTCGGCTGAGATCAGCATCCGCTTTGTGGATAACGGGATGATCAGAGAACTCAATAAAACTTACCGTGATATCGATAAAGAGACCGACGTGCTTTCTTTCCCGCTGGGCGAAAACGGCGTTTACGACGTGAACCCCGAAACCGGCGCATACGTTCTGGGCGATATCGTGATCTCCGTGCAGAAGGCGATGGAACAGGCCGATGAATACGGCCACTCGCTGGAGCGCGAGATCGCCTTCCTCGCGGTGCATTCCATGCTGCATCTCTTAGGGTACGACCACGTGAACGGCGGCCTCGAGGCGGTGCGTATGCGCGAAAAAGAAGAAGAAGTGTTGACGCAGCTCGGCCTCAAGCGCAACGCCAGCTATTATATGGATGAGGAATAAGCGATGAAGCAGGAACCGAAAAGCGCGTTCATAGCGATCGTTGGCTGCCCGAACGTGGGCAAGTCCTCCATACTCAACCGGCTGCTGGGCGAGAAGGTCGCCATCGTCTCCCCGAAGCCGCAGACCACCCGCACCCGTATTTTAGGCGTGCTCACGCAGAATGAAACGCAGCTGGTGTTCACCGATACCCCCGGCTACCACAAGCCGCAAACGAAGCTCGGCGAAAAAATGGTGAAAGCCGTTTCTGCGGGGCTGCACGACGTGGACGCCTGCTTACTGGTGACCGAACCCGGCGGCGAGATCCGCGACGCGGAAAAAACACTGATCAAAAAGATACAAAAAGAAAGCGTCCCCGCGGTGCTGGCGATCAACAAAACCGATACGGTCGAAGAAAAACCGAAGCTTCTCACCCGTATCGCGCAGTTTGCCGCGCTGTATGATTTCGCTGCGATCGTTCCCGTCAGCGCGCGTACCGGCGACGGTATGGACGAGCTGCTGGAAGAGCTTAAAAAACTGAGCGTGCCTTGCGAGCATTTCTTCGCCGACGATACGCTTACCGACCAGCCCGAAAAGGCTCTGGCGGCGGAATATATCCGCGAAAAACTGCTCATCTATCTTGACGACGAGATCCCGCACGGCGTAGCGGTGGCCATCGAACGCTTCAAAGAGCGCGAAGACGCCGATATCCTCGATATCGACGCCACCATCTACTGTGAAAAAGAGAACCACAAGGGGATCATCATCGGCAAGAACGGCGCGATGCTCAAAAAGGTTTCCACCGGCGCGCGGGTCGAGCTTGAAAAGTTCTTTCAGATCAAGGTCAACCTGCACTGCTGGGTCAAGGTAAAAGAGGATTGGCGCAACCGCGAGGGGCTGATCCGCAACTTCGGTCTGGACTGATGGAAAAATTCAATACGGACGGTATCGTTATCAAAACAAGCGTAACAGGGGAGTCGGATCTGATCGTTTTCGTGCTCACCCGTACCCGCGGTATCATCAGAGCTTTCGCGAAAGGTGCAAGAGGCATGAAAAACAAGCTGCACGCCGGAAGCTCTCTTTTTGCGTATTGCGATTTTACGGTCACCGAAAAAAACGAGGTGTACCATATTAACGAAGCCGCGGTAAAGGATATCTTCTTCGGTCTGCGCGGCGATATCGCGCGGCTCACGCTGGCGCAGTATTTCTGCGAGGTGCTGCTGAAAACGCTGCCGGACGGCGAAGCGGACGAAGAATACCTGAACCTGACGCTGCGTTCCCTTTATTACCTGAGCGGCGAAACGAAGCCCATATTGCAGATCAAGGCCGTGTTTGAGCTGCGTATGGCGGCGGTTTCCGGCTACGCGCCGCCCGTGCACGCCTGCGCCGATTGCGGGGCGTTTCAGACGGATATGATGTTTTTCAACTGCCTAACCGGCGAACTTTTCTGCGACAGGTGCGGCAGGCATTCCGAAGCGCCGGTCGTGCCGTTTCCGGTGATCGCCGCCATGCGGCACATTCTGTTTTCATCGCCCGATAAGGTGTTTTCTTTCCGTCTGAGCGAAGAGCTCCTGCGCCCTTTAACGCAGCTTACCGAAAAATATCTGCAGAACTGTATGCAGCAGCGCTTCCGCCTCACGGACATGTTCTGGACGGCGATGAGCGCATAGTGAATGAATCGGCAAATTGGGATTTGTCGCGCGGTTCAATTAACAATTAACAAAGAACAATTAACAATTTCGGAAAACGCTGCGCGTTTTGATTATATAGGGGAACAGCCACAATATCAGAAAACACCTATATAAACCGATGGATTATAATCGGGTAAGGGCGGAGCCCTCATCAATTGTTAATTGTTAATTGTTAATTTTTCATTGGCGCGCACCACCCGACAAACTGAAATTTGAACCGAAAAATCTCCCCCGTACCTTTCGGCAC
>JAFRSZ010000014.1 GCA_017439205.1 Clostridia bacterium
AACAAAAAAATCCCATTATACTGCTGATGTCGATGGCAGATGGGAAATCTGAAACTGCAACAGGAGGATAAATATGATAGCAGCTTATCTCAGAGATCGAAACGGGGTCTATTATACGGACCTCAGATACACCGACGCCGACGGAAACCGCCGGCAGGAATACAAGAGCACCGGGCTGAAGGTGAAGGGCAACAAACACCGCGCCGAGGGTATACTTGAAGAGCGCAAGCTGGCGCTGGAAAAGAAGCTATTGATCCAAAACGACCCGGAGGCGGCGATACGGGCCGAAAAGGAAATCGGGTTTACGACGTTTCTGCGAAATTGGCTTGAAATCGTCAGACCCACGGTAGAGCCGACCACCTTCGGCGCGTACAATTCGGGCGTCACAAAGCGCATTATCCCGTATTTTGACGAAAAGCATCCCAATCTCAGGCTCGTGGACCTCACGCCGAAAATGATTCAGGACTATTACACCTACGAGATGAAGCACAACGGCGTCAGCGCCAACACGGTCAAGCATCGTCACGCCAATATCCACCGCGCGCTGCGGTACGCGTTCAAAACGGGGTTGATCGACGTCAATCCCGCAGATCGCGTGGATCTGCCGAAAAAGGACGTTTTTGAAACCGAGCCCTACAACGAAAAGGAAATGATGCAGCTTTTTGAAGCGGTGAAGGACACGCCGTTGGAGCTGACCGTGATCCTTACCGCTTTCTACGGTCTGCGCCGCGAGGAGGTACTGGGGCTGAAATGGAACGCGATCGATTTTGATAAAAGGACGATCACGATCAAAAACGTGGTGACGGAGGCGTTTCTGGACGGCAAATGTCAGCTGATCGAAAAGAACCGCACGAAGACGAAATCCAGCTTTCGCACGCTGCCGCTGGTTCCGCAGATCGAAAGCCTGCTGCGTCACGCGAAGGCGCAGCAGGAGGAATACCGGGAGCTTTGCGGCGATTGCTACAATACGGAATACCTCGATTACGTCAACGTCAACCCCCTGGGGGACCTCATCAAGCCGGGTTACGTCTCGCAGCAGTTCCCGTTCTTTCTCAAAAAAGCGGGGCTGCGGAAGATCCGCTTCCACGATCTGCGGCACTCCTGCGCGACGCTCATGTACGCAAAGGGCGTTCAGCTCAAGGATATGCAGCTTTGGCTCGGGCACAGCGATATTTCCACTACGTCCAACATTTATACGCACCTTGATTTTGACTCAAAGCTGGACTCCGCGAATGCGATTCTTGGTGTTTTAACGGAGGTGAAAGCCGATTAGGTGTCAAACGGACTGTCACAAAACAAAATAAAGCCGTCTCAAAAAGCCGATAAGTGATGCGCGGCTTCAAACACTCAGTTTTTTTGAACGACAAATCCGGCATGAGAAGGCGCATGGGACCATGAAACGGAAAAAGTCCCGAAAACCGTTATACATCAACGATTTTCGGGACTTCCGATGGTGCCGGTGACCGGGCTCGAACCGGTACGGATTTTACTCCGAGGGATTTTAAGTCCCTTATGTCTGCCAGTTCCATCACACCGGCGAAGGTATGAAGCGCACAGGATATTTGACTGTTTTTGAATCGTTTTCCGACCGTTTTGGTGTCAATCGCGGTGTCACCAACCGGGAAAAAGTTTTTTTGAGGCTATTTTTTTGGTATTTTGGCGTATTTATCAAACAAATTATGCCGAGAGTGTCGATTATAGTCCGAAAAATTGCTGATTTAGCATGAGTTTTTAATTCCCTTGCGTCTGCCAATTCCGCCACACCGGCGCACCGCAGAAAGTATACTCTCAAACACGCGAATTGTCAAGGCTTTTCTCGGCGTGAAGAGGGGGCGGGGACTTGTTTTTATCCGTCCTGCATGGTACAATGATAAAAAACCGTTTCGGGGAGGCGCGGGCGATGACGCGGGAGGAATACGCCCGGTTGTACGAAAAACTTTACCGTTTGTTTGATAACGCAACGCCGCTCAGGCAGGATTGCGGCGTCCTCTGCGGCGGCGCGTGCTGCAGGGGGGACGAGGATACGGGCATGCGGCTGTTTCCGCATGAAGAAACGCCCCTGCGCGTCGTTGAGACCGAAGGGGCGCGATTTGCCGTGTGCGGCGGGACCTGCAGAAGGGAAGACCGCCCGCTTTCGTGCCGTATCTTTCCGTTTTTTCCCACGGCGGACGAAAGGGGACGGGTGCGCGTGATCGCGGATCCCCGCGCCGGAAGCGTCTGCCCGCTGGCGCGGCACAGCGAGGAGGTCGCGTTTGACCCGCGCTTTCTGCGCCGGGTGAAAAAAGCGGGGAAGCTGCTTGCCCGGGACGCCGAGAGCCTGGCCTTTCTTAAAGAGATCACACGCGAGATCGAAGAGGTCTCCGCGCTCAACGACCTGTTGCGCCGCGAAAAATGACAGATCGTCATTATCTCCGCTCTCCGCTCTCATATCTCCGCTCTGAAAAACAATTCCGCATTCCGCATTCCGAATTCCGAATTAAATAACCCTCCGTCTTATCTGTTTCCGTCCGCGACCGAAACCAGCCCGTTGAACACGCCCACGTATACCGTGCCGTTGGGGCCAACCGTGATGGGGCCGTAAGAGTTGTTCCAGTTTCTGCCGCAGCCGGTGAATACCTTGTATCTGGTTTCGCCGGTCTCGAAATCGATGGCCGTGAGGTACCACGCCACCGCGTTTTCGGGAATATCGTCGTTCATTTCACGCGTATAGAGGTATACGAGCCCGCTGCCCGCGGAAAGCTTCGGCACCACCGAAATGCTCGCCTCTTGCGATTCCCACGCCACCGTGCAGCCGGTGCAGTCCGCGTTCATGTCGATGCGGGTCACGCCGGGGTAGCCGGTGGGATTTTTTTCAAGAAAGCCGGAGCCGGTATCGGTATAGTTGTTTTCCACGATGAACGAGCGCCCGAAGGCGATCAGGCTGTTTTCGCTCACGCTGTGGCCAGCCTCAAACACGGGCTGCTCGGCGAGCACGCGGCCGGTATCGCGGTCGTAAACAACAACGTTCACGCGCTCGTCGGCGTTGTCGGTGATGGCCACCAGCCGGGCGACGCTGCCGTCCGCGCGCGGGCAGTCCAGCAGAGTGGGCGTGGTGCCGCTGCCCTGATTGATCGCGCCGGGCTTCAGCGCGCTGCCGCGGTCGTATTCGGTGCGCCAGGTGTGAACGGGATCGCCGTTTTCGCCGATCTCAAAGCGGTACATCGCATAGTCTGATACGATATATACGCCGTCCGCGCATATGGCGAGCGTGTTCTGGATCTCTTCGTTTTCGAGCGAGACGATGTGGACCCGATCCGTTCCGGCTTGAACGTAACCCACCTGCCCGGGGCGGGTCACGAACCAGATATTGCCCTCATAATCTGGGATCGCGTCCGTGATATACGCGCCCTCCGGCAGGAAGGGAGCTATGTTCCATTCCTTTTCCACCTTCCATTGAGGCGCGCCGGCGCTCTCGTCCACGTAAAAGATCTGTATCACGTTGTCGGAATTCGCAATCAGCGGCCGGTCGCCCTTCAGCAGATGGCAGTACGCGCCGCCGGAGGTGTCGTTTGAGATCTTGCCGAAATCGAGCGTGCGGAAGAATTCCCTTGTGCTCGCCCGCTGCGGCAGGCGCGTTTCGCATAAGATCTCGAGCGTATCGGCGTCCATCAGCAGCAGGCGGAACCCCACCACGTTGCCGCTGATGCACATGATGCGGCCCTGCGAATCGAACATCAGCGTTGCCACCAGACCGCCGAATACGTTCATCGAGCGCGATTTCACCACCGGGTCGATCCCCAGCGGCCCGGCATAGGTGTAAGCGCCGGTGTTGTAAGAGTTTCCGTGCATGCCGTTCGTGCCCTCTTCGGCAAGATAGGGATGCGAAAAGCCCTCTACTGCGCCGAGGTCGTTGACTTCGGCGGGCGTACCGTAATACGCCGGGCATTTCTTTGCCGCGAGCGGCTGGCGGATCTGCCCGCCGGGGCTCAGAAACAGCATCAGAAACGCCGAAAAGAACGATAATACCTTAATGAATACTGCGTGCATAAAGCGCCTCCTGTATCGATAAACCTACAATCATATTATACCATATGCGGCGGCCGAATGCAAACGCTTTCTGTTCCGGAAAAAAGCTTTCTGTTCCCGTTTTCCGTCCGGCTGTATAAAAAACCCCCCGCCGCGCGGCCGCGGCAGGGGAGAGCGTGTGCCTGTGATTATCTGTATACGGTTTTGCCGAGCTGAAGCTTCTGTGCTTTTTTGCTGTTGGGGCAGCCGTAATAGCATACGACTTCACCGGGGCCGGGGCCGATAATGGGTTCGTCAACGGGTTCGTCGGCGGGTTCGTCGATCACGTTTTTACGGGTGAACAGCGCGATCAGCCTGTTTACGATGGATTTCAGAAAAGCAATGATGGACTGCATACGTATAAACCTCCTTATTATGGATATCACGCGTCCGTTACGTCGGGCACGATCAGTTTTGCCTGCCGCAGGTCTTCGCCGTAATAGGCGCCCAGCGTTTCGTCTGCGGGGTTTGCCAGAATGCCCGCGTACAAACCGTATTTTTTCAGCATGCGGGCGTGGATCGCGTCGTCGCCGGTGGAATACCGCAGATCCTTCTGGGTGGGGTGGCTGTGGATAAAGCCCAGAAACCGCATCGGCGAAGCGTTGTCGCATTCGCTGCCGGGCAGGGCTCTGTCGTCGCTCCCGTAATAATTATTATTGATGATTTTCAGCTCGTTGTCAACGGTTTTCAGAATATTTTTCGTAAAAAGCGCGTTGTCGGCGGCCCGCATGGCGCCATCGCACGGGATCACGTATCGCACGTAGCCCGTATTGCCGCAAACGAAACCGATCAGGGCCATCTGCTGCTCGTACATGGACTGCGGCTGCTTTCGCCCGAAATGGAAATACCGCCGGATCTCTTTCATGGCCTCAGGCTCCAGTATGATCTCAAAGGCGTCTTCGGTACCGTCCGATATTTCGTAAAAACGGGTGTCGCCGTACCGGTCGAAGAACGCGTCCTTAAAGGCGGACGGATCCGGCTTTTCCATCATATCCCGGTAGCAGAAGCGGGGTTCGTTCGTATCGAAATCGCGGGTGTGCATCGAATCGCCTCTGCAAACGCCGACGTGTGCGCAGCCTCTGCATTTTTCGGGCAGCGCGCGTTCCCTGAAAGGCCTGAAGCCGTTTTTCCACACCTCGCTGAAGCTGTCGGTCAATATATTGCCCTGGATCAGCCCGGGCCTTCTTTCCACGTTCGGGCACACGAAGATATCGCCGTTCGCGAGAATGGAGGCGTTGTAGATGCCGGCGAAGCAGTAAAACCGCCGGTTTTCCAGCAGCCCGCCCAGATAATGCGGGCAGCCCCAAACGATCTTCGGGCCGTTTCTGCGCCGGTTGAGCCGGTTCGCGACGCCGGTGAGATACAGGATCTCTTCTCTTGTCAGCAGCAGGTCAGTATGCTCCTGCGCGCGGCCGATGGGGTCGATGAAGCTCACGCGGATGCTGTCGATCCCCATGGGCGATACCGTGCGGTACAGCTCCTCGAACTCGTACACGTTGCGCCGGTTCGCCGTGAACGTGATCTGCAGGTGGTCCAGGAACGCCGCTTTTTTGAGCATCGGCAGCGCCTTCATAATGCGGTCCCAACCGCCGGGCAGGTGCCGCAGCGAATCGTGGGTTTCTCTGAGCCCGTCCACGCTCACGGTCACGGTTTTCAGGCCCGCGGCCTTCATTTTCTGAATGCTTTCTTCGGTGATCAGCGAGCCGTTGGTCACCATGCCCCACTCGAAGCCCATGGCGGAGGCCTCCGTCATGATCTCAAACAGGTCGCGCCGCAGCATCGGTTCGCCGCCGGTGATGTTCAGCATCGTATAGGTCCCGATGTTTTCTCTGATATCTCCGAGCGCCGAAAGGATCTGCTCTTTTGAAAGCGTTTCCTCACTGTGGATATCACACCGGCTGCCGCACTGGTCGCAGGCGGCGTTGCACTTTTTTGTGATCTCGATCAGCAGGGAATACAGCGGATACGGTTCCTGTGGTTTCGCCACCGTTCATTCCTCCGTTTTCTGTGTTCTTTCCTTCAAAAGAATGGTTTGTGTTTTTATTATAATACCTTCAGAGGGGGAAGTCAAGGAAAGGGGAGCGGTACGTTCAGATTACAGTTTGTCGCTCTAACCGATTAACAATTAACGATTAACAATTAACGATTAACAATTTCGGAAAACGCTTCGCGTTTTGATTGTTTCCGTAGGGGCGGGCATGGTTTCCAAAAAAGGGCCGGATCTCTATCAGGATCCGACCCTCTCTTGTTGTTCGATTATTACGCCGCCGCGCGTCTGCGCCGCAGCTTCCTGCGGCTGCGCGTCATCAGCACGGTCGCAAGGGCGAACCATACGGCGTTTTTCACCATGATCAGCGTAACGCCCCATCGGGAGATTTCCAGCGCGTCGTCGTAGACCAGCCAGAGATCGCAGCCCGAGAAGGGGAACAGCGCGGTAAGAACGGTTGACAACGCCTTGTCGTCTTTTGCGGCTTCTCTCCCGGCGGCCGCCCTTTCCTCCGCCCCGGTCGATTCGACCATGCTTACGGTCTCGGTGGAGGTGGATGCGGGAACGAACAGGGCTTTTTCCTCTTTGTTGGCCCACATCATCAGAAACAGCACCACGGGGATCAGGATCACCGCGGCGATCTTTTTGTGCGGCGCCGCTCTCAGCAGCAGGCCGACCGCGCAGCTGCCCGCCATCAACGATAAGAGCCCGATGAAAAAGAAGTCCGACCCCACGCCGGAGGGAAACGGCAGCCGCAGTCCGCACAGTGCGCTCACGCCCCACGTCAGGCCCGCGATCAGCGCTGCAAACACCGGCGGCGTGAGCAATATCAGCAGCAGGTGTTTTTTCGGGTCGTCCCGCGAGAGGCCGTACAGAAACAGCGCCGCCACGGTGCAGATCAGGGCGGAATAGGCAACGATGCCGTTGAAGAGATCGGCGGAAACGTACCGCGGGATATCGTCAAGCAGGTTCCTCACCAGAACCGAGGGATCCGCGGTGTTCGGCGGTATTCTCAGAACGAAGCCGTGATCGTAATAGAGATGGTCCGTATAAACGACCCTGTCAACGGTCTCTTCCTGAGAAACGGGATACTGCTTTAAAGACATCGTGCGGCATTCCTTGCTGAGCCGGATCAGCCCGTCGCACAGCAGCGCCGTCAGAACGGCAGCCATCAGCAGGGCGACGGCGCCGAGCATCTTTCCCGTATTATCGGAAAAGCGTTTTATTCTTCTTTCCTTTACCATAGAATTACCTCCGTGCGCGGCTCCGGGCGAAGCCCCGCTTTTTTATAATAGCAGACGCGCGCCGCCGAATCAAGCGTTTTTTACAGCGGCAGCCGGATAAACGCCGCGCGGAACGAAGGAAGAATCAACTTCACCCGATTGACAAACGGGGTAAAAAGTTTCATAATGGTTTTAAGAAAAGAGGGAGTCAAAAATGCGACGGCGAACCGGATGACTGCGCCTGCGACTGCGTCGGCAGCAGTATCTTTTACGCCGATAACGCGCCCGTGATACTCGATCTCACGAAAACCGCCGCCTTTACCGAGGGCGGCAACCTTCTCCGGGACGCCGCCAACGGAAAAAAGGTGTTCGGTTCCACCGGCCATTCCTCCGGCTGCGAGTACAAAACGCGGGTCCCGGCGTTCGGCGCGTTTGTCCCCGCGCTCATCGTTCTGCTTTTGCTGGCGGCCGCGGCGCTGCTTCGCAGAGCCGGAAAAGAAAAGGAGAAAACGGCATGAAAATACAGAATATGATCCCGTCCGCTGCGGATTACGAACTCTTTCCGCAGGTGGCGCTGCTCGGCGCGCCCACCGCGTTCACGCTGCGGGGGCTGGGGCTTGAAGCCGCCCTCGCGCCCGGCAAAACGTATATCCTGCGCTTCATCGGGCAGGAAGAAAACAACTCCGGCCGCCTGCTGGATATCAGCGACTGGACGAAATACGGGGGGCTTGAAGCCGCCGCCGACGAAACGGGCGCGCTGCGCTTTACGTATACCTTCCGCCGCGAGCAGATCTATACGCTGCGGCTGGGCGAACGGGACGAAAACGGCGGTCTGAAGGCCGTGGCGGACCTTCGTATCTTCTGCGCCGCCGAAGATCTCTGGCGCCGCACGCCGATGCGCGGCAACACCCACTGCCACGCCTGTCCCTCGGTGGACGGGCACGAGGATCCCTTTCTCGCCGCCGCCATGTACCGCAAGGCGGGCTTCGATTATCTCGCGATCACCGACCACCACCTGATCGACGGCTCTGTTATCGCCGCCGAAGCGGCAAAGCGCGTGCCGAACGGCCTTACGCTGTTTTACGGCGAAGAGGTGCACGTGCCCAACGCCTATATCCACGCGGTGAACGTGGGCGCGATGTTCCCCGGCGGCGTCGGTCTCGATTGCTGGTATCACCGGAACGAAGCGCGGTGCCGCGCCGAGGTGGAGGCCATCGCCGCCTCCGCTGCCGCTGCGCTGCCCGAAGGTATCGAGCCGATGGATTACGCATACCGCGTATGGATCGCCGACTGCATCCATGAGAAGGGCGGTATCGCGATCCTGGCGCATCCGTTCTGGGAGTGGGACGCCCACAACACGCCGGACGATCTTTTCCGCCTGCTGGCGCGGGAACAACGCTACGACGCGGCGGAGATCTTCCACGGACAGGAGCCCGGCTGCCGCGACTGTTTACTGCAGTCCGCCTTCTGGAACGACCTGCGCGCGCAGGGGATCTTTGTCTCCCCGCTGGGCACGGACGACGCGCACCGCCGCAATTACCGCTGGGATTACGAGAGCAGCTTCAACGCGGTATATTCGGTGGCGTTCATGAAGGAAGCGTCGCTCTCCGGCTTCGCCGAGGCGCTGCGGGGCGGCTATTCCGCCGCGGTGGAGCGCTTTGAAGACGCGCCCGAACACGTGGCGGCAACCTACCGCCTCACAAAATACGTCGCCTTTCTGCTGGATTGGTATTTTCCGTTTCACGACGAGCTCTGCTTTGAAGAGGGCCGCCTGATGCGCGACGCCTACCTCGGCGACGAAACCGCCCTCGCTCTGCTCTCCCGGCTCTCCGGCCGCGTCAGGAAGTATCAGGAGCGGTTCTTTGGCAGAGCGATGAACTGCAATTTCCCGCAACCGCATATAACAAAACAGGAGGCTTCCCCATGAAAAAAACCTATCTTTTCGCCCTGATCGCGTCGGTGCTGGCGCTGGTCGCCGAATGCGTTTATCCCACGGTGTTCATCAAATGGATCGTTCCGTTGTACGCGGTGTGCGCGGCGGTGCTGGCAGCGGCGGCGTTTCTGCTGTTTTATGCGCTGTTCACGGCAAAGGCGTCCGTGAAACCCGCCGTAAAGGCCCTGATCGGCGCGGCGGCGTATCTGGCCGTGCTGATGGGCGTCACGCCCCTTGTGAACAATGGGATCTTCGGTTCCGTTGCGCCCTGGGGCAGCGTGCTGGTCAACAGCCTCATGAACCTCGTCTTCTGGCTTGTGATGCTGCGGCTGATCCGCAATGCGAGCGGCGAGCCGTTTAAATGGAAGCCCCTCGTCTGCCTGATACTGGTCCTGGTCGGTCTGCCGGTCACGGTCCTCACCACGGCGCCTAATATAAAGGCCACCGGCTTTATCGTGTCCGATACGGTCAAGAACTACGAAGCGCGCATAAAAACGATCGATATCTATAAAAACACGATGGAAACCGCCGTGCCGCAGACGCAGGTCTACGATCTGATCATGGACCATCTGCGGTCCCCGCTGCCCGCGGGCAAAACCGAAAAGAAGGTGCTGGTGCTGGGCTGGGACGGCTGCCGCGCGGACGCGATGTGCCTTGCCGAAAACCGGCAGGCGGTGGATCTGCTGCTGAACGACGGCGGCAGCGCGTATATCGCCTACTGCGGCGGCGCCAATTACCCCGCGCCGCTCAGACAGGTCACCGCCACCATCGAGGGCTGGACCACGATGTTCACCGGCATGTGGGGCGACGGCCACGGCATCACCGGCTTTGACAACGTGAACACCGCGCAGACGCACACGTTCTTCACCACCGCGATCGAAGAGGGGCTGATCGATTCCTCCGCGTTCTGCTTCTCATGGAGCGGCCACCTCACCACCTACGGCAAGGAGATGGAATACGACCGGGCCAACGGCGTCAACGCCGCGTGGCTTTACAGCGACGGCGAAGAAGGCGGCGACGGCGACGAAGGCACGTTCCGGAAAGCGCTCGCCGAGCTGCAGAAAACGGATTGCCCGGATCTGCTGTTCACGATCTTTGAATACTGCGATTATTACGGCCACACCTACGGCTTCTGGGGCGAGACCCCCGAATACGTCAGGGCGTTCCGCCTTTCCAACGAAAAGAGCGTATCTCTGATCGAAGCGGTAAAGGCGCGCCCCACCTATGAAACGGAGGACTGGCTGATCCTGATCACCTCCGACCACGGCGGCTACGTGCGCGGCCACGGCGGCGATACGCTGATGGAGCGCATGATGTTCATCGTTACGAACAAGGAGTGGTAAAACCCCATGTTCCGTTTTATCCACACGTATACGCAGGCATCCTTTCCGGGGCTTGTCAAAAGCGGCCTCTGGCGCGAGGGGGACGGGCTCAAGCTGATGCACAAGCCCTCGTTCCGTCCGCCGCACGATTATAACGTCGCGCTGGCAAAGGACGCGCCTCTGTCCGTCCTTCTGCGGGAGCTGCGCTGCCCCTTCTACATCGACCGTCTGCAGGGCGGCGTCGGGTATACGAACACATACCCCTACGATCCCGCCGTTACCGCCCGTCTGCGTGAAACACAGGGCGATAACTTCCTCGGCTTTCAGATGCACGAATGGGCGTCCAATCTGCGCAGCGACATGGAGCGCATCGAAGCGCTGTTCCGGCGAGAGGGCGTTTCCATGGACGACCCCGCCGCATGGCGTTCCGTTTTCGCCCGCGTGGAAGCGGGGGAGCTGCCGCTGTTTCTGGAGGCGTATCCCGCGCGCGAGTGGGCGAACGAGCCGCCGTTTTACGGCCTTTCTTCGTTTCTCGCCGCCGCGTATCGGCTCTACCGCCGCAGAAACGGGGAGACCGGCGGTATGCTGATCCCTGCGGACAGCTACTTTATGGCGTTTCGCGCCGAGCTCGAAAACGGCGCGAGGCTCCTGCTGCCCGAAGCGGGCTGGCAGATCCCGAACCTGCGTATGCAGCTCGCCTTCGCCCGCGGCATGGCCAACGCCTTCGGCGTCCCGTGGGGTATTTACTGGGAGTGCTGGCAGAACACCGAAAACGCCGGATTCACGATCCCGTTTTCTCTGCGCGAGGGGCAGGATGAGTGGCTCGAAGACCTGCTGCACACGGGCAACGGCCATGACCTGCCGCCCGAACGCCGGGAGCACGGGGGCAGCTCGCTCTCGCTGGCGGCGCGCGCGTGGCGTCTGGCGTACCTTTCGGGCGCACGGTACCTTGCCGAGGAATACGGCGTTTGCAATACCTTCAGGGAGCTTGCTTCGTTCTCGCTGAGCCCCTACGGAGAAATGAAGCGCGATTTCCTGCGCTTTACCGAGGCGTTCCCCGCGCCCGGCGAGCCCTTCGTCCCGTTCGCCGCGGTGCTGCCGAAAGACCTGCCGATGCCGGACGTATCTCTCGGCGAAACGTATCTCGGTTATCCACTTACCGATCCCGCCTGTCCGCTGCCGCCGGAGAAGATGCGGCGCTTCAAAGCGGAGATCGAAGCGCTGTTCGGCGTTCCGGGCGGATACGGCAACACGGGGCACGTGCTGAAAACCGGCGGCCTGCCCGCCGTGTGCGACCTCGTTTACGAGGATATGCCAGAAGCGCTCGGCCGCTACGATTACCTGATCGACCTCACCGGCGGCGCGCTTTCGCGGGAATACGGCAACGTCGTTACCGTTCGGGAAGCGGACCGCCTGCTGGATTCTCTTTTACCCTGTCGGGTCGGCGGCGGCCTGCTCGCCGCGTATAACCGCACGCCGTCCGGCTGGCTGATGCTCATCATGAATAACGACGGTATCCGCCACGATCGCTTTTTGCCCGACGAACGGCTGCCCGAGGCCGCGGTCACAGCGCCCCTGCGTCCCCGCTCGCTCGACGCGCGTATCGTTCTCACCGCAGGAAACGGAACGCTGCGCGGCGGCAGTATTACGCTGGAGGCGGGGGAGTGGGCCTTGATTCGGATTACGTAGAATTGGAGTTAATCGTTCAATTCGGAATTCGGAATTCGGAATTCGGAATTGCAGAATCATGAACAATGAACAATTAACAATTCCGGAAAACTTCGTGTTTTGATCAGAATAAAGAATCTCCGCTCTCTGCGTTTCCTTCTCCGCTCTAATAATTCCGAATTACGCATTCCGAATTCCGAATTAAAAACATCTCGCCAAACTGTAATTTACCCTCCCTTTTCAATACAATTCCACCCGCGAAAGGAGCTTTCCCATGCATAAGATCACCCTCGATCCCTCGCGTACCCTCGGCCCGATCCGCGACCTGCACGGCGTCGGCGGCGGACCGGTCACGAACCATTTTGCCTACGACGCCACCGAAGATTTCCGCGCGGCGGGCATCCCGTACTGCCGCACGCACGATATCGAATACCCGTTCGGCGCGGGCGAATTCGTGGATATCCACTGCATTTTCCGCGATTTCGATAAGGACGAAAACGATCCCGCCGCCTACAATTTCACCTTTACGGACGAATACCTGAAGGCGATCTGCAACGCGGGGGCGAAGCCCCTGATCCGGCTGGGCTCCTCGATAGAGCACCAGCCCGTCAAGCTGTATATCCACCCGCCGAAGGATTTTGCCAAATGGGGCCGCGTGTGCTCGCATATCGTAGCGCACTATAACGAGGGCTGGGCGAACGGCTTTCATATGGGCATAGAATACTGGGAGATCTGGAACGAGCCGGATATCGCAATGTGCTGGACCGGCACCGAGGCGCAGTTTCTGGAGCTTTACGCCGCCGCCGCGCCGATCATAAAGCGCGAGCATCCGGACGTCAAGGTGGGCGGCTGCGCGTGGGCGATCACCTACGGCAGCTTTGCCGAGCGGTGGCTGGCTTACGTAAAAGAAAAAAAGCTTCCCATGGATTTCTATTCGTGGCACCTGTATATGCACGCCCCCTTCGAGCTTACGGACGCGGCGGACAGGACCATGGCGCTGCTTCGCAAATACGGCTTCGGCGATACGGAGCAGATCTTTGACGAATGGAACTATGCCATATGGGAAGACCGGCTGCAGCGCTGCTACGACCTGCACAAAACCGCGTTCGAGTGCGCCTTTATGGCTGCCATCATGAGCACGCTGCAGCGCACCGCCGTTTCCAAGGCCATGTATTACGACGTGCAGATGAATCTGTCTGCTTCCTGGAACGGCGTGTTCGCCCCGCGCCCCGAAACCGCGCATGCATCCCGGCGCGTGCCCCTCCGTCTGCCGGGCTACTACGCCCTTTACGCGTGGAACGAACTGAAAAAGCGCGGCACGCAGATCGAAGCGGCCGCCGACAGCCCCGACCTGTATGTGACCGCCGCAAAGGACGCCGCAGGGGGGATCTCTCTGCTGGTATCCTATTACAACGACGACGCCCGCTACGGCGAGGCCGCCCCGCCGGATGCCGAGATCGGGATCGTCTGCCCCGGCGCGCCCGCGTTTACGGCGTATATCGTGGAAGACGGCCGCACCTTCGTTCCCGTGCCGCTCGAAAACGGCAAGCTGCGCCTGAAGGGCAACTCCTGCGCATATCTCTGCGCCGAATAACGAAAGGAAGGAATAAAGTGAACACCCGTTACGACCCCGCAAAAAAGCAATGGCTGAATAAAACCGCCCTGCGTCTGCCGCGGCACGATCTGTTTTTCGGTACGCCCGAGAACCGCCCCACGGCGGGGATCCCCATTGGCGACGGCGATACCGGATCGCTTTTGTGGCTCGAAAAGGACGGTATCCATATCCACGTCAACAAGTGCGACCTGTGGCAGGACGCCCCCGGTGGCGTCACCTACAACGACGCCTGCTACTGCTCGGGGCACGAGGAGGAGCTCACCTGCGTGCGGCACGGCGGCGAGATCACCGTGCGGCTGGGCAGCCCCATGTTCGAGTATCTGTATCAAAGGGCGTTCACGGCGCGGCTCTCTCTTGCGGACGCCGCCGCCACGCTGAACAGCGAAACCCCCTTCGGCAGCGTGCGCGCCCGCGCCTTCGCCGAAAACGGCGTTACCGTGCTCTCGTGCGAAGTGGGCAGCGAAGAAGGGGAGTCGCCCGCCGTCCGGCTCTCGCGCTGGGGCAGCCGCAACGTGTGGCGCTGGTACTGCCAGCAGAAATTCACGCCCGAAACGGGGCTTGAGGGCACGTCGGCCTCGGCGCGGCCCGATACGCTTTATATCACGCAGGAGCTGGAGCCCACAAAGTTCTGCATCGCCCTGCGTATCGTTTCGGATCTCCCCGGCACGGCGGCGCGGGTCAACGGCCATTCCGCACAGTTTTCGCTGCCGCAGGCAGAGAAGCACCGATTTACCCTGTACTGGACGGTCAGAACCGGCGAGACCGCCGAAGCGGCGATTGCGGCCTGCGAAACCGCGCTTGACGACGCCGTGAATACCGGCGAGGAGGCGCTTTATGAAGCGCACAAAACCGCGTGGGCGGCGTTCTGGGAGCGTTCGGGCGTCGAGCTGCCGGACGATTATCTTGAAAATATCTGGTATCTGTACCTCTACTATATGAACAGCGAGAGCCGCGGCGCGTACCCGCCGCACTTCACGGTGGGGCTCTGGGGCTTTTATCACGATTATGTCCCGTGGAACTACTATTTCCAC
The DNA here is from genome assembly GCA_017439205.1 of Clostridia bacterium. Taxonomy (GTDB): domain Bacteria; phylum Bacillota; class Clostridia; order Oscillospirales; family Acutalibacteraceae; genus RUG806. The sequence continues at coordinate 14,824 of JAFRSZ010000014.1, forward strand.
TATAACGAGCAGCACATGTATATCCCGCTCGAGCAGGCGGGCCATGGGGAGCTTGCAAAGTGCTATTTCGATCTGCGCAGAAACGGCGCCGGAAAAAACCGCCTGTTTGCCGAGATCGTTAAGGGAAAGCGGGGCGTCTTCCTGCACGACGTCACGGACCGCTTCGGCCGCGGCGCGGAATACGACCTGAACAACGCCACGCCCGGCGCGCAGGCTGCCATGCAGATGTGGCGGCACTGGCGCTATACCGGCGACGAGGCCTTTCTGCAAAATACGGCCCTGCCCTTTATGCGCGAGGTAACGCGCTTCTATCTCGATATGCTCCAAAAAGAGGCGGACGGGCTTTACCATATCCACGGCACCACCGCCTACGAGGGGAACGAGCCCACGGACGACACGCTCACCGATATCGTGATGCTGCGCACATTGTTCCGTGCGTATCTCCCCTATGCCGACGAAGCCATGCGGCCCGCGATGGAGGACGTGCTCGCCCATCTGCCGCAGGATCTTTGTCTGCCGCTGGAAGACCCCGAGGACTGGGACGGCGAAACCTTCCGCTTCGGCCTCGGTAAGGGCAAACGCCCCGCCGGCGACGGCAGGGTGTTCGGCATCGGTTACCGGGACGGCAAACCCGTGCGCAAATCCTACGGCGACCCTGATTGCCCCAAGCGCGGCTACGGCTTCCCGGATATCGAGTTCGTTTCGCTCTATCCCGCGGGCGAGACCGGCCTCAAGGACCGCGGTACGCCGCTGTTCGACGTGATGACGAACCAGACGCTCCTGCACGAGCCGGGCAGCACGGCGTGCCACTGGAACATGCTGCCGATCTATCTGGCGCGCATGGGCATGGGCAAAGAGCTGACCGCCGCCGCGCGTGAAATGCTCTCAAACTATCAGGGCTTCCCGAACGGCTTCAACGCCGAGAGCGGCGAGGTGGGCACGCTGATGCGCGACGCGCCCGCGTTTTACAACGTCAATAACACGCTGACCGGCGAAAAGTATCTGCTGCGGTCGGATGATTTCGTCCACTTCGATTTCGAGACGGAGCCCATCGTTGCCGAAGCGCTGGCCGAGAGCCTTCTGCAGAGCCACGAGGGAATGCTCCGTATCTGCCCCGCGGCTGATGCCCTGCCTGCGTCGTTCCGGCTGTTTGCCGAGGGCGGCTTCGCCGTGGGCGCCGAATTCACCGAAGAGGGCTTCGTGCTCACCGTGGAAAGCCTGCGCGGCGAGCCCTGCTTCATCGCGCTGCCCGAACGCTGCGTGAACGCCCCGCTGTATACGTATATCGCCCCCGCGGGCGCGCCCTTCGGCCCCGCCGGAATCAAAAAAACCGTTCTCGGCAGAGAAACGGTATATGATTTTTCATGTCTGCGGGCGGGCGAAACGCTGCTGCTCGCTTCCGCGCCCATAGAGGCCCTCACCCCCGCCGCGCCGCCGCCGTCGGCCCCGAACGCACAGATGAAACGGTGCGGGAAAGCCGTGCTCGGTTCTCCCGCGCTGCCGAAAAGGGAAACGTATTAAATTTCAGTTTATCGCGCAGTTCAATTAACAATTAACGATTAACAATTAATAATTTCGGAAAACGCTGACGCGTTTTGATTAATATAGAAAAGGCTTTACGGAAAAAGGAGAAATCTGCTTATCCGATGAGTATAATCGGGTAAGGGCGGATTCTCACCTGTCGGTTCGGTCGGTGCTTCTGTGGCTTACGCCACAGAGATCGCCACCGGCGATCCGCAC
>JAFRSZ010000148.1 GCA_017439205.1 Clostridia bacterium
GAACCGTCGACCTCTAGCGTGACAGGCTAGCGTTCTAACCAACTGAACTACCGGGCCATCTGGTGGGAACAACAGGGCTCGAACCTGTGACCCCCTGCTTGTAAGGCAGGTGCTCTCCCAGCTGAGCTATACTCCCACTTAAGGGCTGCTGCCCCGTTCCCTTACGGCTTTAATACTATAACACAAGGTTTTTTATTTGTCAACAGTTTTTTTGTATTTCTGAAAACAAATTATCAGCATTTTTAGAGATCAATAATTTGCTTCATGGATCTCGAAATAGCTCTGCGGATGGGCGCATACAGGGCAGATCTCCGGCGCGGCGGAGCCCACTACGATATGCCCGCAGTTGCGGCACTCCCACACTTTAACTTCGCTCTTTTCAAACACTTCCTGCATTTCAACGTTGTGAAGCAGAGCGCGGTAACGCTCTTCATGCGCCCTTTCAATGGCGGCCACGCCGCGGAATTTTTCGGCGAGCTCATGGAAGCCCTCTTCTTCCGCCGTTCTCGCAAAGCCTTCGTACATATCGGTCCACTCGTGATTTTCACCGTCCGCCGCGGCGGCAAGGTTCTCGGCGGTGGAACCGATGCCTTCCAGCTCTTTGAACCAGAGCTTTGCGTGTTCTTTTTCGTTGTCTGCCGTTTTCAGAAACAGCGCGGCGATCTGCTCAAAACCTTCCTTTTTCGCTTTCGAGGCGAAATAGGTGTACTTGTTGCGCGCCTGGGATTCTCCCGAAAAAGCCGCCATCAGATTCTGTTCCGTTTTTGTGCCTGCATACTTATTTGCCATGGTTTCTTCCTCCCGTATATTATTTCTTTTTCAGCATACCACAGAATACATATATTTGTCAATTTACATTTTTTTCAGAACGATTTTTATAAAGTTCAGATATTTCCCGCCGCCTGCTTCCATCGTTTTGCGGTCGCCGCGGGCATATTCGTTTTCCTGTTTCAGCCAGTCCGCCCAGACCTCTTCGTTCGATTCCATCTCTGAAAGATCGACGATCTCCGCGCCGACGCATTGTTTCACGATACGCTCCCAATACGCCGCGTCGTGGATATAGTCAAGCTGTTCGGGCGTCCATGAGAGCAGCAGTTCCGGCGGCAGCGCGTTATGCAGATCTTTTTTCATTCCCGGCACCGAGATATAAATATATCCGCCCTGTTTCACAAACGGCAGCAGCTTCATATCAAGATAATCAGCGTCACGCCCGAAATAGTTATAAGAATCCACGCAAACGACGGCGTCGAAGAATTCTTTTTCAAACGGCAGATCCGCCGCGTCCGCCTTCACGGGAACGATCTGCCGTTCAGACAATCCCATTTCATCAAAGAACTTCCGGTTCTCATCGGGATCGCTCCACAGATCGGCGGCGTAAACTCTGAAACCGTATTCTTTTGCAAGAAACACGCTGGTGAGCCCCTGCCCGCTGCCGAGATCGCAAACCACCGCGCCCGCGGGGATATTATTATCCTGCAGCAACTCTTCTTCAAGCTTTAATGGGTTTGGCCCCATGATCTTTGCCATCAGCTCAGGCGTAGCGTATTTTTCACTTAACGGATATTTCATTTTCGCGTCCTCCGAATATCTTTTTATTCCAGGCAGACAACCACGCTGCAAGGTGTGTTTCAAACATATTTTCTGCAACGCTCTTATCTTCCGCGTGATCATAAACGCTGTAAAGCAGGTGCATCGGCGCATAAAGCGCCAGCGCCGCTTCCGCCGATCCGAGAATATCCGCCGTATAAAACAGCGGCCCGTCGCCCAAATACTGACGATATCTCTTTTGCGTATCTTCGCTTCGATACTGTTCTGCAGTAAGCATTTTACGGAAAGAAACCGCAAAAGCATCTTCCGTCCAGAACCTGAACTGCATACGGCAGAAATCAAGCAGTTCCGTTATATCGGCATGCGAATATGATTCAGGATTTTTTTCAATTGTTTCCTCCGGCACACCGCACGCCGCGGCATTTTCGGCGTCTCTGCGTTCCATCTCTCTGAGGATTGCATCAAAGACGTCGCTTTTGCTCTTAAAATGCTTATAAATACTGGGCGCTTTGATACTTGCCCGCGCGGCGATCGCTTCCATCGACGTACCGTCGTACCCCCTGCAGGCAAACAGCTTTACAGCCTCGTTCATGATCCGCTTTTTCGTGTTCTGCATGGCCTTTCCCCTATTTGGCTAATAATCGTTAGCTATATTATAGGCTAATA
>JAFRSZ010000149.1 GCA_017439205.1 Clostridia bacterium
TATAATCAAAACGCGCAGCGTTTTCCGAAATTGTTAATTGTTCTTTGTTAATTGTTAATTGAACAGCCCGATAAACTGAGATTCTCCCTTAACGGATCAGTATCAGTTCCAGCAAAAACACCACGCCGCAGCACGTGAGCGCGGTTTTGAACAGATCGAAGCCGAACCACGCCGCGAGAATGCCTATTGCCATCGCCGCGGCGCCGCTCCAGACGCTGCCGGTGGCGTGCAGAATGGCCGGAAACGTCATCACCGACAATGTAACGTACGGCACGTAATACAGAAAGGAATTTACAAACCGGTTTTTGATCTTTTCCCGGATCAGCGTGAGCGGCAGCACGCGAATCAGAAACGACACGCCCGCCATCACGGCGATATACACATACGCGTTTCTCATGCTTCCGCCTCCGCCTCTGTTTCTTCTTCGCGCGGGAACAGCAGCGCCGCGGCCGAGGCGATCGCCACCGTTAAAATGATGGTGCGCGTGCCCTCCGAAAGATCCTTTACGTACGGTATGAGCGTACACGCGAAGCTCAGCAAAAAGCACGCGAGTATGATGCCCGCAATGATTTTGCTCTTGCGCGCGGGCGGTATGATCACCGCGAAGAACATGCCGTACAGCGCCACGCTGAGGGCGTTGACCACCCGTACCGGCAGAAAGCTGCCCGCGATGATGCCGAGCATGGTTCCCACGCTCCACCCGGGCAGGGCGGCGATCACCGCGCCGTAGGTGTACCACGGGTCCAGAAGCCCCTCTTTTGAGATGGAAACGCCGAAGATCTCGTCCGTCATATCGAACGCCAGCAGAAAGCGGTGAAAGAACGGCATCTCGGGATCGAGCCGCTGCGCGAACGCGGCGCTCATCAGAAAATACCGGGCGTTGGCAACCAGCGTCGCCAGCGCGATGGCGAGATAGGTGCCGTTTTCGGCGATCACGGTAAAGGCCGCGTACTCCCCTGCGCTGGCGTTGCAGAGCAGGCTTGCCAGAAAGCCCTGGACCGGCAGCAGCCCCGCCTTTTTGGCGAGGATCCCCAGCGAAAACGACACGGCGAAATACCCGAGGCTGATCGGAACGCCGTCCTTCAGCCCCTGCCGAAACGCCTGTTTATGATGTTGAAACGCATACTTGCCCATAGTTTCTTCCCCTTCTTTTTGTTATCCTACCACACAATCGCGCGCAAGTCAAAACATATTTGTATTTACTTTGAGAGGAACGTATCGTATAATAGATTTGAATTTCAGTTTATCGCGCGGTTTGCAGAAATCTGGTAGCGCGATCTTTTTCATCCCAACTCCCTGACAAATTCCAATTTGCCGGGCTGACGTGCTTGCTGCGATATATCTCCTTACGGCGATGCGATATATTTGCTGCGCAAATGCGATATACGCTCGCGTACGCTCACGTGCGATATGATATGAATTCCTTTTTCTCGTCCCGAAGGAACATATCGCGCTTTTTTGCATATCTCGCCTTCGGCGAGGATGCAAAAGCATATCGCATCCCGAAGGGATATATCGCGAATTCCGAAAGGAATTCATTTCGCTGTCGGGCACAGCCCGACAAATTCCAATTTGCCGGAGGTCCCCATGTCCCTTGCCGTCAACCTTCTCAAATCCCCCTTCGCCTTAAAAAAACCTTCTCCGAAGCCGGAGGGGGTGCTGCTGCGCGCGGCGCTGTTCAGCGATACGCATATCACGAAGGCGATGTACCGCCGCAGCCTGCTGATCCCGGCGCTGAAAAAACTCGGCAGGTTTGCGCCGGACCTGGTCGTTTTTGCCGGGGACTGCACCGACAACGGCAGCGAACCCAACTGGCGGGCGTTCGCCGCGGACGTAAAGAAATACTGCAAGATCGAAAACGTGATCGTCGCCATCGGCAACCACGACACGTGGGAAAGCTACGCCTGCCCGCACGATTACCCCGCGGCAAAAGAGCGCTGGCTGCGCTTCGCGGGCGAGATCATGGGGAAGCGTCCCGAAAACGTGTGGTTCTCAAAAGTATATAACGGCACGCCGTTCTTCATCCTCGGCAGCGAAGATACCTGCGTTGGCGCAACGCTTGGGGAAGCCCAGCTCTCGTGGCTTGAAAACGCCCTGAATGAAGCCGAAAAAGCGCGCCCGGGCGGTCCGTTCGTCGTCGTTTGCCACTCCCCCATGAACCGTACCCACGGCGTAGGCGAAAACGAGCGCGGCATGGGCGTCGAGGACGATGCGAGCCCGCGGCTGCAGGCGATACTGAACGCGCACGAAAACGTGTTCTACCTCTGCGGGCACACGCACGTCGGGCTGCAGCACGGCGGCGAACGCGCTACGATACAGCGCGCGGGAAAAACCGTTACGAGCGTATGCCTGCCCTGCTTCGAATACGGCGAGGTATTCAACGGAAGATACGCCACCTCCGGCTATCCGGCGATCGGCACGGGGCTGCTGATGGACGTATACGGCGACCGCGTCACATTCACCGGCGCGGGCTTTCTGCGCGGCAGAGAGATCCCGTCGTTCACGCATACCTCGGCGCTCAAAAACGAAAACGTGAAAAAAAAAGAAA
>JAFRSZ010000150.1 GCA_017439205.1 Clostridia bacterium
CAATTAACAATTTCGGAAAACGCTGGCGCGTTTTGATTTTATAAAAAAGCTGTCCGAAAGCTGGAAAAACCTGCTTATCCGATGAGTATAATCGGGTAAGGGCGGAGCCCTTCATCAATTGTTAATTGTTAATCGTTAATTTTTCATTGACGCGCGCTGTGCGCTAAATTCCAATTTGAAGTTCCGAACGGTTACTCAAACTTTGAAGCGTTCTTTTTGAAAAACTCGTAATATACCTTCGGGTTTTCAAGCTCCCACCAGTTTTTCTCCTTCGCCGGGAAATCGTCCAGATCGTATACGCGCGCGCCGTTCATCGCCAGCAGAAAAGGGGAGTGGGTCGCCACGATCAGCTGACACCCGCAGAACCGCGCCAGTTTTTCCAGCGTTTCGGCAAGGACTAGCTGCATTTTCGGCGAGAGGCTGTTTTCCGGTTCGTCCAAACAGTACAGCGTATCGTTTTTGAGCTCGTAATTGAAGAATTCCAGCGCGGTTTCCCCGTTGGATCTCAGGCGGATCTCATCGCCGATGAGGCTTTTCACAAAACCGCTCCTTTTCTGCTGTTTTCTTCGCGCAAGGTTCTGTATGTGCAGCGCGTCGTAATCCTCCGGACCGCGATACCGGACGGTTTTGCCGTAACGGATGCTCGCCCATTCGCCCTTGATTTCTTCTTTCGCCTCGGCATGCGCGCCGTTTTCGGTTCTTGCTGAAAGCATATAGTCAAAAATATCGTCGCTTGTGACGATCCTGCTGCCGTTCGGCAGACGGTAAGTATCGCCGTCGTCGTCTGTTCCCATCACCGCGGTGCAGTTTTCGGCGTAAAGATCAAACAGCTCGCTTTTGTTGAACGGAGCGGTCCGCTTCAGACCGAGGTTTTCGGCGATCAGGTTGAGCAGCGTGCTTTTGCCGGAACCGTTGGAGCCGTAAAGCACCGTGATCGCGGCAAAGCGCAGCGCCCGCAGATCCTTCTGCTCAAAGATGCCGAACGGATAGTCGTTTCCCTGATATTTCGTTTTCAGATAGTGCTGCCAGTAAACCTCGTGTTCATCCTCCGGCAGATAAAAGCGGCTCAGATACATGCGCTTTCCCTCCTGTGACCTAACCTGCTGAACGAAGCCTTCCGCATATATTATAAATGATGTATTGTACGATTTCGCGGACAGCGCGCAGTCGAAATGAAAATACCCCTCCGAGTATTATTCGGAGGAGTATGAACAAACGGGAACCGTTATTGTTTTTTGAGCACAAGCATGTTCCAGGACATCGGCCGCAGCGGGGTTTTTATCACTTTGCCGTCTGCCGTGCCGGGCGTTTTTTCGATGGGGCGCACGGCCTCATTGTCTGCGGTGTTCACGGCTTCGGGATCGTCGTTTTCCAGCGCAACGTGGCGCACGGGAACGAAGCCGTCAAAGTCGAGCAGCTTTGTTTCCAGCACGATCTCGTCGGTCACGTCGCGGTTCACGGCGAAGATCACAAGCGTATCGCCGTCTTCGCTCAGCGTGGCGGCGGTGTCCACGTGCGGAACGTCGTTGTACCAGCGGGTATCGTATTTCGAACCCTCGGTCAGCGTCTGCAGCGATTTGCCGCGGGCGTAATTTGAGGCGTAATAAAACGGATAGAAAATGGTCTGCTTCCATGCTCTGCCGCCGTTTTCGGTCATGATCGGGGCGATCACGTTCACGAGCTGCGCGAGACACGCGATTTTTATCCTGTCCGCATGGCGAAGTATGGCGTTCATCATCGTGCCCACCACAAGCGCGTCCGCGAAGTTGTAAACGTCCTCGAGTATGTGGGGCGCTTCGCTCCATTTTTCAAACGGTGCGCCGTGGGAATGGTACCATACGTTCCATTCGTCGAACGAGATGTTGATCTGTTTCTTTGCGTGGCGCTTGCCCTGCACGTAATCCAGCGCTGAGATCACGGCTTTGATGAAGCCCTCGGTCTCCACGCCTTTGGAAAGGAAGTTTTCAAGATATTTATCCGAATTGCCGTGGTACTGGTGCATCGAAACGTAATCCACGTTGTCGTAGGCGATGTCGAGGGTGGTGGTCTCCCAGTCGCCGAAGGTGCGCATGCCGTAAGAAGACGAGCCGCACAGCACCGTTTCCACGGTGGGATCGGTCCATTTTATCAGCTTCGCCGTTTCGTTGGCGAGCTTGCCGTAGTCGGCCGCGTCTTTATGGCACATCTGCCAGGGGCCGTCCATCTCGTTGCCGAGGCACCAGAGCTTCACGCCGTAGGGATCTGCCGCGCCGTTTTTTTTGCGCAGGTCGCTCCAGTACGTGCCGCCGGGGTGGTTGCAGTATTCCACCAGATTCCGGGCGGCGTCCGCGCCGCGGGTGCCGAGGTTCACCGCCATCATGGGCGAGGTGTCAACGGTTCTGCACCAGCGCATGAACTCGTCGGTGCCGAAGGTGTTGGGCTCGGTGGTGCCCCACGCAAGCTCCAGACGCCGGGGGCGGTCCTTTACGGGGCCGATGCCGTCTTCCCAGTTGTAGCCCGAAACGAAGTTGCCGCCGGGGTAGCGCACGAGCGGGACCTTCAGCTCTCTGATCAGGGCGTTCACGTCGGTGCGGAAGCCGTTTCCGTCCGCCGCGGGGTGGCCCGGCTCGTAGATGCCGCCGTAAACGGCTCGCCCGAGATGCTCGATGAAAGAGCCGTAAATACGTTCGTCGATGTCGCCTACGGTATATTCGCTGCATACGGTGAGTTTTGCGTATTTCATAGGAACCTCCGGTTTCAATAAATAAAGTCTTTTAGAATCTGCCGGTTGGCGTCGGTATCCACCAGCAGGACGGACATGCCGTCTCTCGTGCCACCGTCCCACGTGCCATCCGCAGGGATCTGCTGCTGTTTGATCTCGCCCCAAACGCAGGGGAGCGCCTTCAGCGCGAGCGCGATCATCTGGGCCTTGCCGATGCTGCATTCCACCTGTGAAGCCAGCGATTTGCCGAGCTTCAGCAGGGTGAGCGGGTCGGTTTTCAGCGCTTTCTTGATGATCAGCGTCAGCGCTTCACGCTGGCGGCCGGTACGGTAGAAGTCGCTCTGCCCCTTCCGGATGCGGCAGTAGTGCAGCGCCTCGATCCCGTTCAGATGGACGTTCGTTGCGGGGTCGATATATACGCCCTCCTTCGCCAGCGCCCACGATTCGGTGGAATCGATCTCTTCCACGGTTATGCCGCCGATGCCGTCCACCAGCTCAACGAACAGCCCGTAACCGATCTTCGCGTATCCGTCGATCTTTATGCCGAAGTTCAGCTCAATGGTGTCCACCGTGAGCTGCGGGCCTTCGTAAGCGCAGGCGTGCGTCAGCTTCGTCATGCCGTGGCCGGGCACTTCTACATACATATCCCGCATGAAGGATGTGAGCTTCAGGCAGGCGTGAACCGTGTCTATGCTCAGCAGGATCATCGAGTCCGAACGGGTTGAAGCGTTCACGTCCTTGGTGTCGATGCCCATCAGCAGGATGTTGGTAACGCCGGGGCTGCTCATCAGGGAGCTCTCGCTTACATAGGCGTTCTTTTCAAGCGTTTTCGCTTTATAGCCCGACGTAACGTAAAGCACCGCTCCCGCCGCCGTACCGGTCACCAGCAGTATCAGGACCAGCAGCACGGCGAGAAACCTGCGGAATCCGTGCTTTTTCTTTTTGCCTTTGCCGCCTTTTTTGTTCCCGCCGTCGGTCGGCTGCGCGGTCTTCTTTTTTTCGGGAGCGGCGGCCTTCTGCGCCTGCCCCGCTGCCGGGGCCCGCGCGGCGTCGGATTCGCCGTTCATGATCTCGTTGAAGCGTTTTTTGAACGCGTCGGTATCGAACTCCGGCGCGTCGCCGTTCTGCGGCTGTACGCCGTTAAAGTATATTCCGTCGTTCATAATGATCCTCTGTTTGTCAGATTTTTTTCATTTTATAATATTTTTTTCCGTTTGACAACCTTTTTTTTGTAAAAATAGCAACGGTTTTGATATTATGGACAAATATTATTAAAAAAACCTTGAAATCATACTTCGATTTATATATAATAAAGCATAATACGAAATTTTGCGGAGTAAGTTATGTTAGGTAAAATGGTTCGTGTGAAAGTAACGAAACCGTGCAATTATTTCGACAGCAAAACAAATGTGCGATATCTCATCAATTTCGGGTTAGCTGAAATTTCCGGCGAAAAGAAAACTTTTGTTCTGGGGGCATATATTCTCGGGGTAAACCATCCCGTGCGGGTTTTTGAGGGAAAAGTAATTGCCGTGCTGCATCGCAGCGCAAACGGAAAAACGGCGTTGGTCGTAGCGCCTAAAAATATGCGGCGCATCGATTATGAGATCAGAGACGTGCTCGAGTTCGCCGAGCCGCGCGACAGTTATACGCTCGATTGCCTCTATGAGCATTCCTGCGGGGCGGTGGTGTTCCGCCGCATCAACGATGAGTACCGTTTTCTGCTGATCAAAAACCGCCGGTCCAACCACTGGGGTTTCCCGAAGGGGCATATGGAAAAGGGCGAAACGCGGGAGGATACCGCCATCCGCGAGGTGCTTGAAGAAACCGGCGTCCATATTCATATATTCAGCGATTTCAGTTTTGAATCCCGCTATAAGATCGGCGCCAAGATCGAAAAACGCGTAGACGTGTTCCTTGCCAGCACCGAAGATACGCAAACCGTGATCCAGAAAGAAGAGATCGAAGATTATATCTGGCTGCGGTTCCCCGAGGCGCTTGCCACGCTGCGGTTCGATAACGATAAAGAGATCCTTACCGCCGCGCAGGACTATATGCTGGAGCACGCGATATAAACGAAAAGAGGTGTCACTAATGACAGAACAGGTTGCTCAGTGGTTTCAGGGACTGTTCAGCGAAGGCGTGGGCGGAGAGATCATCGCGTTCCTTGCCTCCATGCTGCCCATCATCGAATGCCGCGGCGGCATGATCATCGCAAAGGGGTTCGGCATTCCGTTCATCCGCGCGTTTCTGCTGTGCTATATCGGCAATATGATCCCGGTGCCGTTCATTCTGCTGTTTATCAGAAAGATCTTCGAGTTTATGAAGAAACACGGTATTCTTACGAAGTTTATCGAATTCCTCGAGGGCAAAACCGCCCGCAACCAGGAAAAGGTGATGCGTTACAAGCAGTGGGGGCTCCTGCTGTTTGTGGCGGTGCCGCTGCCCGGTACCGGCGCGTGGACGGGCTCGCTGTTCGCCGCGCTTCTCGATATTGATTTCAAGAAAGCGCTTCCCATCATCGCATTGGGCGTGTTTATTGCGGATATCATCATGTCGGTGCTCACTTACGGCGCCGGCGCCATATTCAATTTCTGAATTCCCGAAGGATAATATCAGAGGAAGGGGCGGAGCCCGGCTGCGGGTTCCGGAAAATGACAATGGAAGAAAACAAAGAAATGAATCTCGACCAGACACCCGCAGGCTCCGCACCGGCGGAGAACGAGCCTGAAGGCGGCATCTCGTTCGGCGGCGGCGCGCAGAACGCTTACATCACGGCGTTCGCCTCAAAACCGCAGTATGAACGTACGCTGGAGGAGATCGAGCTGGACGAAAAGAAAGGCAACAGCACGGTGGATCAGGACCGCCGCGCAAGAATGCGCGCGGAAGCAAAGCGCCATCAGGAGGAATTTGCCGCTCAGCAGATCGCGATCCTTTCCGAAACGAAACCGATCGAAAGGGACGACGATATCCCTTCGCCGCATAAGTATACGGACACGCGCACAGACAAAACCGCTGTTCTGCCCGATATGCGCAGCGTGCCGCAGAACAACGGCCGCATCTCGCTGATCGACCCGCTTGAGGACGACGTCCCTTACGACGCCGACCCGGACGCTGTGAATGCAGACGGGGAATACGCAGACGACGAGGCGTCGGAAGAGGCGCAGGCGCCGCGCAGCGCGTTCCGCCGTATCTTTTCCGACAGCAAGGGCTTTTCGGTGTTCACGCTGATCGCGGGCATCCTCAGTATCGTGTGCGATATCATGTATATTTCCGGTGCGATCTCAAGGAATATACTGATGGCGGACATGGAGCGCACCCTTCTTCTGCAGGGGCAGACGACGTATACGCTTTACTTTGAATCGCCGGTGCTCGGCCTGCTGAAATTCTTTATGATCCTTCTGGTGATCCTCACTCTGGTCTGGCTTATCCTGTTCAAGAAAACAGACAACAAGGGGATCTATTATAACCGCAAGATCGCGATCGCTTTCGTTTGCCTGATCGCCTTTACGATGCTGCTGCTTGTGATCGACCTCACCTCGCTGCATCTGCTCCCGTAATTAATGTAATTTGAAAGGAATTTCCGTTTATGCAGATATATGAAGAACTGAAAAAAAGAAATCTGATCGCCCAGACCACCAACGAAGAAGAGATCCGCGAAATGGTGAACGCCGGCAAGGCCACGTTTTATATCGGCTTTGACTGCACGGCGGACAGCCTCACCGCTGGGCACTTCATGGCGCTCACGCTGATGAAGCGCCTGCAGATGGCGGGAAACAAGCCCATCGCCCTGATTGGCGGCGGCACCACGATGATCGGCGACCCCTCTGGGCGTACCGATATGCGCAAAATGCTCACGCGTGAGGATATCGACCATAACGCCGAATGCTTCCGCCGTCAGATGGAAAGATTCATCGACTTCGGGCCTGACAAGGCCC
>JAFRSZ010000151.1 GCA_017439205.1 Clostridia bacterium
AGGCCGGGGACGTGCTCTTTATACTGGAAGCCATGAAGATGGAAAACGAAGTGGTCGCGCCCGAAAACGGTACGGTAAAGCAGATACTGACATCCAGGGGCAGCGCCGTTGAGACCGACGCGGTCCTCGCCGTGATCTGAGCAAGGGGAACGGTATGGAACTGATATTGGAAGTTATCAAAGGCCTGTGGGTCAACTCCGGCCTCGCCGCGCTGAGCTGGCAGAACTGCGTGATGCTGCTGGTATCCTTCACCTTTTTGTATCTCGGCATCCGCAGAAAATTCGAGCCGCTGGTGCTGGTGCCGATCGCCTTCGGAATGCTGCTGGCGAACCTGCCCGGCGCGGACATCATGAAGGACGTGACCGGCGGATTTCTCGGCTCAATGGGGCAGGAGGCCGTAGAGGGCGCGATGTGGTATGAATCCGGCATATTGCGCATCCTGTACGTGGGCGTAAAATCGAGCATTTTCCCGTGCCTGATCTTTCTGGGCGTGGGCGCGATGACGGATTTCGGCCCGCTGCTCTCTAACCCCGTATCGCTGATATTGGGCGCGGCGGCGCAGCTCGGCATCTATGTGGCGTTTCTTGTGGCGATTCTGCTCGGCTTTGAACCGAGCGAGGCCGCGGCCATCGCCATCATCGGCGGCGCGGACGGCCCCACGAGCATCTTTCTTGCGATGAAGCTGGCCTCGCATCTGGTGGCGCCCATCGCTCTGGCGGCGTATTCGTATATGGCGCTGATTCCGATCATCCAGCCGCCGATCATGAAGGCGCTCACAACAAAAAAAGAACGCAGCGTTAAAATGGAACAGCTGCGCAGGGTATCGAAAACCGAAAAGATCATCTTTCCCATTGTGGTGCTGGTGCTGGTGGCGTTCATATTGCCCTCCGCCGTGCCGCTGCTCGGCATGCTGATGCTCGGCAATTTACTGCGCGAGTGCGGCGTGACCGACCGGCTTTCGGATACCGCGCAGAACGCGCTGATGAACACCGTAACGATCATGCTGGGCCTCTGCGTGGGCGCGACCGCCAACGGGCAGGACTTTATCCAGTGGCGGACGCTCGGCATCGTGGCGCTCGGTCTCGCGGCGTTTATCTTCTCCACCGCGGGCGGCGTGCTGATCGGCAAGCTCCTGTATATCATCACCAAGGGCAAGATCAACCCGCTGATCGGCGCGGCCGGCGTTTCCGCCGTACCGATGGCCGCCAGAGTAGCCCAGAACGAGGGCAAGAAATACAACCCCACAAACTTTTTGCTGATGCACGCGATGGGGCCCAACGTAGCGGGCGTGATCGGCAGCGCCGTTGCCGCAGGCTTTCTGCTGATCATGTTCGGATAAATACAATAACGAGGGGCTGTCCAAGGGCGCTCTCACTTAAGGATTTTGTCGGTTTTTCGCCGCTCTTTTCCGCCCGAACCGCCTGACCGGCACAGGGTATCCGTCAGGATTACCCTATGCCGGTCAGTTTGTCCGAACGCAAAATATCCGGCGAGAAAACTGCTTCGCACCGCAACGGATGCAGTTTTTGCAAAAGACAAGGCACAGGGGGCGGATAATCCTGACGGATATCCGTCCCCTGCAACGCGGTATTTCAAAATAAGTGCGCCGCTGCGGCAATAAAATCCCTAAGTGAGAGCGCCTAAGCCCCTTTTTTATTTATCTGCGCCGTCAGCGGATCTCAGCGGTTCCGTCATAGATCGCGTATCTAGAAAGCAGGCTTGCGATCGCATCCTCGCGGCAGGCGATATCGACGAAGGAGGATTCATAGATCAACATCAGGCTTTCGTCCGAAACTTCGTCATGCTGCGCCTCCAGCGGAGAACGGTTGTCGATATAACAGCCGAGAAGCTGCGCCATGACCACGCCGCCTCTGTCCACGGCGGGCGCGGTATGCGACGTCATCGGGCTGCTGCCGAGCCCTACGGTTTCCACGATCACGCTCTTGCAGTCCGCAGCGATAAAACACGGGATCCCGTCCGGCCGGATGCGCAAAAAGTTGTTGCCCGGCAAACAGAAGCATACGGAACCGTCCGGCAGCGTAAAGCGATCCGCCTGCGCGGGGAAATCCCCCTCCGATACGGTCGCCGCAGCCTCCAGCTTTTCGGCTTCTTCGTCCGAAAGGCCGTTTGCGAGCGTCTGTTCATAAATTTCGTTTTCCTTTCGAGATATGACGGCGTTCAGCGCTTCGATGGTAAGGGGGTGCGCGTCCGGCTGCGCCCACGCGCCGCGCTTTTCAAGATAGGTATCGGCGCAATAAACCTGCCCGATCTCCATTTTGTAATACGGCTGCCATTCGTTATCGCCGATATAGGCGCTGTAATCAACCTCACTGGAAGCTATGGCTTCCCGTCTTGCGTCGAGCGCTTCAAACGCGCCGTAATCCGGATCGGGATCAAAGCAGGGGTTGTCGATCATATACCGCTCCTGCTTCGCGTTATCGGCGGCGTCCGCGGGCAAACGCAGTGTAAACTGCGCGGCGAGCCCGTGATAACTCTCTGTGAAATACGCGTTGCCGTTCTCATCCATTCGCAGGATCTCGGGCGTTACCACATGCCGGTCCGCCAATGATACCGTAAGCTCACGGTTGGCAAAGGGCAACGCGGAGGTAACATCGCAGGCGGCATACACTACGCCGTTTTCGGTCTGCGATAACAGCTCCGCCGGGAACATGCTGGGGTTCGGCGCGTAGCCCTTCAGACTGACGCAGTAACCCAGACTGAGCTCGGAGCTTCCCACGTCTGTACCGTCTTCTTTTTTTACGGAGAATACGGCGTAAGTCTTTTCGGGGCGCAGCGGTTCGCCGTTTTTATAGATATCGTTCATGCACGTTCCGCGGGCGACCGCCTCAAAGGTGACGGCGTACCCGCCCGTATGCACGGTTTTGTTTTCGATGAACAGCGTATCGGCGGAAGCGGACGCGGTATCGATCACGGTATAGATCTGCGGCGAAGCGAGGTTCAGCGTATCTTCAAGCGTTTTCGGCAAGACGAAACGGTAAACGGCAAACGCCGTGAAAGAAAGCAGCCCGGCAAGCGCGGCGGCAAGAAGAGCGACCTTCAAAGGTTTTCCGAAAAACGCCCGGCGGATCCCGCCGCGGGATGTCTCGGCGCGCGCCAGCAATTCTTCGTCGGCGTCGCCGATCGCTTCAAAAAGCTCGTGATTATTCATAGATAAAACCCTCCGTTATCAAGTATTCACGCAGTTTTTTTCTGGTTCGGGAGAGGATCAGCCGCACGTGGGATTCCTTCAGCCGAAAAAGCGACGCAATCGAAGCGGTATCATCGGCGAAGAAGTATCTTCGCAGAAACACGTTGCAGTCCCGCTCGGGCAGCGTATGCAAAAAGGCGTTCACGCTCTTTTTGAGTTCTTCATACATCGCCGCGTCCTCGGGCGAAGAAGCCTCTGCGGGCAGGATCTCGGCCAGTTCGTCCAGCGCGGCCGGGGCCTCACCGCCGCCGCGTTTTTCGGCGGTGCGGCGTTTGAGCATATTCACCGCCGCGTTGCGCGCGGTACGGGCGATATACAGCTTCAGATCGCGCGGTTTTGCGGGAGGTATGCTGTTCCAGAGGCGCAGCCACACGTCGTTTACGCATTCATCCGCATCTTCTCCCTGCCCGAGAATATTCGCCGCGATCCGTTTGCAGTACGCGCCGTACGCCGTTTGGATGTAACGCACGGCGGCTTCGTCACGCTGCTCCAGCAACAGCAGAATATCCCTGTCGTTCATACGGTTCCTCCTTCTGTGAAAGGCCTTTCACCCATAAAGACACCGTTCGCGCCCGAAACGCGTCACAGCCGCGCGTTTAATTCAGGAAAAAAACAGGTGACGCAAACAAAAAATGCTCAGGAGCGGTTCCTGAGCTTTTTGAAAAATTCGGACAGCATTTCGGCGCATTCGTCTTCGAGACATCCGGCGCGCACCTCCGGCTGCCAGTTATACGGAAACGTGAACAGATCGGTCACGCTGCCCACGCTGCCGGCCTTGGGATCGTACGCGCCGAACACCACGCGCGGGATACGGGCGTTGATGATCGCCCCGGCGCACATCGGGCACGGCTCCAGAGTAACGTAGAGCGTACACCCCGGCAGCCGCCAGCCGCCGAGCTTTTTGCAGGCGGCGTCGATCGCCTCCAGCTCCGCGTGATACAGGGCGTTTCTGCAAAGCTCCCGGCGGTTGCGTCCGGCGGAAAGCACCTCGCCGTCTTTTACGATCAGCGCGCCCACCGGCACCTCGCCCTCGGCGGCGGCTTCGGCGGCCAAAGCCATGGCCTGCCGCATGAAATCCGCGTCCGTCATAACAGCGTTTCTATCTTTTTAAGGGTATTCAGGCCGCAGGCCACGCCCTTTACGGGATCTTCCATCCCCTCGAATTCCACTGTGTAATAACCGTCGTAGCCCGCATTTTTCAGGATGCGCAGGCACTGCTCCACCGGCACGACGCCGTGACCGATGATCGCCCCGCGCAGCCAGTTGCCGCCGCGGGTGCCGAAGAAGCCGTCCGGCGGAACAAGCTCCGTCCCTTTTTTATA
>JAFRSZ010000152.1 GCA_017439205.1 Clostridia bacterium
CACTGGCCGAGAAACACCGCCTTCGCAACGTACGGCAGCGCTTCCTTCACGGCGTCGGTGATCGCGTCGCCGCCGGCGTCCGGCACCTGGGCGCGGCGTTCCGGATCGGAAAGATGCTTGTATATCGGCGTGCGGCCGATAATATAAATGATGGGGGTGGGTTCTTTCTTTTCGGCGGCGCGCGCAATGGGCGAACCGACGGAAAGCACAAGGAACAGCGCGAGGGGCATGCTCAGGAACCGGGCGAACAGCTTGGCTTTTTGCATGGGACTGACCTCCTTCTTCTTATATTATTTATTTTATCATAACCGATTGAGCGCGGTCAATGAACAAAAACCGGCAGATATGAACAAAAAAAATCGCAAATCGGCGCCGAAACTATTGCATCCGCACCGGATATATGTTATGATTTATTATATTTTCCATGATTCTTATAACAAGAAGGTTGATAACCGTGTTTTTCACGCAGGCGATCGTCGGTCTGCCGGACGGGCAGACGCTGATCCAGTATCTTTTGAGCCAGTTTTCGCTTCTGCAGACGGCGGAATTCTTTTTGCGCATCGTGCTGGCGTGCGCGTGCGGCGCAGCCATCGGCTATGAGCGCAGCCGCCGCTTCAAGGGCGCGGGCATCCGCACGCACATCATCGTATGCTGCGGTGCGGCGCTGATCATGATCGTATCAAAATACGGCTTCGCGGACCTTACCGGCCCGTTGGGAGAAGTGATGGGCGGCACCCGCGGCGCCGACCCCGCGCGTATTGCTGCGCAGGTGGTAAGCGGCATCAGCTTTTTGGGCGCGGGCGTGATCTTCAAAAACAACGGCGTGGTAAAAGGCCTCACCACTGCGGCGGGCCTCTGGGTGACCTCCGGCATCGGGCTTGCGATCGGCAGCGGCCTGTTTACGGTCGGCATCTTCTGCACGGTGCTGGTGGCGATACTGCAGGTGCTGATGCACAAATTCAAGATCGGCGCGGATTCTTTCAACGCCTATCGTATCACCTTTACCGTGAAAGAGGACGACCTGTTCCGCGAAGCATGGCGAGAGCAGATGCGGGAGTGGGAAGCCCATACCACCGAGAGCAGCATGGAAAAACGCGACGACGGCAGCGTTTCCTACGAAATGACGCTGCGCACCACGCAGACGCTGGAGCTGGAGGATATGATGGACTTTTTCAGCAACCGCACCCACGCGCACAACGTATCGCTGAACGACCTGCACTGACCGCATGGAATACTCCGGTCTCCCCGATGATCGCGGGGAGGCCGTTTTCATTTTTATGAATAGATATTTACGCCCAGCATCGACAGCACCGCGCCTACCGTTTCCAGAAGCTGCCGCAAAAACTGCGCGAACGTGTTTTTCACGCCTTCCAACGCGCGGGAAGGGCTTTTCGCGTTCGGGTCCGTTTGCGGCACGAGGCTGTTTGAGGTGATCTCCGTCACGCCGAGGCGGTAGAGCCTTGCGGCGTCCGCGCGGCTGTCCACCATCCACGCCATCGTTTTGAGCCCGGCGCGCCGCACCCGGAGAAAATCCGCCGAGGACGCCAGCATCGCACAGAGGTCGATCCCGTCCAGCCCGTTTTCTTTACAGAACGCGATCGCGTTATCCGTAACGGGAACGCTGATCAGAAACGCCGGGATCTCCGGCAGCAGTCGTTTGATCTCTGCCAGCGGCTCCGTCTGAAAACTCACGAGGATAAACCTTTCCTTCTCCGCGCGGCCGCTGATCAGCGACGAAAGCGACGCCATCTGCTCCGGCGACGATTCCTTGATCTCGATCACAAGCCGCATGCCGTACGCCGCGCAGAGATCCATGACCTGCGTTAAAGTGGGGATCTTCTGCCCGGGATGATCGGCGATCCCTTCGCCCGCGTCAACGGTAAACCGCTGCAGCTCCTCACAGGTAAGCTCCGTGATACGGCCCGTACCGTCCGTGAGGCGTGAAACGTCGTTATCGTGGCTCACCATCCACACGCCGTCCGCGGAACGGATCGCATCGCACTCCACGCCCCAGAAGCCGTTTTCCCCCGCGAGCCGGAACGCCGCGAGCGTGTTCTCCGGCGCGGCGGCGGAATACCCGCGGTGACCGAACACATGCAGCCCGTTTTCGGGCACGCCGGATACCGGATACAGATAAACCGTTTCGGCAGCGGCGGCAGGCGCCGCACAGCAGAACGCGAGAACGAACGAAAGGAGAACGCACATTAACCGTTTCATATAAACGCCCCGTTTTTTCAGATTCAGCTACAGTATAATGCAAGCCACGGGCGATTGTCAAACGATTTTCAAGGTCGGCGGATTCTTTTCCTTGCGTTCCGGGCCGAAACGTGGTATCGTATACGGTATGGAACAAAAACACGAAGAGAAACGCGGCGGAAGAAGCATCCTGTCAGAGGTGACGCGCCTCGCATGGCCGACCATGCTGGAGCAGCTGATGCAGACCGCCGTACAGTATATCGATACCTTTATGGTGGGCTCGCTCGGCACGCTGGCAACGGCGGCGGTGGGCTGCACCGTAACGGTGAACTGGCTGATCGGCAGCGCCATCCACGCGCTCGCCGTCGGCTTTCTGGCGGTGATCTCACAGGCGCTGGGCGCGCGGGATACGCGTCTTGCCAAACGCGCGGCGGCACAGAGCGTGCTCACGGTGCTGCTGGTGGGGGCGTTCACCACCGCCGTCACGCTGTCGCTGGCGGGGGTGATCCCCACGTGGATGCAGGCGGACGAGAGCATCCGGGAGACCGCCTCGAGATACTTCTTTATTCTCTACCTGCCCATGTTCTTCCGCACCGCGCAGATCATTTTCGGCACGGTGCTGCGGGCGGCGGGCGATACGAAAACGCCGATGCGCGTGAGCGTGCTCGTGAACGTTGTGAACGTGGCGCTCAACTTCCTTCTGATCTACCCCACGCGGCAGAAAACGCTGTTCGACGTTACGGTAACGGTGCCCGGCGCGGGCTGGGGCGTGACCGGCGCGGCGGCCGCGAGCGCAGCCGCTTTCGCATTGGGCGGCATACTGACCACGCTGGCGTTTTTCAGACATCCGGAGATCTCCCCGCGGGGCGAGAGCCTGCGTCCGCAGAAGGACGTGCTGCGTCCCTGCCTGAAGATCGCGCTGCCGAACATGGCGCAGCGGTTCTTCACGTCGCTGGGCTACGTGGTGTTCGCCGGGTGCATCAACGCGCTGGGAGAGATCTCCACCGCGGCGCATACCGTGGCAAACACGGTGGAAAGCGCCTTTTATGTGCCGGGCTACGGCATGCAGACCGCCGCCGCCACCTTGACCGGCAACGCCGTGGGGGCGAAGGACCCGGCGAAGATGAAGGCGCTCTCGCGCGTGCTGATTATCATGGAACTCGTGATGATGACCGTTTCCGGCGGGCTGCTGTTCGCCTTCGCGCCGGGCATGGTAACGCTGTTTTCAAAGGACGCGCAGGTGATCGCGCTGGGCGCGGCGGTGCTGCGCATGGTATCGCTGAGCGAACCGTTTTACGGGGTATCCATTGTAACGGAGGGCATGCTGCAGGGCGCCGGCAGGACCGGCATGCCGTTCGTTTTCAACATCATATGCATGTGGGGCGTGCGCATCTGCGGCACGCTGGTTTGCACCCGGGCGCTCGGGCTGGGGCTGACCTCGGCATGGGGCTGCATGATCGCGGGCAACATGGCGCTGCTGGTGTGCTTCCGCGTTTATTACCGCCGCGTTTCGCACAGCGTCGCATAAAACAATACCGCTGTAAAAGCAAAACCGGTTCTTCTTACGAAGAGCCGGTTTTTTGCGCAAAAATACGGTTTCGGAACGGTGATTATTTCCCGAGCAGAGCCAGGACCTTTTTGATCAGGGACATGAGCGTGGTAAAAATGGATGTGAACATGGTTTTCCCTCCTTTATCTGCTGCCGACAGGCACTTATTTTTCGTTTTTCAGGATCTCTTCGGCGATCAGGCGGCGGGTGACGCAGCGGTCCATCGCCAGCTTTTCGATATAGCGGTGCGCCGCGGGCTCGTCCATGTGCCGCTTCTCGATAAGGACCCATTTGGCACGGTTCACGAGGCGGATCTCCTGCATTTTTTCTTCGAGGG
>JAFRSZ010000153.1 GCA_017439205.1 Clostridia bacterium
TAAATAACGGTTTCAAACAATATACTTGGCGGGGCGGCGCGGGCCTCCGGGGGAGGCCTCTGCCGCAAGGCAGAAGCGCTTGACCGAACCGGCAGGCGAGACCGAGACGCCGCCCCCTACGGTGAGGTGGTTCAAACCGCGCGATAAACTGAAATCTGAACAAACCCCACAATACAACTACGCCGTCGGGTCTCCCCGGCGGCGCTGTGCGTATCCGCGTTATTCTAATCAAACAGTATTCCCCTGAAGCAGAGCATCGGTTCGTTTTTGTCGTAATCCCACGTGTGGCGGGAATCGCCCGTGCAGAAGCGTCGGTCCGGGCAGGCGGCGCAGGTGGGGTTCAGATCGCTGAAATCTCTGCGGAACAGCCGGAAGCGGTTGTTCCAGATATCGGTGAAGCGCTCGGTGAGAACGCTTCCCTGGATCGTTTCGGGGCGGCGCTCGATATCGAGGCACGCGCCCACGTCGCCGTTGGCCATCACGCTGGCGGTGTAGATCCCGGCGTTGCACAAAAAATACCAGTCCCGCGTTTCGCCCTCCAGTTCTTCGCCCAGCCAGTGGCTGCAGCCGTAAGAAACGGGATATCCGTTTTCCCGCATGGCGCGGATAAAGCCGAACAGGTTTTTGTAATCCTCTTTATCGAGCATCAGTTCCGGGTACTGCAGCGCCCTGCCGATGGGCTCCATGTTGATCACGCGCCACGAATCGATATCGATACCGTCCAGAAGCCGGAACAGCCCCGGCAGATCGCCGATGTTCTTCCTGTGCACCACCGTGGTCACCTGCACGTGCCTGAAAGCGTTTTCTTCGATCAGATTCTTTATGCCCTCAAGCGCGCGGTCAAAGCCGCCGGGCGTCTGCCGCAGCAGGTCGTGCTGTTCTTTCAGCCCGTCGAGACTTACCGAAACCGTTCCCATACCGGCCCCGGCAAGCCGGCGCGCAATATCCTTTGTGATCAGGGTTCCGTTGGTGGTCATCCCCCAGCGGAAGCCCAGAATGTGCGCGTAAGAAAGGATCTCAAAGAAATCTCTGCGCAGCAGCGGCTCGCCGCCGGTGATGCAGATCATGGGAAGGCGCGGTGAAAACTCCCGCTTCACCTCATCCAGCACGCGCTTGAAAACGTCCGCCGGGAGCTCGTCCGCGCCCGCGTCGCCGCATCTGCTGCCGCAGTGCAGGCACTTTTCGTTGCAGCGGGAGGTCAGCTCGAAAAACAGGTTCCTGAGCTCCGGCTCCCGGTACTTTTCTTCATGCCAGACGGCGAGCGCCTCCAGATTCCGGCGCTTTGTTTCATCGATATGTTTCATGCTTACTCCGCGTTCTCAAAATACTCCGGCGGGCCGTAAACGTCCTGCACTTCCATATTTGCGGGGTCGAAGGTCTCCTCCGGGAGCGCTTGGGCGGAAGCCTCTTCCGACGCGCGCAGGGATTCCTCCTCCGACAGGCTCTCGGACTGCCTTTCGGAATAATCCGGCGGTGGGCCGTACAGATTCTGCTGCGTCATGCCGCAGAACGCGAAGCCGCCTACCGTGAGCCCCGCAAGCGCCGCGCCCGCGGCGACGCCCGCGATCACCTTTTTCTTTTTCATTTCAAAAGCTCCCTTCGTTCCGTTAGAACGCAAAATATAATTTGTGCATTCGCCCGTTTCATGCCGGATTATGCCGTGCCGTTTACTCTTCGGCGGGCAGACCGGCGATATAATCGTTCTTCTTCTGCGCAAGGCTGTTTACAAGCCTCCGCCAATTCTCACGCATGGTTTCTTCGCCGTTCCAGATTTCGTATTCCGATAATTTCAATCGAAAGATCCTGCCTGTGCCGCCCAGAACGTACAGCTCGCCGCCGTCGTCCGAGAAACGGATCGCGGCAACGGATTCGCCGAGCCCGCAGAATTCAAACGCGAGATACATCTGCGCCTCCTCATGCACCCGAACAGTGCCGTTCGGATAACCGAAAGCAACATATCTGCCGTCGGCGGAAACAGCGGCAGCCGTGTTTGAATCCACACCCTGCATTTCGCTTATCACGAACATATTCTTTTCGCTGGTTTCCAACTGAAACCTCGTGCAGCCGAGGTTGTTCGCGCCGCCGCGGTTCACCGTAAAGAGCAGCCCTCTCTCCGCATCCACGGTAAGCGAGAAGAACGGCACGCACAGATAATTTACGGCACCGCAATCTTTCAGCATACGAAGCGAGCCGTCAAACACGCAGCAGAAACCCGCATAGTCCGTAAGCACCCAGTTTTCTCCGTACCTCGCGATATTCTGAAAATACATGGCGTCATAGGAACCGTACAGGATCTCTCCGGATGCAACGTTCACCTTGAGGATCCCGCACCCCTGCGCGGAGGCGCAGATCTCATCGGCCTCGGCGCTGAAGGCCACGGCGGTAGGCGTATACGAAGGATGCGCTTCGGCAAGGATCTCGCCGGTTTCCAGTGAAACGCATACGATTTCGGCTTCCGCGTCTTTTTTGCAAATAAAAGCGATACGGCTGCCGTCGGCGGAAACGTCATAGCACGGCGTCTGTATCGTACCGTCGAGCGTCGGCGTAATGATCCTTTCGCCGTTTTCACGGGCGATCACAATATCCTTTCCGTCGATAAACACGGCTTCGGGCGTATCGCCCTCCGTAAAGACGCCGTAGTTTACGCCGCTTCTGCGCACGGCTCTTTCATGCGCGGGCAAACGCCACAGCAGGGCGTAGCCGTCCTTTGTGACCGCGGCGGCGAAACGGACGCCGTCAAGCGCCGTAAAAACAACGCGTTCGATCTGCCCGAAGTTTTCCCAAAGACGAACGGGATCTCCCATACCGCAGGCGTCGTACGCAAAAACGCCGGTCCCCGCGGCATACAGCAGCGTTTCCCCGTCGTCGCTCCATGAAAACGCGTGGGGCTGACACGGCGCGTTCACGGTACGGCGGATCCCCGTCTCCCGGTCGGTCACGGCAACGCAGCCCGCGTTCTTCGTGAATTCCGCAATAAACAACGGGCTTTCGCGGATCGCTTCGGCAGAGGCGATCCGTTCATATACAGGGTCGTCGGCGCCGATCACGCGTTCGGGCAGATTCGCGTTCAGCAAAAGCTGCCCGTTCCGGTACAGCGTATGATACGAGTCGTTTTTTATCGTGCTTTCATCCACTTCCTGCGCAAGGCGGATGGCTTTCAACGGATCCGCGGCGGCATTCTGCCCGATCTTTTCGGACGCCGCAAGCCCGATATAAGACAGCCGTTTCCCTTCCGCCGTTTCTTTGTATGCTTTGGGCACGGCCAGAAGCATCAGTACCGCCGCCGCCACCGTCAGCGCGATCAAAACGGCGCTGCAGATACGGACCGCCGCCGTTACGCCGGCAAAACGCAGGTATTTTTTGATAAACGGGTAGATCTCGGGGTTCGCGTTTTTGTAATCGTCCTTCGCCGCGATGCGGCGCATCGGCCGCAGCTCGAAGAAAACATAATCGGCAAAACCGAGAACGCCGCGGGTTTTCGGTATCAGAAAGGCGGGCTTAGCCCCTTCCCTGTATTCATAGGCGGAAGACACCAGCTTCGTGCGTATCTCGTTATTCTCCGTATCCACCATGTCTTTTACAAATTGATGCACACGCCGCACCGCGTCCTCCGGATCGGCGGCGACCCGATCGGTTTCCAATACCACGCCCGGGATCCGGCACTTCATGATCAGGTCGTATTCGTTTTGACACGGCACGGAAGCCTTCCAGTTTTCGGAATGGAATACGATGGCGCCACCCGCCAGATACATGGCCTCTTCGATCACATCGAACCACTTTGTGGAAAAGGGAATGCCCGTACCGGCGCCGGAAACGTCCTGCCAGATATTGAGGCCTTCCGCCCGCAGCCGATCGACGATCGGGAAAACGATATCAGCGTCTTTTCTGGAATAAGAAATAAAAATATGGTTCATTTATTCCCACTCCTTTCCGTTGCCGCCGGGACAGACCTTCAGATCGAGCTTTCGCCAGAGATCCTTTGAAACGGATTCCTTCAACTGAACGGTCACGCCCGCGTGCAGCTTGGCTTTTATGGACGATAGGCAGCCCTTTTCGGAAACCATCCCCTCGCCGCTCGAGCACCGCCAGTATCTGCCGCCTTCATCGAGCAGCAGATAACCGCCGTCCGTTTCATATACGGCGCGTACGGCGCAGCCGGACGGGATCCTGTGGATCCTGATGGCGGTAACCGAAGCGTTTTCGGCGTTCATCCACAATTCCGCAAAGCTGCCGTCGGCGCAGCCGATGAGAATGATACAGCCCGCGGTATCGTTATATTCATTCGGCGGGGTATACCGCAATCCCACCACGCACGGCGCGCCCATGGCAAAGAACGGCTCTTCGCTGAAAACAAACGCATCCTGCGTTTTGTCTTCGAGCGCCCGGTTCGCCGTATATCCGGCTTCGTTGGCCGTGAGGAGCATCGGATCGATCTGCGCCTCCGCTTCCTCGCCGGAATCCGGAAGCACGATGTGCAGTATCACAACGCCGTTTTCAACGATCTCGGCGCTTTTGATCAGGCAAGGCGCGTCCGGCTCGCATTTCTGCCGATCGTAAACGGCCTTTTTCTCCTCCTGCGCGGCGTTTTTTACGCGCAGGACTTCATCGATGGGCACCGGATAGATCACGCTTCCCGCCGACACCGCCACAAATTCGCCGCTCGCCCAGATCCGTTTCGCGCCGATCATGCTGCTCAGCACGTCGCCGTAATCAAACGATTCGTCCAGATCAAAAAGACCTACGCCGACGTTCCGTTCCTGATATATCACGGTCGTCTCATCCACAAACAGCAGCTCGTTGGCAATCGGCAAATAGAGAGACGTGCGGCGGGCGTCGCCGTTCACGATCTTCCAAACCTGCCCATGCGCATCCGATACGGCGATCACGCCGTTTTTGATATCCGTCGGCGACGACGCGCCTGCGGCGATCTCCGGATAACGCCGGATCTCCGCAGCGGCGTCCGGAGAGGCGAAACGCGCGGTAAAAAACGTCCCGTTTTCGGAACCCGCCACCGTAAGGGCGCCGTCGGCGCCGAACCCTGCGCAAAGCACCGTGGGATCCTTTACGCCCAACGCCGGTTTTTTGCATACGCCGCCGTAAAACAGTTCCACCGCCGCGCGGTTGTAAACAAGTACGGTTTCGCCCTGCAGCTTCATCTCTGAGGACGTATCCGCGATCGCGCTCACAAGCCCGGTATCCTCCCATTTGCCGTTCCGGCGGAGATATACCGCGCCGTTTTCATCCGCGGCGGCCAGCGTTTCGCCGTCTTCATCCGCCGCGATCATCACGAGGCCTGCGTTTGAAAGCTTTTGTTTTTCCGTGATCTCGCCGGTATAGGTATCCCAGAGCGCGGCGCGACCGCCGGTATCGCCCGTCCATACGAAGCGGGTCCCCCCGGGCAGCGCGAGATCGTTGATACCGTATTTGTACAGTAATCCGATGCCCGTCTGGGGCCACGCCATATCCATCGTTTTCAGCAGATTCTCATACGCGACTTCAATCGAAGCTTCCGTTGAATACGGATTGAACATCGCTTCCGCCATCTGAACGGCATAGACCTGCGGCTCGTCAAGGCGAATGTCGCCGGAAACCACAAGATTCGCAAGAGAGGCGCGCCGGATCGCGGAGGAAGCGATAAAGAAGATCGCGGTAAGCGCAGCGGCGGCCGCGATCACGGCGGCGATCCGCAGCCGCAGCACCGTTTGCCTTCCGCGCGCTTTTTTTGTGTAATCGAAAGAAGCCGAAAGATACTCCAGAATACTCTGCAGCTGCGTGCGCAGGTATTCGTCGTTTTCGTTCGCCAACCGGTTTTTGATGATTTCGGTGTTGCTGCGGATCTCCCGCAGATTGGAAAGCAGTTCCGCCTTGCTGTCGGAGGATCTCCAGCAGTGATACCGCAGAAGCAGCCGGTTTTTCAGCGAATAAAAAGCCGGATCCGTCGTAAGAGAATCCAGCAGGTTTTCCCGAAGGTATCCGTCGGTACGGATAAAATTGATCTCCTCGATACGCTTCGGCAGGAGTTTTTCATCGTTATAATCCACGGTTTCAATGCCGCCCGCCGGGATCAGGCGCATTTCCTGCGGTAAGGCGCGGACATAGGACTGCCACGCTTCGTTCGCAACAGCCGCGTCCGAGATAAACACGATCGCCGAATCCATGGCGATCTGCCCCACGGCGGTGAAGCGGCGACAGACAAAACCGCCGCCGGACGGCACGACGGGAATATCGGCTTCGTCTGCGAACCCGGTTTCAACGAGCCATCCGCACGTTTCCTCGCCGAGCGCAGCGCAGGAAGCCTCGTATGCAACCTCGATCGTCTGCGTTTTGTTTTTCATCGTTTCTTCTCCCGTATCGGATCGTTCAGAACGCGAAGTATTTTTGAAGCATCCGCCGTGTTCTTCCCGCGACCGCAGCCAACTGCGCCTTTGCTTCGGCCTTTTCCTCCGGCGTGCCGGTGACGTACTGCTTCATCAGCCTGCCCTCTTCATAGCAGAGCTCGTCGTGCAGCGGGAACCAGTGGCGCAGCAGGAACGTGCCGTACCGCACGAAACGCGCTTCGCCCACAAGACGGAACTCCCTGCTGATCGTATCCACCGCCACGGAATAGTATTTCTTCACGGAATCGATCAGCGCCGTGCGCTCGTTTTCGGGCGAGAACACGATGGTCTCGCAGATGAAGGCGTTGCGGTTCGATTCGTATGAAGAATGGCTGTCCGTGCTGCCGACCACCGGCACGCGGCGGCCCTTTGCCGCCTCTTCGTAATACCTGACGGTCTGGAAGCCGTTCTGCTCGTAATAGCTCTCGCCGCCCAGCACCTCGAACGCGTCGAACGGCCGCGTTTCAAAGAGCCAGTCTGTAAACTTTTCGGGCACATGGTACACGTCGGCGCGCCAGTTGGGGTGCGGGAAAATACCGAGACCGTTCGCTTTTCTGATCTCGTCGAAGGTCCATTTGCACATGGCGGCGGGCAGCGCGTCCACGGTATCGGGCACGTCTATGGCGTCCGCCAGCGCCTGCATCTTCGCCTCGAATTCGGGCTTGGTCATCACGTCCGGCACGTTTTCGGTGCGGATGGCGCGCACGGAGAGATCTTTGCCCTTCTCCGCCACGGCGGTGCTCTCAACAAGGGCGTTTACGCTGTATTCGCCGCCGAAATTCACGATATGTACGTCGTTGCGCATGCCGTGGACCTCCGGCAGATGGATCTCTTCGCCGGGAACGATGTTCAGGTCGATCGGCACGTCCTTATACGCGTCGATGGCTTCGAGCGACGGCCAGTAGCGCTCGTGGTCGCTGATCACAGTAAAATCGTAGCCGTATCTGCGGTAATTGGCGCACACCACGGCGGGGTCCTGGCTGCCGTCCGACCGGGTGGTATGCATGTGCATATCGCCGATGAACGGATAACGGCCGGCGAGGTCCGCCTCCACACAGTAAACGGAAAACTCCAGCTGCTTTCTGCCGTTTTCATTCATCACGCGGATGAAATACTCCTGCTCGGACGTAAAAACGTGCTCAAACGCGATATTTCCCGACGCGTCCGTTTTGACGGAAAGCGACTGATAGTCGCCCGTAGCGGGAAAATCGCGGGGCTTGCCGCCGTCCAGCGCGCAGATCGTCAGCGGGTATTCGGTATCGGGCTGCAGCGCCTGCCGCCCACCGAGCGAACGGATATTGACCCGCGCTTTTTTGCCGGCAATGAACACCTTGGGGTAAACGTCGTAATTATTGAGCATGTCGCTTTTGGGGTATGCCATGATTTTATTTACGCCTCCTCAGCCTTTGAAAGTTCTCTGATATACCGTTTGAAGAACGCCACGCCCGCTTCCATGGACGCAACGGGTATGCGCTCGTTTGTGCCGTGGCAGGTCAGCAGCAGCGACGTGCTCACGCAAAACGGCGAATAGCGGTAGATGTTTTCGCACACGTCCTGATAATGGCAGGCGTCGGTGCCGCCCATCACGAGATAGGGCGCAACGATGGTGTTGGGGTTCATGCTCCTGCAGATCACGCCGAGCTTTCTGAAAGCGCGGGAATCGGTGGGGCTGATCTTCGAGGGGTTCTTCCACCCGGGCAGAAGGTTTATTTCCACGTCCTTATAACGGATCACCTTTTTCAGGTGCTTCAGCACGTCGTTCACCGTCTGGCCGGGATAGATGCGGAAATTCACGATGATGCTGGCGCGCTGGGGCAGCACGTTCGCCTGCGGGCTGCCGCTGGCCATCGTAACGCCGGTGGTGGTGCGCATCATGCTCGCGGCGGAGGGGATATAGCTGAGCCCCTTGGTGAGCGCGGGCTTCAGAAGCTTTAAGTTGCAGGTGACCATGCGCGCGGGGAAGCTGACGTTCCTGCCGATGGAATCGAACATCGACCACAGCATCGGCGAGATCTTCGCCTTGAACTGGTGGTTCTCGATATCGCGGATCACGTTGGCAAGCTTGCCCAGCGCCGTGTGGTTCGGCGCCTGTGAGGAATGCCCTCCCTTGGCGTGCACGGCCACTTCGATATCCGCGTAGCCCTTTTCGGCGACGCCGATGCCTGCGAGGTCCTTATGGATCACGCCCTTCACATCTACGGGCAGTATCGCGCCGCCCTCGTCCACGATGCAGTCGAGATGCACGCCCTTTTCGGCGAGGTAATTGCACATCACGACCGCGCCGTTGTCTTCGTTGGCGCACATCACTTCTTCGTTGTTGCCGAGCAATATATACACGTCGCGTTCCGGCTGAAAGCCCTCGGCCAGCAGCGCCTCCACCGATTCCATCACGGCGATCAGGTGGTTCTTCATATCCAGCGCGCCGCGGCCCCAGATGAATTCGCCGTCGTCGATACCGGCGAAGGGCGGATGCGTCCAATCGTCCTCGGTGCCTTCATTGATCGGCACCACGTCCTGATGCGCCAGCAGGGCGATGGGGTCTTTATCCCGCGCCGTGCCGGGCCAGCGGAACATCAGAGCGGCGCGGTTGAGCACGGTGAGCTCCAGCTTTTCGTGCATCAGCGGATAGCGTTCCCTGAGAAATCTGTGGAACTCGAAAAACACCTCGTAATCTGTGCTTTCGGGGTCCTTCCCGGCGATGGTTTTGATCTTTATGGCGTCGGAAAGGTTCTTGCGGAACCGGGCGAGATCCACGTGCTCGTCGGGCATCGGGGGCACGTCGACCTTTGTTTCCCTGTGCAGCGCGGCCCTTACGGGCAGGCTCGCCGCGGCGGCGCCCGCAACGGCTGCGGTGATGATTTTCGCTTTTTTATCCATATTATATTTCCTTTCTCCCCTCGGGAAATAAAATTATTTCTCTTTCTTATCCATATCCTTCACGCTGACCATGCGCACCGTGTTTTTCTTCTTTCTGCGTCTGGCCGGGGCCACGATGAACAGGATGATGAAGCCGGGCAGCACCACGAAGAAGATCACGCCCAGCAGCACGAGGAAGGGCCACGATTTCACCGTGCGCAGCAACAGATCGCCGATATACTTGACCGTGCTGCGCTTCACGTCGAACATCGCGACAAGGTTCACCTCGTCTATGGTCTCGCCCGCGTATGTGATGGCGGCTCTGCAAATCACGTCGCCTTTGCAAACGGGGGCGTCCAGCACGATCTTCGTAAGATCCTCGTACGGCACGTACAGCACGTTTTCGGCGTTCACGCCCACGGGCACCAGCGCGGTGATCGACGTTTCGGGCGCAAGGCTCACGTAGTCGTACTCTTTCGAGAGCCGCACCGCGACCTCGCCCACGTAGGTGGAGGGGTTCGCGACCTCCTGGATACGCAGATTCCTGAACGCCCATTCGTAAAGCTTTTTGGACTCCACGAAAGCCATATTCTCATCCACGCCGTCTTCATCCACGTCGTAGAATTTCGCGTTCATCACGATGCACAGATAATTGTAGCCGTCGGAAGAGGCGGAAGAGATCACGCAGTGCCCCGCCGCGTCGGTGGTGCCGGTCTTGCCGGTTTTCACGTATTCGCAGTAGTAATCCGGTATGCCGGGGTTCAGGAGCGAGTTGGTGTTCCTGAGATAGCGGGTGTAATCGTACTTGTTTGTGGGCGGGATCTCCGTGGTGAAGGTGCCCGCGATCTCGGCGAACAGGCTGTTCTGCAGGCAGTAGGTATACATTTTCACCAGATCCTGCGCCGTGGTGTAGTGTTTGTCGTTATCGAGGCCGTGGGCGTTTGCGAAATGCGTGCCCGTACAGCCGCGCTCCGAGGCGAAGGCGTTCATCATTTCAATGAACGTGTCGATATCGCCGCCGCCGATGAAATCCGCAAGGATGTTGGCGGCGTCGTTGGCGCTCTGCACCATCAGGCAGTAGAGCAGCTGTCGAACGGTGAGTTCCTCCCCGGGAATGATGCCCGCGGTGGAGGAGTTCGTACCGTCGAGCAGCCGGATGCAGTATTCGGGCACAGTGACCACCTGATCGAAGTTCGTACAGTTCTCAATGGTGAGGATCGCGGTGACGATCTTGGTCATGGAGGCAGGCGCAACCTGCTTTTCGGAATTGATATCGCAGATCACCGCGCCGTTATCGAGGCTCACCATATAGATCACGTCCGCTTCCTGCGTTTCGGGGGTATACAGAGCCGCAAACCCGGGCACGGCGCAGGAAAACAGCAGAAGAATTGAAAAAATTAGAGAAAAAATCCTTTTTTTCATAGACAAACACCGTTTCAATATAGTATAGTATGAAATAGAATCATTGGATCGAGGTAATTGCGATGCTTTATTTCACCGGAGATACCCACGGAGAGCAGGAACGCCTCTCAAGAGCCGCGCTGCGCGAGCTTCAGCCCGGAGACACGCTGATCAT
Source organism: Clostridia bacterium (assembly GCA_017439205.1). Classification (GTDB taxonomy): domain Bacteria; phylum Bacillota; class Clostridia; order Oscillospirales; family Acutalibacteraceae; genus RUG806. Next base: position 10,810 of record JAFRSZ010000153.1, read on the forward strand.
CTGCGGCGATTTCGGATTTATCTGGGACCACTCTGCAAAAGAGCAGAGATTTCTGGATAAACTCACGAAATACAGGTTCACGATCTGTTTTCTTGACGGCACCCACGAAAACTTCGCGCTGCTGGACGCCTACCCCGTTGTGAACTTCTGCGGCGGCGCCGCAAGGCGCGTGCGCAGGAACGTGTTCCATCTGATGCGCGGCCAGATCTATACCATCGAGCACAAAACCGTGTTTACGCTCGGCGGCGGCGAAACGCCCGAAAGCCAGATGCAGAGCGACGAGGAGCTTGACGCGGCCCGTCCCGAGGTGCCCGATAAAAACGAAATGCTCGCGGCGGTGGAGAACCTGCAGAAGCACGGCTACAAGGTGGATTATATCGCCACCCACGAGCCGCCTGCGTCCATCCGCGATTTCATGTCGCTGTCTGAAATGAACCGCCGGGAGATGAGCGCGCTGGGCGCGTTTCTCGATGAGCTGTCAAAAACGGCGACCTTTGAAAAGTGGTATTTCGGCAGCATGCACGCCGACAAGCATATTTCCCGCTCCTTTACCGCCGTGTTTCAGGAGCTGGTGCCCGCCTCAGAGGGCGAAGTCTGAGCCGAAACCGGCCAGCGCCGCGCGGGCGTCGTGGGCGGTAAAGCCGCCCGGGGTACGGTCAAAGTTTTTGATCTGCGCGGGGAAAAGCGCCGCCGCGGCCTCATCCGGACCGATCTCAAAGCCGAACCGCACGTTGCGCGCCAGTATGGCGGTAAGCGTTTCGGTATGCATATCAAGCACAGATTCGATTGCTCCGACCCGTTCGGGGCAATATTCTTTTGCCCGGCGAAGAAGCCGCGGCATGAACGCGATGCACGCGAGCCCGTGGGGCACGTTGTAATTTTCGGTAAGGTAATACCCCACCGTGTGCGGGAAACAGGTACCGGTGATATTGATGGCAAGCCCCGCGCAGATCGAAGCCGCATACAGCGCCTCACGCGCGGCGTCTTTGGGCTCCCATTCAGCCGTGAGATGCGGCAGGTAGGGCCGCAGCAGGGCAACGGCGCGGTCGGCATACAGAGCGCTCAGCTCGTTGGAGGTGGAGGCAAGGCGGCTTTCCACCGCGTGGGCGAAAGCGTCCAGCGCCGTGGACTGCGTCACGCCGCCCGGCATGGCGCGCGTATAGGTATAATCGCAGAACGATACGGCGGCATAGCAGTCCGGCCCCGAAATGCTCTTCTTTTTGCCGGTCTCGCTTAAAGTGAGCACACTCACGCCGGTCACTTCGCTCCCGGTGCCTGCGGTGGTTCCGATCAGCAGCACGGGCAGCGCCTTCGCGGGAACGGCGCGGGTATAGATATCCGCCTCGGCAAATTCCGGGTTGGCCGCGTAGATCGCGGAGGCCTTGGCCGCGTCCATCGGCGAACCGCCGCCGATCCCCACGATGAACTGCGCGCCGAATGCGTTCGCGCGCGCACCGGCCTCAAAACAGGCGCGCGTTGTGGGGTTCGGGCCGATCCCGTTATATATTTCGTAGGAAACGCCCGCGGTATTCAGCGCCGCAACGCAGTCGGCAAGCGCGCCGCTCTTTTCGGCGGAGCCGCCCCCGGTAACGATCAGGCAGCGGCTGCCGTATTTCGCAAAGGCCGCCGCGTTCGCGGTCACAGCGCCACGCCCCGTGATAAGGCGGGCGGGCATGTAGGAATCAAATTTCATAAAATTCTCCGTCATTTTAAATTTATTTTTTTCATTATACTATTTTTAACACGCGATGTAAATAACTTTTGATATTTTCTTGACAAGATTTCAAATTGGCGGTAGAATTATTTTAACAAAGTATAAAGAGAGGCGGTCTCAGAATGTTCAAATACATTTTAGCCCTTGACCAGGGAACCACAAGCTCAAGAACCATCGTTTTCAACAAGCAGGGAGAGATCTGTGCCAAGGCGCAGTACGAATACGAGCAGATCTATCCCCAGGCAGGCTGGGTGGAGCACAACCCCGATTCGATCCTGAAAAGCCAGCTTCGCTCGCTTGCGGACGCGCTGATCGACGGCCAGATCGAGGCAAAAGAGATCGCCGCCATCGGCATCACCAACCAGCGCGAGACCACCATTCTGTGGAACAAGCGCACCGGCAAGCCCGTTTACAACGCCATCGTATGGCAGTGCCGCCGCACCGCCGAAATGTGCGAAGAGCTCAAGGCGGAAGGCCTTGCCGATTATATCAAGGAGCACACGGGGCTTATCATCGACGCGTATTTCAGCGGCACCAAGATCAAGTGGATCCTCGATAACGTGCCCGAAGCCAGAGAGCTCGCGGACGAGGGCAACCTTCTGTTCGGCACAGTGGATACCTGGCTCATCTGGAACCTCACCGGCGGAAGAGTGCACGTGACCGACTATTCCAACGCCTCCCGCACCATGCTGTTCGACGTGGATAAGCTCTGCTGGGATCCGTACCTTTGCGAAAAGCTCAATATCCCGATGAGCATCCTGCCGAGAGTGGCCCCCTCCAGCGAGGTCTACGGCGCGGTTGCGCAGGGCATCCCGGGCATCGAGGCTCTCGCGGGCATTCCGATCTGCGCCGCCATCGGCGACCAGCCCGCCGCGCTGTTCGGCCAGGCATGCTTCAAGCCCGGCCAGGCGAAGAACACCTACGGCACCGGCTGCTTCCTGCTGATGAACACCGGAAAAACGCGCGTGCGCTCCGAGAACCAGCTCGTCACCGGCGTTGCCTGGGGCCTCGGCAACGATGTGGTTTACGATATCGAAGGCTCCGCTTTCAACGCGGGCTCCATCATCCAGTGGCTCAGAGATGAGCTCAATATCATCGAGAACGCCCCGCAGTGCGATAAATTCGCCGAGCAGGTGCCCGATTCCAACGGCATTTATCTGGTGCCCGCCTTTACCGGCCTCGGCGCTCCCTACTGGGATATGTACGCCCGCGCCTGCATCGTGGGCATGACCCGCGGTACGAACAAAAAGCACATCTGCCGCGCCGTGCTCGAGGCCATCACCTTCCAGATGACCGACCTGCTCGAGGCCATGCGCGCCGATTCCGGCACCGACCTCGCCGAGCTGCGCGTGGACGGCGGCGCCAGCATCTCGAACATCATGATGCAGATCCAGGCCAACATGATCGGCACCGCCGTGAACCGCCCGAAGTGCGTAGAGACCACGGCGCTCGGCGCAGCGTATCTGGCGGGCCTTGCCGTGGGCTTCTGGTCCGGCATGGAAGAGATCGAGACCATCCGCGAGGTATCCAAGGTGTTTGAGCCGCAGATCACCAAAGAAGAGAGAGACGTTCTCTACAGCGGCTGGAAGCGCGCCGTGGAACGCGCCAAGGGCTGGGTAGAACACTGAATAATGAAAAATGAAAAATGAAAGATGAAAAATGAATGATCGGGTCCGATCATATTGCATAAGGAGTTAACAAAGACCATGTCAAGAGTTTACAATTTTTCCGCAGGGCCCTCCATGCTTCCGCTCGAGGTGCTCGAAAAGGCGCAGGCCGAAATGCTGGATTACGAGGGCAGCGGCCAGAGCGTGACCGAAATGAGCCACCGCTCGAAGGTGTTCGACAAGATCATCAAAGACGCCGAAAAGCTGTTCCGCGAGATCCTGAACGTACCGGACAACTACAAGGTGCTGTTCCTGCAGGGCGGCGCGTCCACGCACTTCGCGGCGATCCCGCTCAACTTCATGAACAAAAACGGCAAGGCCGATTACATCGTTACCGGCGTTTGGGCGAAAAAGGCGTGGCAGGAAGCAAAAAAATACGGCGAAGCCCGCAAGGTGGCTTCTTCGGAAGATAAGGTCTTCTCGTACATCCCGAAGCTCACCCGCGAGGATTTCGATCCCGAGGCCGACTACGTGTACATGTGCATGAACAACACGATCTACGGCACAAAATATCCCTATATCCCCGATACCGGCGATATCCCGCTGATCGCGGACGTTTCCTCCTGCTTCCTTTCGGAGCCGCTGGACGTGACCAAATTTGCGATGATCTACGGCGGCGCGCAGAAAAACATCGCCCCCGCGGGCCTTGTGGTGGCGATCATCCGCGAGGATATGCTGGGCCATGCCCGCGATATCACGCCCACGATGCTGGACTACAAGATCCAGGCGGACGCCGATTCTCTTTACAACACCCCGCCCTGCTACACGATCTACATGTGCAAGCTGGTGCTGGAATGGATCAAGAAGATGGGCGGCCTCGAGGGCATCAAGGCCAACAACGTGAAAAAGGCAAAGATCCTTTACGATTTCCTCGATCAGTCGAAGATGTTCAGAAACACCGTGAACCCCGAAGACCGCTCCCTGATGAACGTGACCTTCGTGACCGGCAGCGACGAGCTGGACGCGAAGTGCGTGAAGGAAGCCGCCGAGCAGGGCCTCATCAACCTGAAGGGCCACCGCTCCATCGGCGGGCTCAGAGCCTCCATCTACAACGCGATGCCCGTGGAAGGCGTGCAGAAGCTCGTTGATTTCCTCTCCGCTTTTGAAAAAGCGAATTCCTGAGAAAGGCGCGTTATGTACCAGATACTTACTCTCAACAAGATTTCGGAAACGGGGCTTTCCCACTTCGATCCCGCCCGTTTCACATGCGCATCCGATACCCTGAATCCCGACGCGATCATCGTGCGTTCCGCCTCCCTTCACGAGATGGAGCTGCCCGAAAACCTGCTGGCCGTGGCCAGAGCGGGCGCGGGCGTGAACAACGTTCCCATCGACCGCTGCACCGCCGCGGGCGTGTGCGTATTCAACACCCCGGGCGCGAACGCCAACGCCGTAAAGGAGCTGGTGATCTGCGCGCTGTTCCTCGCCTCCCGCAAGATCGTGGAGGGCGCGAAATGGGCCGAGGGTCTGAAGGGCTCCGGCGCGGAAGTCTCCAAGAAGGTCGAAAAGGGCAAGTCCGCTTTCGCGGGCCCCGAGATCATGGGCAAAACGCTCGGCGTTTACGGCCTCGGCGCCATCGGCTGCAAGGTGGCGAACGCCGCGAGAGCGCTTGGCATGGACGTGATCGGTTACGACCCCTACCTCTCCCCCGCAGCGAAAGCCGCGCTGGACCCCGCCGTGAAGATCGCCGATTCGCTCGACGAGGTGTTTGCCGCGGCGGACTATATCACCCTGCACGCGCCGCTCACCGATTCCACCCGCGGCGTGATCTGCGCGGGCAATTTCGCCAAAATGAAAGACGGCGTACGCGTGCTGAACTTCTCCCGCGCCGAACTCGTTGACGAAACGGATCTCCTCGCCGCGCTCGAAAGCGGCAAATGCGCCGCCTACGCAACGGATTTCCCGACCGACGCAGAGCTTGCAACACCTGGCGTGATCGCGATCCCGCACCTCGGCGCTTCCACGCCGGAAGCGGAGGAAAACTGCGCCGTGATGGCAGTCAACCAACTCGCCGATTACCTTACCGCGGGCAACGTGAAGAATTCCGTGAACCTGCCCGCGCTCAGCCTTGAAAAGAGCGCAAGGGTGCGCGTCACCGCGATCACCGAGGGCGATATCGCCGAAAGTCTGCAGGCCGCGCTTGCCGACGCGGGCGTAACGGTAACGAACTGCGCCTCCGCGCTGAAAAAGAACGTCGGCTACTGCATCTTCGATACGAACGACGAGATCGCCGACGAACAGCTTGAGCGTCTGAAAGCCGTCCCCGGCGTGACCGCCCTGCGCATCATCTGAATCGACCCGCAATACCGAACACCGGCATGGCAGACGCCATGCCGGTTTCAAATTACAGTTTATCGCTCTGACCGATTAACAATTAACGATTAACAATTAACAATTTCGGAAAACGCTTACGCGTTTTGATTATATAGAAAAGGCTTTACGGAAAAAGGAGAAACCTGCTTATCCGATGAGTATAATCGGGTTAAGGGCAGAGCCCTTTCAGAAATTGTTAA
>JAFRSZ010000154.1 GCA_017439205.1 Clostridia bacterium
AAGGGCGGCGGCGTGTATCAGGGCGATACGCTCACCCTCTCCGGCGATACCTTAAAGATCACGGACGATATTTACCTTGCCGCGGGCGACGCTGATACTGCGGACCGCGTGATCACGGTCCCGGCGCTTGATTTCGCCCCGGCGGACGCTTCCACGCTTTATATTCTGGTGGAAAACCCCGCGGACGGGCGCGATATCGTGGCCTATCCCGCGGGCAGCGAGCCCGGCGACGCGCAGAAGCACATCTACGACGTCACGCACGATCCGGACGTGGCCGGGCAGTATATCGTAGATAACGAGCCCGCCCGCCGCCATATCCTTGAGCTGCGCCTGCCATATCAGGTGTATCTGGACGGCGTGAACGGTTCCGACTTAAACGACGGCAAAACGCCCGAAACCTCCGTAAAGACAGTGCAGCGCGCCTATGAACTTATCCGCGACGCGCACACCCTCTTCGGCGGCGAGATCTCCGGCGGCCTGATCCACGTGGTGGATACCGTTACCGTGACCTCCGACATGGCGCTCTCGCAAACCTACGTGAGCGGCGGCGTCACGGTGGACGCGGAGGGGCCCGTATCCTTCAAGCGATACGCCCAGCCCACCGCCCACGCCTCCATCGAGGGCTTTGAACGGCCCAACAACGTGAACGCGCTGTTCAACGTCGCCAACCACGGCGATCTGGAATTGTCGGGCGTCACCGTGGACGGCCACGCCGGCGCCATTACCACCGGCAATCCCGCGCTGGTTGCCCCCGGCGTTACGGCCGAGGCCGCGCTCATCGTTGTGGAAACCGGTGGCGCGTTCACCCTCTCCGGCGGGCGGCTGCAGAATGCCTCCGCCAACGAAACAGCCCTTGCGGGCGCGCTTACCCTGAACGGCGGCACGGCCGATATCACCGGCGGCGTGATCTATAACGCCGAGGCGGCTTATGAAACAGAGGAAACCGGTGTCAGCGTATACCAAAACGGTACGTTGAACCTCTCCGGCAGCCCCGCGATTTCCGGCGGCGTATATCTGGCGCAAAATGAAACCTACGTCACCGTGCCCGCGGCCTTCAGCCCGGCAAACGCCGTTTTACTCATTCCCAACCATGCCTTCGACGGGCGCGATCTTGCCCGCTACAATGAATCCCTCGGCGTGCCCGGCGAGCCGGAAAAGCTGCACTGGACGCTTCCGGCGGAGATCCTGCTCACCTACGGCGTAAACAACGACGCGGACGACCCGCAGATGCTCGAATTGCAGCTCAAGGGCGCCGTGTATATCGACGGCGTAAACGGCAACGATACGCGCGACGGCGCTACGCCCGAAACGGCGGTAAAAACGCTGAAACGCGCCTATACGCTGCTCTCGGGGCTGGACGGCTCCACCCTCTACGTGGTGGATACGGTTGCGATTTCCGCCTCCGCCATTCTGGATCACGGCTGGTATCTCTCCGGTACGGACGAGATCGACGCGGGCGGCGACGTGCAGTTTATCCGCTATTCCCAGCCTTCGGATTATAACGCGGAGGAGCCCGGCGAGCTGACCGGCTTCGGCAAACCGAGCTGCACGGGCGCGCTCCTTGAGGTGCCTGCCGGCCTCAGCCTTGCGGTGAACGGCGTCACCTTCGACGGCCATTCCTACGCCGTCACCGACAGCGTTCCCCGCTATAACGCCCCCGGCGTGGAAGCCGCAGCTGCGCTTCTGCTGGTAAACGAGGGCGGCACGGCGGATCTCTCCGATCACACCATATTGCAGAATAACGCCAACGTTTCCGAAGACGGAGAAGGTAAGGGCGGTGCCATCGCAAACTACGGCGCCGTGCTTATGGGCGGCGTTACCGTTATCAACAACAGCGCCCTTTACGGGCAGGGCGTGTACCAGAGCGGTACGCTGAAGGTAAACGGCACGGCGCATCCCACCGTGGCGGCGGATCAGCAGATCCACCTCACCGGCCTGCAGGGGGCGGAGGACGAACGCCTCATCACCGTGACCGGCGCGCTGGACGAGGGCTTCACATTCACGGTGAACTTTGACGATCCCGTGCTCGGCAGAAACGTGGCGCACTTTGAAGCGGGTACCTTCACCGGCGCCGTGGACGGCGAAAAGAACCACTTCGTTCTGGCTCCCGGCATTGAGTATACCATTGTAAAGTCCAACGACCCTGCCGAGCCGGATACGCTGGAGCTTGGCAAGGGCTATTCGCTCACCATCTTCAAATACGCGGATATGACGGACCTCAAGGAGCCGAACAAGACCTTCCTGTTTGAGGTAACGGACGTGACCCCCGGCGCGGAGTCCAACGGCAACACGTATTACGTGTATATCGGCACGTATACCGACGCCGTTACGGGCGAAACCGTGCCCGCGTGGGTGGATAACGCCTACAGCTACGTCTCCGTCACCGGCCTGCCGGAGGGCGTCTACACCGTGCGCGAGCTCACGGATTGGAGCTGGCGGTATGAAGTCACCGACGCCTGGGGCGCGGACGACGAGCACTATTCGGTTTCCGACGATTTTGTCGTCACCGTAGAGCTCGACGGCAGCCGCACCGTTTACTTCAGGAATACGCTCACGAACCCGGATTACGTGAACGGGTACGCGAGGAGCTATTCAAATACCTTTTGTCCCTGACCTTTCGTCGGGCAATCGTGAACCTTGAACGAAAGGAGGGATGAACAATGAAGAACAAAACGAACGAGCGCAAAAAAAAGACGCCGCTGCAGGTATTGGGCGACCTTTTCACCACCGTGATACTGCTTGCGGTGGCGGCGCTCCTGATCCTGTTCCTCGGCGTGCGGCTGGTGGGCATCACGCCTTACGCCGTGCAAACCGCCAGTATGGAGCCAACCTACCCGGTAGGCAGCATCATATACGTGAAGAACGTGGCGGCAAACGACGTAAAGGTTGGCGACGCCATCACCTACACGCTGAACAGCGAGGGGCTTCTCGCCACGCACCGTGTAACGAGGATCGACGCCGACAGGCAGCTCTTTTATACGCACGGCGACGCCGTGGAGGGCGTGGAGGATACGCCCGTGCCCTTCAGCGCGCTGGTGGGAATACCGAAATTCAGTATTCCCAAGTTAGGGTTCCTCGCGCAGTACGTCGCATCCCGGCAGGGGCGGGTGATCGCCATAACGGCAGCCGCCATATTGCTGGTACTGGCCATCTTCCCGCAGCTTTTATCGTCCGCCGAAAAGAGCGACCGGAAAAAGAAAGCGGAAAAAGAGGCTCTGCCGCAGGCGGCAGCTCCCGCCGCGTCCCCGCCGGAACCCACGGCAACGGATTCACCGAATGAGAGGTAAAGAAAATGAAAAAATACTTATCTCTGCTGGCCGATAGAAAGATACGCGCGGCTTCACTCCTGCTGGTCGCCGTGCTTTCGGTCGCCGTTTCGGGAACCCTTGCCTATTTCATCGCCGCTACCGACAGTATTCAGAACGATTTTATCCCCGCAGGGCTTTCCATCGTCATCCACGAGGAATTCGAGCGAAATACCGAAAACGTGTATGAAAAAAGAAACGTCACCGTGGAAAACGAGGTTCTGCCGAACGCCGCATCAAGCGCGTTTATCCGGGTAAAGCTGATCCCCTCATGGCGTGACGCCTCCGGCGCGGTCGTCGCGCTGCCGGCGAGCCTCAGTCAGCCCGGGATCACGCTCGATATCGACGTGGTGGATAACTTCAATCTGATCGACGGCTGTTACTATTATAAGTTCGTTTTAGCGCCGGGCGAAACAACCCCGCCGCTGATAAACAGCCTTACGGTAGATTACAGCGCCTTTACCGGCACGGTTTACGAGGGGCTCGTTTTTGAGCTCACGGTGCTGGCGGAAGGCCTGCGCGACGCGCCCGGCGCGGCGGAAGCCGCCTGGGGCATGGCGTATAACAAAACGGCCCATACGTGGTCGCCTGTTGCGCCGTAAAATACAGTTCATAGCCGAGCAAAACTATACTAAAATACTCGGTAATTATATGAAGAAAGGAAATGCACCATGAAAAAGAAACTCACCATCGCACTGTCCCTGCTCGTCGTGGCGGCCATCGCCGTCGGCGGCACCCTGGCCTACTTCTCCATGTCCACCGAAGAGATCGAGAACGTATTTACCGTTGGTAAAAACGTAAAGATCACCCTGGTCGATATCTTCACCCCGGATTCCGAAATCGAGCCCGGCGCCGATATCACAAAGGAAGTGGGTATCGAGAACACCGCAGCCGACGGCGGCGCCGCCGTTTACGCTGCCGTGACCGCTGAGTTCAAATACTATGCGCCCGAGACCTATGCCGACGGCCTTGCAAAGTATGAGAACATCATCTCCGCCGCCGAGTATGCCGCTCTGGACGCTGCCGAGCAGGCCAACTACACCGAGATCACTGCGGATTCAACCTATATCGGCTACTACATCAAGAACGACGCCGTTGAAGTGACCTACTGGAACGACGACACCCAGGTGACCGACGCCACCGCGATCGCCAACGGCGAGTATAACACGCGCAAGGCCACCTATGACACCGGCGATATGCTCTACGTCGCCACCGCTACCGTTGCCGATTACAGCGACAGCACCGATCCGCTGTGGGGCATCATCACCATCCAGCATGGTGCCGGCACCGCCGAAGATCCTTATGTGAACGGTCTTGCCGACGGCTGGAGCTATGCCGGCAACACCACGGACGGCAAAGCCGTGTTCGTATACGCCAATAAGATCGAGGCCGGCGATTACACCGCCGCGTTCACGAACGTTCACGTAAGCGATACCGCTACGGTTGACGATCTGTTCCCGTTCAGCATCACCGTGAAGGGCTACGCCGTTCAGGCCACCGGCTTCGACGATGCCGAGACCGCGCTTGCGTCTTCCTTCGACGCTCTCGTTCCTCCCTTCACCGCTCCGTGACCTGAGCCATAACCTTAACGCGATTATTTCACCCGTAATTACGGGATAACCACAGAAAGCAGGCGAGTGTATGAAAGCAAGAATCATCAAAGTGCTCACGGCGCTCTTGATCATCGGTATCCTCATCACGGGGGCGACGCTCGCCTACCGTTCTGCGGAAAACAGGGCAACCAACATTATCACCATCGGCAGCATTGATATCACCCTTTCGGAGCCGCTTTGGAACGCGGCAACGAAGGACGGTACCAGCCTGCCGGTGGTGTACCCCGGCGTCAGCTTCGATAAGGATCCCACGGTGAAAAACGTGGGGTCCGCCGGGGCGTATATCCGCATCAATCTGGAGTATAAAACCACGCCGCACGTGGGCGAGGGGGAGGAACCCCTTCCCGAGCGCGCGCTCGATCCCTCCGTTTCGGAGGATCTTGAGATCATCGATATGATCCGCGGCACGTTTATGTACCGCGATACTTCCGGCGGCTACGTGCAGGGCGTCAGCCCCGATTTCGAGCTGCGGGAGGACGGCAGATATTACTGCAAAACCGTATTGGAGCCGGGGCAGGAGCAGATCTTGTTCAGCAAGGTTTTGTTCCCCGCCGAATGGACGGCAGACGACACCGAAAAGCTCGGGGACGCCTTCTCCGTGATCGTAAAAGCGGAGGCGATCCAATCCGCCGGCTTTGAGGACGGCGTTGACCCCGCCACCGGCGAATTTGTTTCCGCGCTTGACCGGGCGTGGGACGTTTACAACACCTACGTTTACATCAAGCCCGGCGATTGACCGTAATACGGCGGAGGCGTCAATATGTTAAACAGAAAAACAGCAGCGGCAGTTTTCGCCGCGATATGTATATTATTTTCAATCCTCCTGCCCGCGTTTGCGGGCAGCGTGGAGGTCACCCCCGCGCGGGAGATCGAGATCAAAGCGGGCGGCGAAAAGCCGCTGGATCTGTTCGGGCACTATACCAAGGCATTGATGCCCGGCGATAAGGTAACCTTTCGCGTGCTGGTAAAAAACAATAGCAGCATGGCGGTGAATATGTACCTGAAGGCAGCAGATCCCACGGAAGAAACCTACGGCGCAAACGCGGCGGATGCGGCACTTTCAAAGGCACTCTTAAAAGAGATGCCCATGCGCATCGATCTGCTGGAGGGTAACGCAGAAAGCCCCCTTTTTGATGGGCTTGCGGACGGCACTGCCGCTGCGGGAGACGGCATGCGGGAGTATATCTCCCTCGGTACGGCGGCGGCAGGCAGCGAGCGTTTTCTGGAGATCACGCTCACCGTGCCGGTCACGCTGGATAATACCTATCAGAACGCCATAGGCCTGATCGACTGGATCTTCCGTCTGGATGAAACGGCGGAGGAATCCTCTTCATCCGAACCGTCATCTGAACCGACTTCCGAGCCCACAAGCGAACCGACTTCCGAGCCCACAAGCGAACCGACTTCCGAGCCCACAAGCGAACCGACGAGCGAACCCACAAGTGAACCCACGAGCGAACCCACAAGTGAACCCACGAG
>JAFRSZ010000155.1 GCA_017439205.1 Clostridia bacterium
ATATACGCTCGCGTACGCTCACGTGCGATATGATATGAATTCCTTTTTCTCGTCCCGAAGGGACATATCGCGCCGAAGGCATCTCGCATCCCGAAGGGATATATCGCGAATTCCGCAAGGAATTCATATCGCTGTCGGGCATAGCCCGACAAATCCCAATTTACTTATAATCCTCCACGCTCTCCAGAGCCACGGCGATGCGCAGGATGATGCGGGCGTCGCCGGCGGTCACGGAGCCGTCCTTATCAATATCGCAGGCAATGAATTCTTTTGAGCCTTCCGGATAGGTTTCCAGATCCACGGCACGGCGGAGCGCGAGGCGCGCGTCGGACGCGGTGATCTGCCCGTCAGCGTCCGCGTCCCCGGGCAGGAAGACCGCAAGGCTCACGGTATTGCGCGAAAGCTCCGCGCCGCACACGGTGCAGTAAACCACCTCGTCGTACGCCGTATCGGTTTCGTTTTCACGCTGCGGTTCACCGGGCGTGTGCCCGGCGGCGGGGATCTGTGTGAAAGTGGTGTGATCGCAGCGGCTGCAGGTTTCGTACGCATCCCAGCCGGGCTCGGTGCAGGTGGGCGCCTGCGCCTCGTGAGGAACAAGATCGTGCCCGAGGGCGGGCAGCTCCGCTTTTTTGGTCTGCTGGTAAAATCGCCGACTGCTGAAGCAGACGGTATATACTGCAACGCCCGGCTCGGTGCAGGTGGGTTTCACCGTGACCTCGCAGCTTGATTTTGCGGTCTCACCGATCACGTGCGTCTCGTCGTTGGCGCAGATCACCTTGGCCGTGCATTCGCTGAGGTCTTCGCTCCATTCGTAGGTCGGTTCGCCCCAGGCGTGGCCGTTGGGAGCAAGCTCCACCTCTTTGCGCTGACCCCAGAAACGTTTGTTAATGAACCCCACGGTATACACGGCCAGCCCCGGCTCGGTACAGGTGGCGGGCTTAATTTCCGCTTCGGACTGCGCGGTTTCGCTGATCACGTGGGATGCATCGTTGGCGCAGATCACCATTGCCGTACATTCGCGGTAATCTTCAGACCACACGTACACCGGCTCTCCGTAGGCGTGGCCGGAGGCGGGGATCTCCACTTCCCTGACCTGCCCGTAAAAGCGCTTATTGTTGAACCCTACCGTATACACGGCAAGGCCCGGCTCGGTGCAAGTGGGTTTCACCGTGACCTCACAGTTCGATTTTACCGTTTCGCTGATTACGTGCGATGCGTCGTTGGCGCAGATCACCTTGGCCGTGCATTCGCTGAGGTCTTCGCTCCATTCGTAGGTCGGTTCGCCCCAGGCGTGGCCGTTGGGAGCAAGCTCCACCTCTTTGCGCTGACCCCAGAAACGTTTGTTAACGAACCCCACGGTATACACGGCCAGCCCCGGCTCGGTACAGGTGGCGGGCTTTATTTCCGCTTCGGACTGCGCGGTTTCGCTGATCACGTGGGATGCATCGTTGGCGCAGATCACCATTGCCGTACATTCGCTGAAATCTTCGGACCACACGTACACCGGCTCGCCGTAATCATGCCCGGTGGCGGGGATCTCCACTTCTTTTCTCTGCCCATAAAAGCGTTTGTTGTTGAAGGCCGCGGTATATACCCCAACGCCGGATTCTGTGCAGGTGGGTGCTGACGTGACCTCATAATGTGTTTTCGCCGTTTCGCTGATCACGTGGGAGGCGTCGTTGGCGCAGATCGCGCTGGCCGTACATGCGCCGTTGTCTTCGCTCCATTCGTAGGTCGGTTCGCCCCAGGCGTGGCCGAGCGGCTCCAGCGGTTCGGTGATCGTTTGCGCGGCAAAGCGCGGATCGGTAAATTCGGCGATATAGAGGGCCGTGCCCGGCTCGGTGCAGGTGGGCGGAGTGGAATTATCCGTTACAACACCGTTCTCCGTAATCGCGGGAGAAACGTCGCCGTATGTTGCGGTGCAGGCGGTGCGGTCCTCGCTCCACACGTAGCTGATCGCGTCCAGATTCACGACCTCCAGAGGGATCTCCTCCAGATTGCAGTAATCGTCGATAACGATGCACGTATAAACGGCGCCCTTTTGAACGGGGAGCAGCTTATACGCGGGCCCGGAAGCGCCCGCGATCAGCCCGGCTGCCGTGCCTTCCTTCCAGAAAAAGCGCGGCCTTCCCTTTTCGCACGCGGCCGTCACCTCCAGCACGGGGGTCTCCCCCGCGTGGACGAAGGTGTATTCGTCGCTCACGCGCGCGGCGGAAAAACCGTTTTCCTGCGGGCGCACCAGATATACGGGGAAGCTGCCCGCGGCGTCATCGTCGCTGTAACGGACGGAATAACAGTAGGTCTCTCCGGCGGTCAGCGCAAAGTCGAGCCGGAAGTTTTTATCCACGCCGCCGTCGTCGTCAAAGGCGATGCGCGTCATACCGGCGTTGAAAAGCTCGCAGCGCACGTCCTCCTCCGCAAGCGAAAAGATGCGGTAAACGCCCGTCTCCTCCGGCGTAAAGAGGAAGGATACGCTTCCGCCCGGCGTTTCGATGTCCACCGGCGTTTCGGCGTCCAAAGCGATGGGCGGCGGATTGAGGCAGTAAACGGTAAAAACGACGTCCGCGTAGGAGCCGAGCTCGTCCTCGACGCGGCAGCAATAATTGCCGGTGCCGGTTACGTTTTCCAGCGTCAGGGACGCGGCGGTTTCCCCGGGGATGACCGGCGTGTTGAGCGCGCCGGCGCCACGGTACCAGGCATAGCTGAGCGCCGTTCCGGCGGCGGATTCCGCTTCCACCTCAAGCGTGAGGCTGTGCCCGGCGATGACGCGGAGCACGGTTTCGCCGTTTTTCGCCTGTGCAGTAAAACCGGGGTCGGTGATGCGTACCAGCTTTACGGGATAGCTGCCGATTCCGGAACTGTTGTTGTAGTGCGTGGAATAATAATAGGTCTCGCCGGCCGTCAGCTCGTATTCCAGACGGAAATTACTGCCCGGGCCGCTGTCGTCATCAAAAGCAAGCAGCGTCATATCCGGGGTGAACAGATCGGCCCATACGTCCGGGCCCTTTGCATGCGAAAAGAAACGGTAAAGCCCTGTCTCGGCGGGCGTGAAGCTGAAAAATACGTAATCTCCGTGTGTTTCTACCGTTACCGTGGTTTCCACGTTCAGCTCGATGGGCTGCGGGACCGCGCAGAAAACGGTGAACGTGACGTCCGCGTAGGATCCGAGCTCGTCCATGGCGCGGCAGTAATAAAAACAGGTTCCGGTCACGTTTTCCAGCGTCAAAGAGGCGCCCGTCTGCCCGGTGAGGCGCTCGCCGAAGTTTGCCCAGCTGTCACGGAACCAGGTATAGGTGATCTCCCGTCCCGCGGCGGATACCGCCTCCACCTCAAGCGTGACGCGGCTGCCGGGATCGACACGGAACACCGAGCGGCCGTCTTTCGCCGCCGCGGAAAAGCCGGGATCGGTGATGCGCACCAGCTTTACGGGATAGCTCCCCGTGCGGTCGCCGGAGTTGAAGTGGGTGGAAAAATAATAGGTCTCGCCTGCCGTCAGCTCGTATTCCAGCCGGAAATCACTGCCGGGGCCGCCGTCGTCATTGTAGGCAAGCCGCGTCAGATCCGGGGTGAACAGATCGGCCCATACGTCCGGGCCCTGTGCG
>JAFRSZ010000156.1 GCA_017439205.1 Clostridia bacterium
ATTCTTGACGATGAACTGATCGAACGGCTTGCAGACATGGCACTGGAAAGACAGGGTATAAACACAACATTGCCAATCCTACATCAACAATATACGGAAACAGAACGGTCGATCAATAACTTTCCTTTCTGAATGCGATCCAGCAGGGAATCATCACGGAATCCACCAAACAACGACTTGAAGAATTAGAGCAACTGAAAAGTGAAATTTCTGTACAGATCGCAAAGGAAGAAATCAAAAAGCCGACATTGTCAAGGGATCAGATACTAT
The DNA here is from genome assembly GCA_017439205.1 of Clostridia bacterium. Lineage (GTDB taxonomy): Bacteria > Bacillota > Clostridia > Oscillospirales > Acutalibacteraceae > RUG806. The sequence continues at coordinate 271 of JAFRSZ010000156.1, forward strand.
TCTGGTTCCACCGTTTGCGGAAGATGGACGTCAAAAAGCTGGAACACCGACGCAGGCTGATCGACAGTTTTATCAATTCGATTTATCTGTTCGACGATCATATGGTAATCACGTTCAATTACAAGGACGGTTCAAAAACAATCACCTTTGAAGAAATTGAAAACACAATAAACGGTTCGGATTTAACTGATTTCGCTGCACCAGAAAAAACCGCCGAAAGGCGGTTTTTTCAATGAAGTCGCTCCTTGCGGGCTGATGAAGGAATGAAGACGCTTCGCTGATGAAGACGCTCGAAAAGCTCGCTAATGTTCAGTGGGCAACTTCGCTTCATCAGGCGCGGCTCTGCGCCGTCTTCATTTCATAATTCTCAGGGGCAAGCCGCGGTCTCACGACGCTGTTTTCTGCGATCTTTTACTCTTTTGCTCTGTGATCTTTTACTTTCTTGCCCGGTCGATCCGGAGCACGCGGGCAAGATCGAACATATACGAATACAGCGGCCGGTTATATACGTCCGCCGTGTGCGCGGCGACGCAGGGCTGGCCGGCGCGCATATCCACCACCAGCAGGCTGTGATAAAAACGGTCCTCTGTTCCAAGCTGCACCACGTCGCCTACCCGGATATCCGCCAGAGGCACTTCCCTGCCGAACGGGCCCACGCCGGTATTGTTCATCATGAAGCGGTAAAAGAATTCCACGCCGGTCCACGCGGCGGCGCGGTTGGAAAGAGAAACGTAATACCAGCCGGTATCCTTCGTGTAATTCATCGGCGCGCCGGCGGCGAGGATGCACTGAGAGATAAAATTGGTGCAATCGCCCCCGAGCCCGTCAAAATCGTAAAACGCCGGATTGCGCCCGTAGGCCCACTTGCCCGCGTAACGTACCGCGTTTTCAAGATCCAGCGCGTATTCCACCATAAAATCGCCTCCTGCACGTTATCGTATGCAGGAGGCATGGTCATTGTTATAGGAAAGCGGCCGATCAACAAGCCGGAAACGGCTGCGCGCGGCGGGCTGTCAAACCGGAGAACCGTACGAACGTCTTTCAGACAGCCCCTGTTTTCAGAATCTTGAGATCCCGCTCACGCTGCCGCCGCTGTAAGAGATCAGGTATACGCCGCCATCCGTCGCGCAGCAAAGGCTGGCGCTGGTCACGGGACCGTCGAGGTTCCGGAACACGTTGAATTCCACGTCCGGCGCAACGGCTTCCACCTGCGCGGAGGCGCCGCCGCTCAGCGCCTCGAGCTGTTCGCCTGAAGCCGCGGGCGTGAAACGGTGGGAGAAAAACGCGCCCTTGGAATCGAACATCAGCACAACGGCGTCTTTACCGCCGTGGAATACGGCAAGCGCTTCCACTCCCATAATAGCGCCGGTGTAAAGCACCTCGGCGTCGTACTGCTTCAGAAAATCCGTAAGCGTTCCGGTATAGCTTTCAAGCGCGGCGAGCGTTTCGTCCGAAACGGCGGTCGGCTTATACGGAGCGGCGTCTTTCAGGTTTTCCAGATCCACGGCCGCGCGAAGGATCATGCGCGCGTCGGCGGCCGTCACACCGGCGTCGCCGTCCGTATCGGCGAGATAGAAGGTCTGCGTGCCCGCGGCAATCGGCTCCAGTTCCACGGCGGCGCGCAGCGCGGCGCGCGCATCGGCGGCGGATACGCCCTTTTCACCGTCAATATCGCCGCGTTTATCGCCGAGGTCGGTTTCCACCTGTGAGGCGATCACGTTTGCGGTCTCAAACAGCTTGCCGGTGGAGGCGTAGGCGTTGGCGCTGCCCACCACGTCGATCTGCTCGAATTCTTCACGCGTGCCTTCGTAAAAAATGTTTTTCAGCGTGCAGTTGTAAAAAGAAGCTTCGTTCACGCGCTTTATGCTCTTCGGCAGCACCACGTATTCAAGGGCGCTGTTCTGGAAAACGGCGTCCGGCAGCATGGTAAGCCCGGACGAAAGGATCGCGTTTTTCAGCGCTTGGCACTGCGCAAACGCCCAGCCGCCCAACAGGCGGACGCTGTTCGGCAGCGTTACGGTTTCAAGGCCGCAGCCCGAAAAGGCGCTGCCGCCGATATAGCAGAGCTTTGCGGGAAATTTCACGCTTTTCAGCGCCTTACAGCCGCTGAACGCATTGTCGCCGATGCTGTGCAGACCGCCGCCGAAGGTCGCCTTCGAGAGCGATACGCAGTTCATAAACGCCATACCGCCGATGTACTGCACCCCTGCGGGTATCGCGATTTCGGTAAGCTTTTCGCAGTTCGCAAAGCAGCTTTTCGGTATAAAGCGCAAAGTGGAAGGCAGCTCGGCCTTTTCGAGGTTCCGGCAGAGCTTGAACGCGCCCGCGCAAAGGGAGGTGATCCCCTCGCCCACGGTCACTTTTTTGATCTCAGCGGCGTGCTCCGAGGTGGGGCCCGCCAGCGCGCCCATCGGGATATCGCCCGTGCCGGTGATGCTGAACGTACCGTTCGAGAAACTCCAGTTTACGGTTTCGCTCAGACTGCCGCTCTCGGCGGCGTCGGCGACGCAGCACAGCGGCGTTGCCGCACCGAGCGCAAGCACGGCGCAAAGGATGACGCAAAGCGTTGTTGTAAATACCTTTTTCATAATACGTTTACCTCCGATATAATTTTTTTCATTTATTCACGATCCGTCAGCCGATCGCTCTGCTGCCGTTTCATGATCAAACCGTGATCGAGATACAGATCCCCCTGCGCAAATCTGAGGATCAGAAAGGACTTCATGGGTTTTCAGTGATAAAAATACATATATGGTCTAACCTCCGAAGGATGTCTTGAAAAAATTAAATATTCGACAAAGCAGAAAAATGTTAAAATTCCACTCAATATGCAGCAGCAGACCGCGATAAAGCTGAAATAAGAGCAGTGCCATACGATCTGACCGGATTCGTCAATGATCCTTGGGCAAAGGGTGGTTAATAAAACGAACGTTTTTCCCTGTTTGTTTTTTACCTCACGATTCTGATTCTCTTGATATGCATGATCCTTTTTTGTTTTTTCCATTCTGCCTGCGAAGCTGATTCGTATGACGTTTTCTGCGTTTTCAAGCAGAAGCCCATCGTCTTTTACGGTTAAAACATACCTCGCTTTCTCGGGAGAAGTGATCACATAGGAGTATTTATAATTCCAGTTCGCATCATAAAACATAATACAAAAGCTGTTATGAATATAGAAGTTGCCGTCTTTATCCGTATTCAAACTGTAATAATTGGCGATGGAAGGAATATATTCCTGTATGATATTATCCGCGGCAACCTTTGGAGTCCGGTTGATCAGAAGCAGATCTGTTGCGGTGATCGATCCGGACACAATGAATACCGGAACGAGAACCATAAGCAGAGCCTTAAAAACTCTTTTATGAATTTTGAATATTCTATCTATTATTTTTTTGTTTTTATTCAGCTTGTCTTGACTTATTGTTTTTCTCAAAAGTGTACCTCCCAATCACATCAATCTGGGACGGCTCCCTGACTGCCGCCAACCGTTATGATTGGTTTGATTTATCTCTGATTTAACAGCTTTTTTGCGGCTCTGTTCATTTCGACACCCGGATTTGCCTGTTTTACTTGTCTGCAGATTATTGATTGTA
>JAFRSZ010000157.1 GCA_017439205.1 Clostridia bacterium
CATGCCGCCGTCACCCTGGGAGAAGCGGTTCAGACCGTATTTGGTGCACAGCTCGTCGCTGCAGCCCACCTGATTCTGCTCGTAGGAGACGAAGAAGGTGGCAAGCTCTCTGTCGCTCCACTGGGCAAGGTAGTCGTCCATGGTCATGGTCCCGAACACCACCTCGGAAAGCCTGTGGCCGGCGATAGTCCTGCCTTTTTCCACGTTCGCCTTCGGCGTTTCGGTATGCACGTAATTCTGCGCCTGTTCCCGAACGGGAAGCGTCTCGTAGCTGCCGTCGGCCAGCAGGCGTTTTTCGAGGTTCGTGGGGCACAGGGAGAAAAGCCTCTGCGTCACGCGCAATTCGTCAAGCGTCGCAATGCCCGCCTCGCTCACGTTGCGCACGGAATTCCCCACCAGGAAACGGTAATTGCCCGTCTCCAGTACGTAACACGATTTGTTGCCCGTCTTGCCGAGGTCGTCAAAAGAGGCAAGGTCTTCCATGTGTGCGGTCAGCGTCAGCGTCTGGGATTCTCCCGGCGCAAGCGTTTTTGTTTTTGCGTAATCGCAAAGGGATTTCGCCGCCTTGCCCAAAACGCCCTGCGGCGCGGAAACGTACATCTGCACGACCTCTTTGCCCGCTGTGCTGCCGGTATTGGTTACGACGGCGTCCAACGAAACCGTTTCGCCGTCAAACGTGAAGTTCGCCGTTTCCATACGGAAATCCGTGTAGGAAAGACCGTAACCAAATTCATAATTCACCGTTTCATATGCTGGGTCGAAGGTCTCAAAATAACGGTAGCCCACGAAAATATCCTCGGTATAGGCCTGATTCTGCCGGTCCCAGCCCGCATCGGAAGGATAATCCGTGAGGTCCTTTGCCCATGTGTCGTTGGTCTTGCCGGAGGGATTCACGCGGCCCAGCAGCACGTCCGTGATACCGAGACCGCCCTGCATCCCCGTATACCCCGCGTACAATACCGCGTCGACGCGGATGCCGTCAATCTCATCCTTTGCCCAGGAGGTGTCGATAACGGAAGGGGTATTGAGAACGACCACGACCTTTTGGAACGCCGCGGTCAGCTGCCGGAGCAGCGCCTTTTCATTCTCCCGCAGGTACCAGTCTGCGCGGGAGACGTCGAAGGCCTCGCCGCCCCAGCGGCTGAAAAACGCCACGGCTGTTTCCGCTTCGGATGCTGCAGCGGCCACTTCCGCATCTGTGGGGACATATTCCGTCCCGTTTTCAAGCGCTGAAGTATAGTTGTCGCTGCTTGGATGATACAGGGAGATCTCGCCGTTCTGCTCGGCGGCGGTCAGCGCGTCCAGCGGATCGATCGCCTTGCCGCCGAAGTCGCCCGCCTGACTTTCCGAGCCGTAGCCGTAGGGGATATAGCCACGCATATTCCACACGTCCTGAAAAGTATTCGGAACGAGCTTCTGAGCTTCACCAAAAAGCGCGACGCCACTCCCCTGCCGGATCGGCAGCGCGGCGTGTTCGTTTTTCAGCAGCACGAGCCCTTCATCGGTGATCACCCGGGCGATCTTCTGCCCCTGGCTGTAATACAGCGCGCCCGCGCCGAGGGAAAAGCCAAACGTGCCTCCCGACAGTAAGAGCAGCGCCAATATGACGGATATTATTCTCTTTTTCATAAAGCAAAGCCCCCTTACGATGTTTTTCTGATCAGCAGCACGTAATCCGTATCGTCGGGACGCAGCCCCGCGAACCATGTGCCGAGGGCGGAGGACTTGAAGGTCCCTTCCGCGGTGTATTCCCCGGTGATGGGGTTGAACCATTTATAGGTGTATTCGGCAAAGGGCTTCAGGCTGCCTACGGTGCCCGTGAGGATGCCGCCGTTCTTTTCGGTGTTGAGCCGTTCCGCCACAGAGGCGTCCGTGTAGGAATAGAAGTACAGCACCATTTCCGTGTTGTCCTTATTGCTGGCGCAATAGGAATACACGTTGGCGGAAGGCACGAAATACGCCCAGTTGTTGAAGCGGGGGATCAGATTGTACCATTCCAGCTCTTCCATAAACGAACGCATATAGCCCACCTGATAGGAGGACGGGTATTCCAGCGCGTCCTGCCAGGTGGCGGCCTGCTTTTCTTCGGGAGTGATCAGATCCACGCCGTCGTCGGATTCAATATCGATCTGGAAAGAATTGTTGTAAGCCCATGTGGGCTGGCCGCCCCAGGAGCAGCCGTAGAGGCCTGTTAAATACGAAGCCCACGCCTGCGCTCTGGCGCCGAAGTTCTTGGTCCAGAGATAGCAATAAAGGCCCTCAAAGTTGACGACCGGCTTGCCCTGCCCGTTATACCAGTAATCCCGTGCGGACATATAGTCGTCGCGTTTCGTGAGGTGCGGGTGCCATTGGGAGGCGTACATGGTGTGCGCCGCCACGCGGCGGAACGCGGAGGGTTGCGCGCCGGGATACCAGATCATGTTGATTTCGCCTGTGCCCAGACCGTTGCCGTAGGCCGTTGTATCGCCGGTACTCTCCTGATGCGCGGTGACGGGATGGTCGTAGGGATCGTATTTGTTCAGGTATTCCGCCAGATACTTATAGGGATTGTTGACGGCGTTCCACTCGGAGGCTTCGTTCTGGTACGGGTCGTTGTCGATCTCCTGACCAAGCGTCCAGACGGTGGGATAGGCGCTGTACCGGGCGATCCAGTAGCGGGCGAGCTTCTCCAGATAGGCTTTTGCTTCATCTGACAGGTCGGGCATGGTGACCTTCTTGGTGCCCAGCATCCCCGTAAGCTTCGGTTTGGTCCAGCCGCCGTGGGCGCGGATCAGGGGCGACATACCGGACAGCGGCCAGAAGTATTCGGTGTTGGCGTGGGTCAGGCCGGCGTCGGCAATGATTTTGAAATGCCTGTCGATGTGCCGGAAACCTTCCATGTCGGCGTCGTCAACACCGTCGATGATGTTGGCTTTGTAGGAACCCGGCTGGCTCTGCCAGACGGTAAAGCCCTGCGAAACGCGTTTTTCACAGATCGCCTGCACCATCTCATACGACTCGTCGCCGAGCTGCCAGTGGGTGTCTCCGAGGTAATAGAACGGCGTGCCGTCTTCGTAGGTCAGATATTTTTCACCGTAACGGGTGGTAACGAAGCCGTGTTTGTAAATATCAAGGTCGCCGCTGTACGCCGTACAGTTTACCGTCGCAGTTCTGCCGTGCAGAGCGGCGTTCGTTTCGTCGGAGCAGACGGTTCTGCACTGCCACGTTCCCGCCGCGGGGCATACGAAGCGCACGCGCCACGTGCTGCCTCCGTCCCAGAAGCCGGGAACCGTGTAAAGCCTGCCGTTGCCGTACAGAAGCAGATCCAGCGTCACGTCCGCAAAGGGATCGGCATAGGTCTTTTCGCTCTCAAAGCAGAGCTCGATCGCCCGCCACGTTTCGGCAGAAAGCAACTGCTCCGCCGCGCCGGTAAACAGCGCGGTATCGCTTTTCTGCCCCGCGGCGTCACGGGCCGCCGCTTTTTTGATGCGGGATTCATCGGTGAAGGTGACGATCTTCAGCAGATGACCCAGCAGATTGCCCAGCATGCCTCCGGCCTTTTCCAGTGCAGTAACGGCGGCAGACGGTTCGCCGGCCTCCGCCGTTTCCGAGGCGAAGGCACTCGGAGAGGCGGCGCCGAACAGCAGGATCACGGAAAGAAGGATTGCGGTTGTTCGTTTCAGTTTCATCATTTTTCTTCTCTGCCTTTTATTTCATTATATTTTTTTGATCAGCAGCGCCAGATCCGTGGCGGCGGGCCGGGCGCCGGCAAACCAGGTGCCAAGCCCCGAAGCGGTGAAGGTACCCTCCGCGATATACTCGCCGGTGATGGGATCGAACCACCGGTAGAAATACTGCCCGAAAGGAATCAGGCTTCCCACCGTTCCTGTGGCGATACCGCCGTATTGTTTTGTGTTGCTCCGTTCCGCCACCGACGGGTCGGAGAAGGAATAGAAGTAAACGGCCATTTCCGAATTGTCTTTGTTGCTTGCGCAATAGGCGTAAACGTTGGCGGCGGGCACGAAATAGGCCCAGTTGTTGAAACGGGGGATCAGGTCATACCATCCGGCGTCTTCCAGAAAACGGCGCATATAACCCGCCTGATAGGAGGAGGCGTATTCCATGGCGTCCTGCCAATGCATCGTCACCTTTTCTTCCGTGGAGACGGTATCCACGCCGTCGTCCGACGGGTATTCCGGGTTGAAGCTCTCGGTGTAGTACCAGGTGCCCTGTCCACCCCAGCCGTAGCCGTAAAGCCCGCTCAGATAGGAAGCCCAGCCCTGCATCCGCGCACCGAAATCCTTGGTCCAGTAATAGCAGTAGCGGCCCTCGTAGTTCACCACGGGCTTGCCCTGCCCGTTGTACCAGTAGTCCCTGGAGGAAACATAGTCATCCCGTTTCGTGAGCTTCGGGCTCCACTGTGCCGCGTACATGGTGTGGGCGGGCACCTTGCGGAAAGCGGAGGGAGAACCGTTGAGGTAATAGATCATGTTCACCTCGCCCGTGCCCTCGCCGTCGCCGTAGGCCACGGTGTTGCCTGTGCTCTCCTGATGGGCCGTAATGGGCTGGTCGTAGGGATCGTACTTCGCCACGTATTCCGCCACGAACCGATAGGGCTGGTTCAGGCTGTTCCATTCGCCCTTATTGTATTCAGCGTCGTAAAAATCGTTGTCTACTTCCTGCCCCAGCGTCCAGATCACGGGGTAGGCGCCGAAGCGGGCCACCCAGTAACGGGAAAGGGCCTCCAGATAGGCTTTCGCCTGATCGGAGAGCTCATGGGCGGTCGTCCGCTTACCCAACACCCTGCCGGTAACGGTCTTGTCGGAATAGCCGCCGTTGTCGGCAATCAGGGTGTTCATGGAGGGCGGGAAGAAAAATTCCGCGTTGGCGTGGACCAGACCGTTTGCCGCGATAACGGCGTACCGCTCGTCCAGCATATGCAGACCTGTAATATCTTCTTCCGTCACACCGTCGGTCAGGTCGTAATCCGGGGTAAAGTCGCCGTTGGGCTCGCTCTGCCATACGGTAAAGCCCTGCTCCGCCCGTTTGGCGCTGACGGCGGAAACAACCTCCATCGGCTCGGTACCGAAGTTCCAGTGGGTATCGCCCAGATAGAAGAACGGCGTGCCGTCCGCGTAGGTCAGGTATTTTTCGCCGCAGCGGGTGGTAACGAAGCCGTGTTTGTAAATATCGAGATCGCCGCCGTACGCCGTACATTCCACCTGCGCCGTCCTGCCGTGCAGCGCTTCGTTCGTTTCGTCGGAACAGACGGTTCTGCACTGCCACGTTCCCGTCGCGGGGCATACGAAGCGCACGCGCCACGTGCTGCCTCCGTCCCAGAAGCCGGGAACCGTGTAAAGCCTGCCGTTGCCGTACAGAAGCAGATCCAGCGTCACGTCCGCAAACGGATCGGCATAGGTCTTTTCGCTTTCAAAGCTGAGCTCTGTTGCCCGCCAGGTTTCGGCGGAAAGGGTCTGCTCCGCTTCGCCGCTGAACAAAGCGGATTCGCTCTTTTGCCCCGCGGCGTCGCGGACAGGCGCCTTTTTGATGCGGGATTCATCCGTAAAGGTGATCAGCCTCACGAGTTTGCCGAGCAGGTTGCCGAAAACGCCTGTCACCTGTTCCAGCAATAATACGGACTGTGGCACGTCGGGAGAGCTGTGCCCCTCGCCTGATGCGAAAACCGGCAGGCCCGCCGAAGAAAGCAGCAATATCGCAGCGACCAGCAAAGCAATGGTTTTTTTCATTTTTTTATTCGCACCTCTCAGAACGGGATCGGTCGTTCCATCGAACCCGTGTTTACAGTTTATCATCATTTCACACTTCAAACAACAGAACTCTTTTAATGTGTTCCGTTATTTAACAGTCAACACCGGCCCGATGTGTTAGATATTGACAACAACACGTGCCGTTTGCTTCTTAACTATCAGAAAGATACCGAACTGTCTGTTGAACTTATCATCCCGTTTATGCCCCCGTAGGTCGCGCGTTCGATCAGCTTCGCGATCTCCTCGGGGGTGTTTTTCATCTCCGCGGACGCCCATTTGCGGATCAGGGCGATGCTGCCGTTTACGATATACGCAAAAAACATTTCCATCTGATCGTCAGACAGCGTAATGCCCTGTTTATGCCAACCGTTGACGATCACGCTTTTTCCAAGCGTTATTACTTTTTCAAAAAAAGCCGCGTCGCCGTTTTCCGAAAGCAGGATCTTACAGAAATCCTGCTTTTCATATATAATACGGCATATCTCGTTGAGCATCTGCGGGATATCGATGTTTTCGGCGGAAAACCGGCTGCTGAGCGAATCGATGATCTGTGTGGAAAACTCCGATTCGATCTCCTCAAGCACGTCCCGCGCGGTGTAGAAATGCGTGTAAAACGTGTTTCGGTTGATCTGCGCCTTGCGGCAGAGCTCCGTGGGCGTAATCTTATCCACCGGCTTTTCCCTCATCAGCTCCAGCAGGCTTTCCTTTAAGAACATCTTCGTATACATGACTCTGCGGTCCGTTTTCGCATTCTGATCTTTAGCCATTTTTAAACTCCCTGTAAATTGATTTTTAAGGATCTGTAACTAACGAACTGTTTTTACTTCATCTGTTATTTACCGCTTTTTTACGGGCTGTTTTCGTTCGTAAAAAAGCAAATAACACAACAACCGTTAAATAACGTTCGGAAAGATAACGAACTGACTGTTGTTTATTTATCAGCATATCCATTATAATAGATGCCATCGGAAAAGTCAATTACAGATTTGGAGGAAGAGAACATGAACAAAAAATACAGCGTGATCACCGGCGGCACCGGTTATGTGGGGCTTGCGCTCGTCAAATACCTGACGGGGCGCGGCGAGAACGTGCGGCTGCTGCTTTTGGAGGACCATCCCTGCCTTGACGGGATCGATTGCGAAAAGGTTTACGGCAATATCTGTAATCCCGAAGATCTCGACGCCGCCTTTGAAAACGCGGAGACCGTGTATCACATCGCCGGCGTGGTGGATATCTCCGGTAAAAAAGAAAAGCTGATGTGGAACGTAAACGTGGGCGGCACCAAAAACGTGGTGGAAAGCTGCAAAAAGATGGGGGTAAAGAACCTGATCTACGTTTCCTCCATCGATACATACCCCGATAAATTCTGCGAGGGTGTGATCAGCGAGCGCAGCGAATACAGCGAGGTGGGGCTGGATTCCCCCTACGCCATCACGAAGGCGCTTGCCACGCAGATCGTTCTGGACGCAAAGGACGACTTAAAGGTGTGCTGCGTACAGCCCACCGGCGTGATTGGCCCGGACGACTACATGGGCTCCAGCATCGGCGCAACGGTGGATCTGTTTATCAAGGGTCTGTTCCCGGTATCCATGAACTTTGGCGCGTACAACTTTGTGGACGCCCGCGATATGGCTGTTGCCATGCGCAACGCGGTGGATTCGGGACGCAGCGGCGAATGCTACATCCTCGGCGGGTATAAGGTGACCGTGGACGAGCTGATGGGTTATATGGCGCAAACGCTGGGCAAAAAGAAACCGAAGGTCAAAGTATCCAAGAGCTTCATTAAGCCTTTTGTGCCGCTTGTTTCGTGGGTGATGGATCTTGCCCACCTGCCTCCCATGCTCAACAGCTTTTCACTCAGCAAGCTGGAGGAAAACTGCAACTTTTCCAACGAGAAGGCAAAGAAAGAGATCGGCTTCCGTCCGCGCCCGGTAGAGGAGACGATCCGTGACACGGTGCTTTGGCACAAGAAAAAACTGGAAGGAGCCGTGTGATATGAATTACGTACTGTTTACCGGCGCGACCGGGGATCTGGGCAGATGCTGTATTGAAGAGATCGTAAAAACGGGCAAATGGACCGTTTTTGCCGGAGGGACCAACAAAACAAAGCTTGCGCAGCTGGAAAAACTGCCGAACGTGATCCCGGTGGAGCTGGACGTGACAAGTGAAGAAAGCATTGAGAATGCGTATAAAACCGTTCGGAGTTATACCTACGTGCTGGACGCGATCGTCAATTTTGCCGGGATCCACGTGTTTACCTCCATGGTGGAGGGCGATTGCGTGAAAGACATTGAAAAGATGCTGGACGTGAACGTAATGGGCATGGTGCGCGTCAACAAACGGTTTTTCGAAATGGTGCGCATCGGGCATGGGCGAATCATTAACTGCTCCTCAGAGAGCGGCTGGATGACGCCGCAGCCCTTCAACGGACCTTACACGATGACAAAATACGCAGTGGAGGCGTATAACGACTCCCTGCGCCGGGAGCTGATGTATCTGAATATCCCCGTGATCAAGCTGCAGCCCGGCTCATTCAAAACGCAGCTGACGAATAAGATCTACGAGGATTTCGACAAGGCGATCGCCTCAACGAACTATTATAAAAAGATCCTCACCACCATGAAGCCGATGATGACCATGGAGCTGGGGCTGGACCACGACCCGAAAAAGCTGGCAAAGAAGCTGATGCTGGCGCTTACCGCGAAGCTGCCCCGCACGAAATACAAGGTGTGCACCGGCAAGCTGCTGCTGACGCTGGAGCTCCTGCCCGATAAGGTGGTGGATATCGCGTATAAGGCGGTCGTGAAATAAAACAGCCACAGGACAAAGCGGCAAAATCTGTCGCTTATTCTTTATCTCTTTATATAGTATAATTGAAAAAATAAACATCATCAGGAAAAAGAGAATACTTCATCATTCAAAGATGCCGTTGATCAGCAGATTACACTCGAAGTCCGTAAACTTCATTTTGACTTTCTTTTCTTTCATAATGAAAACCTCCTGTTATTTGGTGACTTCATGATACCAAATGACAGGAGCCCGTCGAATGTTCGAAATGATATTCTGAATATGTACTGATTGCCAATGCTTTTTTGTGTTTCGATCAAATCCGTTATGAACACTCGTACCAGCCGAAAACCCTTGAAAACACTGAGTTTTCAAGGGTTTTTCATTTGTTCAGAAAATGAGGGTATACCCCCCTATTTGAACAAATTGGGAGACTTTTGGGAGACTAATGCGAAAATAGCCTTTTTGCAGCGCGGTTTTTCACTGTTTTTTCTGCAAAAAAACATAATACAAAAGTTAGCGGAAAAGAGACAAAACATCCTAAATAATCCGCCTATCACAACAACCTCTGCGCTGTTTAGGACGTGCTTCTCTGAAATTGTTATTTCATACTGTTTTTCGCTGATTCCATCTATTGCAGGCACGCCGCAAATGAGCGTGCCTTTTTTCGTTTTAAAGAGAATCAACGGTCATTTGGGATGAACAACTCGCTTGTGTTATCACCGACAAAAGATAGAAAACGGCGATAAAAATGAGCTAAGTCAGTCAGATCGTTGATAAATAGCAAAACAATGTTTCTTGCAAACCGTTCCAATCTATGGTATAATTTAGATGCCATCAAGATAGAATATGTATCCGTGTCTGATTGTGGACCATTTCAAAAAAAGATCAAACGTAATAATATCGGTTTGTCGGGATGTTGCCAAATCAGGATTTGTAAGAAAGGATTTTATATGGGAACGAAGGTTTTTGCATTTACCGGTAAGGGCGGCGTGGGCAAAACGTCGCTCTCCGCCGCGTTTATCCGTATTTTATCCGAAACGTACCCCGAAAAACGGATCCTCGCCGTGGACGCCGATCCTGCCGTGGGACTTTCTGCGGCGCTGGGGACAGAACCGAAAAAAACGATCGACGACGTGCGCCTGCAGATTGCCGAAAGCATCGAAAAGGGTGAAATGAATGCCGCGGCGGAGCTCCTGAGCGAATCAAGATTCCACCTGCTGGACTGCATCACGGAGCGCGGCAATATCTCCTTCCTTGCCATCGGGCGGCCGGAAGCCGCGGGATGCTACTGCAAGGTGAACGCCTACTTAAAACAGGTGATCGAAACCATCTCCGGCAATTATGATTTCGTGGTGATCGACGGCGAGGCGGGCATCGAGCAGATCAATCGCCGCGTGCTGGAGCATATCAATTATCTGGTACTCGTCACGGATGGGAGCCGGAAGGGCCTGCAGGTGACCGAAACGATCCGGGGCGTGGCAGAGCGGCTCGTCTCATGCGAAAAAACGGGCGTGATCGTGAACCGTGTGCCGGGAGATTTCGTGCCGGAGCTTCCGGACCTGCTCGCCGTGATCGGGGACGACCGCCGCCAGTGCGAAAACGACATGAGAGGCGAAAGCGTTTTCAGCCTGCCGCAGGATTCTCCGCTGTATCTTGGCGCAAAAAAAGCGCTCGAAAAACTGCTGGGGGACGACGATGGAACTGTATAACGACGTTTTACGGCAGATGCGCGCGCTTCTGCCCGCCGTTCCGACGAAGCGGGCCGTTTACGCAGCGGATCTGTGCGCCCCCGACGGCGAAAAAGACCGTATCCTCTTCGCCGCCGATACCGCCTACGAGCTGGGAGGCGGCGGGAAGCAGAGCGCCGAAGCCGTATTGTTTGCCGATCTGCCGGAAGGACAGAGCGAAACGCTGCTGTACGGACCGGATCTTTCGGAGATCCCGTCCGACGTTTCCTTCGGGCATTTTACCGTTGTAAAACTGAAAGAGACCGAAGAAGCGGCGCTTTCGTCCGAACGGCTGAAAACGGTGGGATTCACCGTGTTTCAGCTATATCCCGCAGGCTACCATATCCGTATCTCGCCCGCCGCAGGCAAAGAGCAGGTGCGCGTGGCGAAGGCGGCGCTGCAAAAAAATCCGCCGCTCTCGTTCCTGAACGTCGGCAGCAGCCTGATCAAAGCGTTCCTGAAACAGCCGGACGTTGAAAACGTACAGACTGTGTTTATCACCGATCCTGCATTTGATTACAAGGCGCTGTCCGTTCTGGCGGGCAAAGCGAAAAAGATCACCGACGCGGTGCAGAGCACGCTTCAGCTGGACGAGCTTGACTGCGCGTCCTGCAAGATGAAGCCGATCTGCGACGAGATCGACGGCTTAAGAGAACTGCATTTCAGAAAGGAAGGAAAACGATGAACCACGAACACAGCCACATCCACGGCACGGCGGACAGCGAAGCGCAGGCGCTTTTGAAATATATGGCGGACCACAACGCGCACCATGCCGGGGAGCTTGAAGCGCTCGCGGCTTCTCTCCCCGCAAAGGCGGCGGCGCACGTGCGCGAGGCCATCGAATTGCTGAACGCCTCCACGCAGAAGCTGCGCGAAGCCATCGAAGAAACGGAGGGCTGAATATGTGCTTGTCTTCGGTATACACAAAGGGCGCAGAAGAAAACGTGTTCCTTTGCAAAAACATCGCGCGGGTGATCCCGGGCGAAAACGAGGTCGTGCTTTATGATCTGATGGGCAGAAAAACGTGCGTTGAAGGCAGGATCCTCGATATCGATCTGCTCGAAAACATCATACTGATCGAGGGGGAAACCGCATGAAATACTATGGCGGGTGCGACGTGGGCTCCACCTATACCAAGGCAGTGATCGTGGATGATACCGGAAAGATCGCCGCCTCCGTGATCCAACGCAGCAGAATGAACGCGGCGGAATCCTCCGAGAAAGCAATGGCGGACTGCATATCGCAGGTCCCCGGGATAAACAGCACCGCAGACCTCGGTTATATCGTCGGCACGGGCTACGGGCGAAACCGCGTCCCCTTCGCGGATGAGAACGTCAGCGAGATCTCCTGCCACGCCATGGGCGTGCATACCGTCGACCCAACGGTGAAGGCGATCATCGACATCGGCGGGCAGGACGTGAAGGGCATCGCCGTGGCCCCCGACGGCACGGTAAAGAATTTTGCCATGAACGACAAATGCGCCGCCGGAACGGGGCGGTTTTACGAGGCGATGGCGCGTTCATTCGAGATGAGCCTTGAGGAATTCTCCACCCTCTCGCTGAAGGCGAAAACGGCGGTGCCGATCACGGCGCAGTGCACGGTGTTTGCCGAATCCGAGGTGATCGCGCTGGTGGGCGAGGGCAAAGCACCTGAAGAGATCGCCGCCGGCATCCAGATGGCGGTGGCGCGCCGCTGCTTCGTGATGGCGAAAAAGGCCGGAGCCGTGAACAGCATCACACTCACCGGCGGCTGCGCGAAAAACGAGGGGCTGAAAAAGGCCATTGAAAAGGTGCTGAAGATCAAAGTGACGGAGCTTTCCGTGGATCCGCAGCTGATGGGCGCTTTGGGCGCCGCGGAATTTGCCAGAAGAAAAGGAGGCGCGAAAGCATGAGAGACTTAAAACACCGCGTATTTTTCGAGCGCCTGCTCGGCGACGTCAAAAACGAACTCGTGGACGAAGCGCTCGCCGAAGGGAAGAAGGCGTTGGGTTACTCCTGCTATTACGTGCCCGAGGTGCTTCTGAACCTCGACGGCTGCTTCTCGGTGCGTATGCGCGCGCCGGGCATCACGGACATCTCCATCGCCACCTACTACATGAGCGAAAAGACCTGTATGTATTCCCGGAGCCTTCTGGAGCGCGCGATCGAGGGCGGCTATAACTTCTTCGACGCGCTGATCTCCACCGAGACCTGCGGCATGATGCACCGCGCCCACGAGCATTTCGAGATGCTGAACCTTGTGAGGGACTGTAATGAAAACTTCTTCGTGAGCCATATCGATTCGCCGTTCGTGACGAAGGATTACGCGCTGAAGCACTACGAGCGCCAGCTGAAAAACCACATCCTTACGAAACTCAGCGAGGTCTACGGTACGGACGTCTCCGATGAAGCGCTGCGTTCGGCGATCGAAAAGCACAACGAACTGTGCCGGGTCGTCAGCGAGATCGGCGCGTACCGCAAACTTGAAAACCCGCCGCTCACGGGGTATGAATTTCACCTGATCGAGCTCGTGAGCGAGTGCTGCCCGCACGACCTGATATTGCCGTATCTCAAAGAGACGCTGGAAGAACTGAAAACGAGAAAGCCGGACGAAAAGCCGTGGTACCGCGTGCGCGTGGTGCTTGCCGGCGGCGAGAACGACGATCCGGAATTCACGAAACTGATCGAGGACGCGGGGGCGTTCGTCGTTGCGGACCGCTACTGCTTCGGCTCGCTGCCGGGCAGAGAAGAGATCGAGATCAGAGAAGGCGAAACGCCGCTTTCGGCCGTCGCCCGCCATTACATTGAGACCAACCAGTGCCCGCGCTTCATGAACCCCGAAAAGGTGCACGGCAGAAAGGCGTATCTGAAACAGCTTGCCGAAGAGTATCACGCCGACGGGCTGATCGTGCAGCAGATGAAGTTCTGCGAATACTGGGAATACGAGCGCATGTACTGCCAGCACGTGATGGAAGAGGACTACGGCCTGCCGTGCATGGGCATCGAAAAGGAATACGTAAACACCTCCGTGGGGCAGCTGCGCACCCGTTTTCAGGCGTTCACGGAGTCGCTTGAGATCAAGAAGCTGGCAAAGGAGGGCTGAGTCATGGCGGAGAAAAAAGCAAACAACACGCGCAGACGGTTTTACAATGGCTACGAGCTCGCCCGCTGGCGCAAATGGCGCGGCTTTAAGGATTCGTGGGTGGATTTCCGCGAATGGCTGACGGAGAAAAAGATCAGCGGCGAGCTGATCAAAGCCGATCCCGTGCGGGCTTTCAAGGCGCTTACGTACTACCACTGGCTCGCGCCGTACCTCGGCAGCGGCAGCATGGTGGACCGCACCATCGACGACGCGCACGGCGAGGCGCTTCTGATCGCCCACAAATATATGCAGTTCCTGCTGAAAAGCAACGTGGAGGCGCTTATAAAGATCATCCGGGCGGACGAGCGCTTCGGCAAAAACGAATACGCCGAAAAGATGGTCATCTTCGAGCAGGACGCTTCCCCGATATTGATCGGCGGTTTCCCGAACCTGACGAACGCGGTGGAGGAGCCCTACTTCGGCATCCTCGCCACCGCCAACGACCAGCACGCCGGGCATTATTTTACCGATATCATCGATTCCTACGGCCTGCCGTCGGATTCCTGCCGCAATTCCAGCGTGGTGTGCGGCGTGGCGATCGACGACCAGCTCCCGTATTACGGCGCTTGCCTTGTTACCAGCAACGCGCCCTGCGATTCCTCGGTGATGAATTCCTCGGTGGTGGAGCGACGGCTGAAGGTGCCCTCCATCCAGGGCTGCACGCCGATGCGCTGGAAGGACGAGGACACCCGCGAATACGCGATCGCGCACGTAAAAGAAGTGATCAAATTCATTGAGGACTGCACGGGCGAGACCTTCGACTGGGACGCGTTCTTCAAAACGGTCCGGCAGTATAACGAGGAGACGCGCATTCAGCACGAATTATGGGAGCTGGCAAAATCCCCGTATTATCCGGTGCCGAGCGTGCCGAACCTGCTGTACCGCTCGTTCCAGCTCTCGTTCTCCAGCGGTCTCAACGAAAACTGCGCGAAAATCGGGCGCGAGATGCTGGCCATCTGCGAAAAGTGCGTGAAAGAAAAGATCAACGTCCGCCCGAAAACCCGCCACCGCACGCTGGTGTGCGGCGCGCCGAGTTCCTATTATATGCACTTTTCCACCTGGATGTATGAGTGCTGGGGCGTGAACACCGTGTGCGTGCTCAACAATATGAGCCACCATGAATATATCGACGAAAACGATAAGGAAGAGGCTCTGTGGGGCGTGGCGCAGCTCTGGGAGCAGGCCATTATGCGGCGGCACCTCGTGGGCGGCTACGAAAATATGCTGGAGCTGTTTGAGGAATACGAGCGCTTCAATTGCGATATGATCGTCTACTACGACGACATCACCTGCAAGGGCAGCAAGACCATGACCGGGATCATTCAGGATACCGCGAACGAAAAGGGTATCCCGCTGGTATGGATCGCACACGACCTGATCGATCCGCGGTCGATCCCGCGCAGCGAAATGCGTAAGCAGTTCAACGACTTTATGTTCACGGTGATGAACGAACAGCCGCTGGACGCTTCGCTTCTCGAATTCGACGATTCCAAGGGCTGGTAAGGAGGTACGGGTATGAAAAAAGCGATTCTTCTCATCTGCAAACCCGCCGGCGTTCTGCTCGGCGTCGCCGCCCTCGGCTTCGGCGCGATTCAGGCGGTCTACTGGCTGAATCTGGACAACAAGTTCATGTTCGTGCTTCACAGGATTCTGAACAAAATCACCGACCGCGTCCCGCGGGACAGACGGTTCTGAGCACCCGAAAAAACAACGGCAGCCGCGATCCGATCGGAATCGCGGCTCTTTTACGTCGATGCCATCGATCTTATCAATATAAATATTGAAACAGTTTCAAGAAGATTTGTTCTTTTATATCTGTTTACTTGATTTTTTTATATCCGGTGCTTTATATCAGGAATTTTGCTCATTCTCCATTCCTCTTCGGATATCTCCCGGGAAAGCGGAATGATCAGCCGAAGTCTGCGATATTCGGGTGTGTGTGTGGAGTATACGCAGCAGCGGAACCCGAAGAACATATCGATCTCATCCCACACGTTCGGCTCACCGTAGTCCATATCGAGGGTGAGCAGAGAGCGGCAGAGCACGTTGCCGTTTTTTTGCGCCGACCTTCTTTCAAATCCGTTACTTCTACGCCCATCTGTTCGGCCGGAGATAATACCGTTGCTTCTTCAGGAATCTGATAAAACAATATGGGTAACGGGACGCAACAATACCCATTATACCCGCAGTTACCCGCCTGTATAATGGGTATTGCTTTTACATTTAAAGAAAAGCAACAATCGTTCAGAAGGATAAACACATCTCATGCTTTCGGCGCTTTTCTTTATCCGGAAATCGCCGACGCAAAAAAGATGCGCCGCCTCCTCCCGCTGTTTTCGGGATAAGAGGCAGCGCGTCTGCCGGCGATTTTTTTGCTTTGCAGCCACCGCTGAGAAAGAATGCCAGCTCCGTTCTGCGCGGGAATCAGTTCTTACCGTTTAAGCCTGCGCGAACCGGCGCTTCTTTTTCACGATTCTCAGAATCATCAGGGACGTGCCGACGCCTGAAAGCAGGAAAGCAGCGAAAGAGGACAGCAGCTTCGTTCCGTAAACGCCCGTATCCGGGACCGTATCGGTGATACACTGGTTTTCCGCTTCGATCCTGAAGCTGGACGTTGAAATGTCGGCGGCGGTCAGCATAAAGTCATCCGGGCCCACGCTCGGCGCCGATGCGTTTTCACTGAACCAATAATAGAACGGCCGGGGATTCTCGGGAAGAATATACCCGGAGGGCGCGACGGTTTCCATAATACAATAAGCGGTATCCTTACTGTATACGTTCGTGTTGTCCGGATATTTATCGATCACCTTGATAATGATCTTACCGGCAGAGTCTGTCGTATACGTTTTGGCGGTCGCGACCCATTCACCGTTAACGGGATCCCACGCAAATACGGTGAACACGGCGCCGGACAGAGGCGTTCCGTTCTCCTGATCGATCTTTATGAGGCAAAACTCCTCGAACGTCGATTCGCCGGACGTATCGAAGTCTTCAACCTCGATATGGGTGTTGTCGTGCCCGGATTCGTCGCCGTGGCCTTCCAGCGTGGCGGCGTTGACAAGCGTGATGCCGTCCGCCATAGAGCTGTTGACGTGATAGCTGTACGTCAGCCGCAGATGCGTTTCGTCGGGCACTCTCATTTCGATGAACGCCTTCTTTACGTCGGGATTATCGGAATCGTTTTCGGTATGGGCGGTCCATTGGATATTCGTAAGGGCGGTCCATACGCCGCCTTCCTCTTTTTCGAGCGTGACGGAATTCAGGCTGAGTACGACCTCTCCGGTACCCGTTCCCTGCCTTGCCGTATACGTGAGCACGTCGGTAAACGAGAGCCACTCGGGATCGACCGTGCCTTCGACGCTCGTAAGCAGGTTCGAGGCGGACGGGTTGATATCGACCGTATAGGTGATCATGTGCGTGTTCTTGTCCCAACTGCCGACTTTGCCGACCACGTCCTCCATATTTGTTGCTTCGATATTGATCTGGTTGTCCGCCTGGCCGTAATCGTCGCCGTCCGTCTCAACGCGGACCGTGTTGTTGAGTTCAAGGTGAACCGTTCCGTTCTGAGGCCATACGTCCTCAGCGAGCCGGCAGTAATAGATCACGTAGAACGTGTTGCTGAACAGATCGGAACTCGCGGAGTTCGCCGTAAGCGTAACGTCCACCACCTGTCTGCCGTCGTAGGAGGTCGAGAGTTGACCGGACGCAATCGTCTTGCTCATCCAAAGCTGGCCGATCTCGCCGGAGATCGTACCGTCGGCAGCGATCGTCAGCAGATTGTACGGGTAGTCGTTCATCCCGTAATTATACGCGGTCAAGGGCGTGGGGATCACTTTGACGCCGATCAGCTCAACGCCTTCAGGAAGCGTGTCAACAACACGATACTCCGTCAAACCCGGCGTCGGCGTGACCTGCGCGATCCATACGAAGGATTTGTCTTCGTCTTCATAATCAAACGAAAGCGAATTGGGCTCCTCTGAAAAGACCGTTTGCCAGTCGCTGATTTTCTGTACGTTCAGCTTTTTGACGTTCGGGCTGATGACATTGGTGACGGGCAGCGTTTTTTGCCCGTCCGAAAACGTATTGACAAAGGACTCATTGGTTTTTCCGGTCATGTCGCCGGTGGTCTGATACTGCCAGGTGATCACATCCACGAGTCCGTCGTCCATCAGATATCCGTTGCCTGCCGTGCCGACCGTGAAGGTGTAGCCTGTGATATGCTCCCCTGTGTAAACCGGCGTAACGCTTACGGGATTCGGGCTCCAGGCGATCTGGAGCGCCGCGGTGAGCGCGTTATACTGCGCCTGCGTCATATAATGCCCCTCGGGGCTCAGTGTGTCGGAGAACGACGTGCCAGACTGAATACCGCCCAAGGGGATCTCAACGGTGACCGTCCAGTCCATACCGTGCAGGTTGTTCCCGAGGCTCTGGTCTCCGTTTGACGTTTTTTCAAAATCGCCGCCGGTGACGCCCACGTCGTAAGATACCGTATCGCCGTCAAATTCAGCGTCGTTATGCACCATTACGGTTTCGCCGTACGCAACATCGGGATACGTATAGTAGGTGACATGGTAGGTATTGTTATTCGGCGTGCTTCCGTCCGCCGGGAGGAAGCGAATGCCGACGATCACGTTGTTTTCATCGTATACAAACTCGTAATCGACCCCGGGCGTGGCGGTCCCCCACCCCTTTTGCACGAAGATACCGTTGGTGCCGTTGATCGTTTCGTTGCGCGCATCGGCAAAGCTGTCGTCGTAAAGGATTTTTCCGGCGATATCGCCGCCGCGGTCGTTGACGGAAATGTTCCACTGAACGTATTCGCCGAAAGGAATACCGTCTTTTCCGACCTTTTTCGGCTGCTGCTTGTAAATGAAATAATCTGTGTGATCCGACGCGGAATCATGCCCGTCGGTCGACTCGGCCCCGAAAATGTTATACGCCGAAACGGCCGCGTTTTCATCGGTAAGGCCGGTCACCCCGTATTCATAAACGAGCGTATAATACTCGTTTTCGTCAAGCTGGGGCAGATTGAGCGTAATCTCGTATACATTTTGCTGAAGGAGATCGATATGCCCCTGCGTGGAGATGCTGGAAATTTCAACGGTTCCGTCGGCATTGTGCTTGACGACCGTAATCTCCGAAGGCGGGGTGACCGTCCCTCCGCCGGAATACGTAAAGGTATCCTCTACGTCTATATCGGAAGGCGTACCGTTCACGGAGCTGACCGTGACCTCGTAGTGAAGTTTGCCGTCGGCGGTGTAGGAACCCGTTTTCTGCGTGGTGATATCGTAATTCTCATTGATCTGATCCGGCGGGATATACAGCGACTGGTCGTCGGTAAAGGTGATATCCAGGCCGTCATGCTCGGCGTCGCCGGTCGATCTGATATAACATCTGCAGCGCAGAACGTTGTTGATAAACTCGGTTTCGCCTTCAAGCGCATCCTGTACGAAATCTTCATCGTAAACGATTTCTATTCTGCAGTGTCCGTCGCCCGTAGGCACGAAATTGTAGGTAAACGCCACTTCAAGCTCCGGATAGCGGTCCAGCAGGTACGCATAGTACGGGCCGCCGTCAGTAAGCTCCTCGGGAATGAGAACATCGTCCGGAAGATCGTAAATGAACTTATATCCGCCGTCCGTTACCTCGGCAACCGTGGCGGTATCGATTCTGAAATAAAGCTCAAGCGTTGACTGATACAGGTTCTCTTCGATCTTTGTCGTTCCCGATCCTTCCACGCTTGTAATATAATCGTCGATCGGCGTGTCGCCGGTCGCGCCCGATCTGAGCGGCCCGGAAGATTTGACGCCGGATCTTTTCGTGGATTTACGGCTGTTGCCGAGCCACGCGTACGCCGCCGTTTCGCTTGAATCCTGAGAAGGCGTTTCGATTTCACCGGGCTCGGACGCGTCGTCCGCATTCTGCTCGGGCGTTTCGATTTCACCGGGCTCGGAAACGTCGTCCGCATTCTGCTCGGGAGTTTCGATTTCACCGGGCTCGGACGCGTCGTCCGCATTCTGCTCGGGCATTCCGCTGACAACAAGCGTACCGAAACCGAGAATCGTTTCGTCGGAAAGCTGCATCTCGTTTTCTTCGACCAGATCGTTGAAGCTGCCTTCGATCACCCTGACGAACTGCGCGTTGGAGCAGGTCACGATACCGACGCTGTCGGCCGCGCCGCTGCCGCTGCGATCAATAAACATGATATCGCCCGGCTGCGCGCTGTACGCGTCCGGCGTAAAGAAGATCTCCGCTTCTTCCCAAAGCTGCCGCATCGTTTCGCAGTTTGCATCGCGGGGCGCGGTATTTTCGTCCATACCGGCATAATGCAGGCAGAACGATACGAAGGCCGCGGACCAGTTATCAAGGTACGGATCGTCCACGAACGCGCCGTAACGCGTGTAGCCGTACATTTCGACCGTGCCGTCGCCGGGGTCAGAAAACTCAACGTTGCGGGAACTTTCGGTATACCCCTTCTGCGATTCGGCGATCCGCACGATATCCGCAACGGGATAACCGGAGAGCTCGGGCAGAGCCGCTTCCCAGATCCCGGGCGTTTCGGTATCCGCGGTGCGGTCGGAATAGCAGTCCCACGTGTGAACGTGCTCTTCCAGGCCGCAGGACCACACGGTTTCGTAACAGCCGTCGTCATGGGTATGGTCGCCGTTTTCGCACATAAGGATGCGCTCGGCAACGCAGTTTTCACCGTGCGTATGTTCCGTTTTTCCGCAAAGGACCGGGTCGGTCATCGCGACGCCGACGGAACGCATATGCAGGAACACGAGCAGCGCGGCGCAGACCAGCGCAAGGCACAGAACCAATACGGCTCTCTGCCTGAACTTTTTATCTTTATTCAGTTTTTGAAATAAAGATCGGTTCATATCGCTTCTGCGCTCACTTTTTTCGGTATGTGAATCGTTAATAAAAAACGGTTTACGGAGTTTCTCTCTGATCGGATCTCAGCGGCCAGATACGCATAACGCCCTTGCCGATGATTTGGTCGTATTCAACGCATCCCACCTGCGTTCTTCTTGAATCCAGCGAAGAAACGCGTTCGTCGCCCATCACAAAATAGCTGTTTTCAGGCACCTGAAACGGATAGGAAACGTCGCTTTCGCCGAGCCTGAACTCGGAAACGTAGGGTTCCTCAAGAAGCGCGCCGTTTACGTAGACTCTGCCTGCGGCGTCGATCATCACCCAGTCGCCCGGGCAGGCGATCACGCGCTTGAGCAGCGTTTTGTCGTTCCATTTGAAGCTTACAAGGTCGCCGGGCGCAAGGCTGTGCGTTCTGACCAGCAGCAGCAGATCGCCGTCGGTCAGCCCGGGCTCCATGCTGTCGCCCGAAACCATCAGGACCGAAAAAAGGAAAGACGAGATCAGCAATACGACGGCCGCGGCGAGCAGAACGACGCTCGTGACGCTGAAGGACGGAGGGGGTTCTGTATTTTTTCTGTGTCCGGCTTCTCCCGCCGCTTTTTTTCCGGCAGGCGCGGGATCCGGTTTTTTGTTGTGAAGTTCCATATGCGGCTGTTAATCTTCTCTGAGCAGCTTGTTCGTATTCAGCGTATACAGCAGCGCCAGAGCGAACAGCCCGGCAGCGGATAACGTGGCGATCAGCAGATACCGGGAAAGATTGGATTCGTCGCCGGTTCTCGGCGTGCCCGGTGTGGGCGTTGTGGTGGGAACGGTGGTTGAGGTATCGGGCGGCCGGGTTGTGGTTTCGGGCGGCTGGGTTGTGGTTTCGGGCGTTTCGCTGAAACGGACCTGCGCCTGTTTGTTCGCCGATTTGCTGCCGTTGATCACAGAAACCGTATATAACGAGCCGTCTTCCCGCGCGGTGACCGTTACGGTCAAACGGAATTCTTCATCCGCGGCACGCTCTTCGCCGCCCGCGGAAAACACGGCTGTAATCGTATAGTGGTATTCACCGGGTTCGGTGAACTGTATATTAAAATGTCCGGTTCTGCCGTTATCCACGCGTATGGAGCGCTCTGCCGGCACAGGACAGTTGACTGCGGGGATCATAGTGGCCGTGCCGCCGCCTTCGATGACCACGGGAATATCTGCGCCTGCGGCGTCGGCCGCAAACGCGATGAAAGTGATTCTGAAAAGCAGCAGCAGTAAGGTAAGACTTACGGTAAAAAATTTACGCATCATTCAAACGGGTTTATAAAAGTACTTCTTCCATCACGCCGAACAGGACCATGCGGTCGATGGTAGCGGCGTCCTGACAGGTGGAGAGCGCGATCAGCTTCAGCTCGCCCTGGGTTTCGGGCGGTTCGTAAATCATTGCGGAGCGGGAGAGCATTTCGATCAGCGCGGCGGGCTCCGCCTTGGCCGGGCTGAACACGAGGGAATCGGTCGCCTTCACCATTGCGGCGGCAAAGAAGCGGATATCGTACACTTTTCCGCCTACGGTGATCAGCTGGCCCGTTCGGTGAGAATCAAAATATTCTTTGTCTTTGAATTCATCCAGCGCCCCGAACATGGCGCCGTATTCCATATGGTGCCCGTGCAGCAGGGAGTAGCCGTCTGAAAAATCGCCTTGGTTGCGGCTGTCGAGAAATATGCTGCCGGAAAGAGAATATTTGCCGAAGGGGTTTTTGTTGAGGTATTCTCTGTTATCCTTGCCCTGCATCACCGGGTAGTCGATCCGGGTGCCGTCCACCGTGATCCACGCAATGGCGTCGGTGGAGATCTCCTGAAGCACTTCGGGGTTGGTGAGGTCGGGCTTATACTTCAGAACACTGGTGTCGTTTGCGTTGTAGTAGATCATGACAGCATCGTACATGGCGTAGATGCAGATCAGGAAGAAGAGGAGCGACGCCAGGATCACGATCCTGTCGAAAAGCTTATCGAAGAATATGATCACTTTTCTGTTCATCGCTCTTCTCTCCTCCTGTAATCATCGAGTGGATGATTCGCACTGAATCGGATGAATGAAAAACTCATTCATCCGATTCTTCATCCTCCTCGCGGTCCCTTCAATAAACGGCTCTTCTGCGTCTGTTGACGACGTAAAGCATGATCGCGCCGAACACAAGGATGCCGATCGCGAACGGAGCTACCGTGATGATCACGCCCGTGGGAATAACACCGGTACGGGTATTGGTGAAACCGACCTTGGTGAGCGGGGCGATAACGTTTGAATTCGTAAGGTCATCAAGATAATCGTTTTCGGTACCTTCGTTGTCGATGCCCTGGGTGGACACATAGTCCTCGGCGGCTTCGGACACGGTATAGGCGTAGCCTTTGTTCAGGTCTTTTACCGTAACTTTTTCGCCGTTGGTGAGATAGAAGTAGCAGGTGTATTTGCCTTCTGTGTCAACCGTGGTCTCGTTGATCGTGATCGTATACGCACCGGTTTCCGCGTCAGCCTGAACGTTGCTGTAATCTTCGCTGGTCGCATCAGTTACAACAACGTTGGTGCCGGTGACTTCCACCTTATACGTGCCGGGGTTAACGTCTTCGAGCACAAGCGTATATTTGAACTTTTTGGTCATGTCGGCCTGATTGCCGGTGATCTTCTTGGAGAGCTCAAGATCTACGGTTTCCAGCTCGTTTTTGTAGCCGTCGCTCTTGTCAGTGATGTCTTCCTCGTACGTGTATTCCCATAATCCTGTAGTCTCGTTATAAGTTTTCTTGAAGTTAGAGTTCTGGTCTACAGTTCTCATAGAAGGAGTCACCTTAAGAACACTCGGGTTTTGTTCATCGGGGAATACGAACAGGTCGAGATAGCGTACAGCATTTTCGTCGTCCTTGATACCGTTGTATTCATTCGGCTGCTCGGTGATCACATAACGGTACACGCCGGGCTGAGTGAACGTAATACCCGTAAGATCGACGGTAACGCCATCAACAGCAATCTTTTTGGTGCTGTCGTTCGCATCCGCCGTTGTGCTCGAATTGCCGTCAAACTCAGCTTTTCCGATCGTGGGCGCGGTGATTTCGCCGGTGGTATCGTCGGTCACCACGGGACCGGCAAGGATCTCAACTTCGTTATCGGGTCCCAGCGGAACAGCGGTTCCGGGATTGATCGTAAACTCAAAATCCACGTCGGGGACGTTCGCGGTTGCGGGAACGACGAATTCCTTGTTAAAAGACGTTTGTCCGCCGTTGACTGCCGTGTATTCAACAGCGAATGCGGAGATTGCGGCAATGGACAGGGCGAGTGCGAGCGCGATGACGATTGCCAGGATTTTGCTGACATTTCTTTTCATTGTTTTACCTCCTTTTATGAAAAGAATTTTGTATGCATAATAAATTTGCATCCGAAAGTAAGGCGGCTTTTCGCCGCTGCCGAAGCATCCGAAATACAGAGCCCGGCCTAAAAGTTCCTGCGGCGGACGGTAAACAGCATAGGGCCCTTGAGGTCTTTTCTGTCGACCGCGCCGAACAGACGGCTGTCGTTGGTATCAGTGCGGAAGTCGTTCAGTATGAACACCTTGCCGGATTCCACGGTGTAGGGAAAGGATATGGGGGAATTCTCTGCCTGATAGGTGGCGTAGAAGACCTCTTCGGACGGGGAAACGCCGTTTACGGTGAGCATGCCGTTTTCGGAAATATCGACTACGCTGCCCTCCAGAGCGATCACCCTGCCCACCTCGGTTTTTCCGTTGACGCTGTACAGCACCACCGAATTGATGTAGGGCTTCTGCAGCCGGAAGCTGACAAGCAGATCGCCGTCGTGCACCGCCGGGTACATATTGTTGCCGTAATGCACGCTCAGCCCGAGCACGAAGGCGAACAGCGCCCAGACCAGCGCCGCGGCGGCCGCGACCTTTATCAGAAGCTCCGCCAGCATCCGCCCCGTTGATTTGGGCGGGGATTTTTTGGGCGGGGCTTTTTTAGAAGAGCTTTTTTTGGGGGGAGCCTTTCCCGAAGGCGCTTTCTTCTCCGGCTCGGTCTTCTCCGGCTCGGTCTTCTCCGGCGCATCCTGGGGCGTCGGCTCCTCCGCTTTCTCCGGTTCGGGCACGGGAACGGTCTCCGGCGTCTGTCCGCCGGCTTTCGCTTCGGCAGAATCCTGCCCTGATATCTGCGACAAAACCGATCCCTCCTTTTATATGACAAACTGTTCGTTTTGTAAGACAATTGACGACCGTTGAGACTTTATTATAAGTAAAAAGTTCTCATATTTCAAGGGCAGGTTCCAGAATGGAACCTGCCCTCAGACAAAAACAATCAAAGCACGCAGACCGACGAACCGATTCACGCAGTTTCATCGGCGTACGTCCGGTAAGCCGCCACGACAAACCGCCCGTTTTTGGTATGGTAGCTGCAGGTGGAATAAGAACAGCAGCTGCGCGGGATACTGCGGCGCGTCCGCCAGATCGATCATCGACATGGACCGGACCTGCGCCACCGTATCGCGATACGTCGGTTCATCCAGAGATCCGAGCCGTTCATAGTATTTGAAGACGTTGTCACTTGCGGCATAGATCTTGGTCCGGAACGCGGCGTACACGCGGTAAAGGCGGTCCTCCGTCGGTGTGCCGACGTGGATCAGACGGTGCTTCAGCGCGTAATCCGGGTCGGCGTACAGATCCAGCTCGCCGAACATGGTAGCCGTATCCATATTGTGCCCGTAGATGATAAAGGAATCGGAATCCAGATTGCAGCCGCCGCCGATAAACAGGCAGCCGGCAAAAGAGTATTCCTTGTCAAATCCCCTTCTGAGATAATACTCCGGATCGTCCTCCGACGTCTTCATCTCGGGATAATCGATGACACTGTCAGGGATCTGCAGCCAGCAGGCAAAATCCCCGTTCTGCGCCATCACCTCTTCGTAGCGGTTCACAAAAGTCGTCGTTTCCGCAGGCTTCGCTTCCGCCGGACCGGGATCGGAGGGAATTTCCTGTTTCAGACGCTCAAAGCTCTGTTGCTCCCGTCGCTGCGGCAGATAGACCCGCAGCGCGCGGACAGAAGAAAACACCAGCACCGCGATCAGGACCGCGGCCGGGATCGAATATAACCAGGCGAGATTTTTTTACGACGCATCGGGACGCTCCTTTCAGACGGTCGCCAGGGGAAGGCGCAAGGATCTCAACGGCCTGCGGTCAGGCGCGGGCGATCTGCTGCTTCAACAAAATTATGATTCTTCCGAATCACTCGGAAAAAAGCTGCACAGAAGGGATCGTGATCGTTACCACCGTGCCTTCGCCGTCGCGGGACGTGATGTTCATGCTGCCCCCGCACATCATTTCCAGTCGCTGCCGGATGTTGGAAAGCGTGGTATGCGACTTGCTTTCGTCGGAAGGGTCAAAACCGGAACCGTCGTCCTCCACGACGATCTCGACGCCGGGATCCGTGTACCGCGTCCGGACGGAGACGTGAAGCGGCCCGGAATAGGGGTCCATGCCGTGCTTGACGGCGTTTTCCACAAGGGGCTGCAGCGTCAGCGGCGGCAGGCGGAAACGGGTAAACGGCGTATCGTAATACACGAAGAGCATATCCTCAAACTGCGCCTGCTCCACGGCAAGGTAGGCGCGGGTATGCTCCAGCTCCGCGGAAAAGGGAATGACGCTGTCGCTTGAGACTGCGTTGAAGTTCTTGCGCAGGTAGTTGGTGAAATCCATCGTGACCTGCCGGGCCTTTTGCGGATCAAGATTGCAAAGACTGTAAATGCTCATCAGAGTATTATAAATAAAATGGGGCCGCATCTGCAGCACCATGACGCTGGCGCGCTCTTGCGCGATCTCCTGCTGCTGCCGGACGATCTCGCGCTGGTTGCGCCGGTCCTGCTCGATCTGATCAGACAGGATAAAGCCGTACATGGTCAGGGCGGAAATGACGATGCTGATATCGATAAGCGGGAAGATCTCGATGAATAACTGCACACACAGCGCGGCCGTCATCGGCAGTATGGTGATGAGGAAGCTGACGAAGACTTTACGGGAAAGCCGCGCCCTGCGTTTGACCGTGCCCGCGAGATTGAGCAGAAGGATCATGATCATCGGAAGCAGAAAAAGCGGATACAGGGGGCCGCGATAATACTGATTCTCCGGTGTGATAGTGAAATAACCGTCGATGAACAAAGTGCTGAACAGTATGCCGACATAAACTGTCCACAGTCCGAGCACGGCGCGCATAAGCTTGCTTGCGCGTATGTTTTCCGCACTGCAGTGCAGCAGATAAACCGTCTGCATGAGCAGCGGCAGTGAAAGGAGCAGGCTTTCCAGCATCAATATAAAATAGATCGCCGCGCTGGGAACGGGATAATAGCAGAGAACAGATTCGGCCAAGCTGAATAAACAGCACAGCGTAAAAACGATAAAATAACGCAGAAAAAAGCGCTTGCTCCAACGGTCGAGCCCGGGAATGATGACGGAGAACCACATGCCCAGCACACTTAACAGCAGCGCCCCGCCGAAGATAAAGGAATATAAATAATCCAGCCAGCCTTTCACGCGTCCGCACCTCCCGGAAACGGGTAGCGCAGCTTTCCCAACTGAAGGCGAACGCCCTCCGGGGTCAGCGGTTTGACCATGAAGCCGCAGGCGTCGGTATTCCACGCGTCAAGAGAATAGTCGGGGTATGCGGTCAAATAAATCACGTTGGTACGGGGATTGATCTCCAGCAGCGTGCGGCACAGGTCAAGGCCGCTGGCCGATCCCAGCTCGATATCGAGAATGGCCAGAGCGATCCGGTTCATTTTCGCGTATTCGATCGCCTCCCGCGGCCAGATAAACCCCGTGATCACGGCGTTCGGCATGACCTCCTCCAGCACACAGAGACTATCCGCGAGAATGGCCTTGCTGTCGTCCACCATGATGACGTTGGGCGCTTCGTCACTTTCGGCCGCGGCAGTCAGAAGCGTGTTGACGTCCGTGCTGAGGATTTTGGAAATACGGGCGATCATCGTCGCGTCCGGCAGCCGCAGGCCGCTTTCCCAGCGGGTGACGGTGGAACGGGTCACGATCAGGCGGGCCGCCAGCTCGTGCTGCGAAAGGCCCTGCTCCTGCCGCAGCTTTTTAAGGGCTTCCGCAAAAAGCGTATTCATGTTTATCGCCTCCCGTATACAGTTTAAGATAAAACAGGAAAAAAGACAAGTGCAATGATCGTTTTTTTTGAAAAAACACAGGTTTCATTCCGAAACCTCTCTTTGCATCACGCTCCGGGAAATCCTTGACCGTGGGGAGACATCATCTATCTTATGATTTCTTCCCCAACGGAGTTGCGGTTCGTAAAGAATCTAAACCACGAGATATAATAAAAAAATTATAATATATAAATAAAAACAAAACCAATAAATATTATTGATGATTATTCACAAAATTTCGGCAGTATGTTTGTAAACCTGCACTGTTTTTTACAAAAACTAACCGATTCACGTTTTTTCATCGGCGTATGTACGGTAAGCCGCCACTACGAACCGTCCGTTTTTCGTATGATAACTGCACGTGGATAAAAACAGCAGCTGTGCGGGATACTGCGGCGCATCCGCAAGATGGAGCATCGACATGGAACGGATCTGCGCCACCGTATCCCGGTACGCGGGTTCATCCAGCGCGCCGATCTGTTCGTAGTATTTGAAAACGTTTTCTTCCGCGGCATAGATCCGGGTCTGGAAAGCGGCGTACACGCGGTAAACGCGGTCTTCCGTGGGCGTGCCGATGTAAATCAGAGGATGCTCCGCTGCGTAATCGGGGTCGGCATACCGGTCCAGCTCGCCGAACATGGTATCGGTATCCATATTGTGCCCGTAGATGATAAAGGAATCGGAATCCAGATTGCAGCCGCCGCCGATGAACAGAGTCCCTGCGAAAGAATACTGTTTATCGAATCCCCTTCTGAGATAAAACTCCGGATCGCTCTCGGAAGACTTCATCACCGGGTAATCGACGGAGGTATCGGGAATATTCAGCCAGCAGGCAAAATCCCCGTTTTGCTCCATCACGCTTTCGTAACGGTTCACAAAGGTCGTGGGCTCGTTCCCGACCGGTTTTTCGGTTTGGATCTCCTGCCGGAGCCGTTCCAGATTGTTCTCATCCCGCCGCTGCGGCAGATAGACCCGCAGCGCGCAGACCAAAGAAAACACAAGGACCGCGATCAAAACCGAGGCCGGGATAACATATAACCATGCGCTTGCTTTTCTCTTCCGAAGCATCGGGGCGCTCCTTTCGACGGGTAAGGATCAAGATTTTTAACAGATAATCCGGTAGCTATAAATTATATCATTAAAACGATACGTGTCAAGTACCGACGCGCCTGACACGCATATGATTCTGTTTTCTGTGCAGGTACTTTTGCTTTTATGCCGGAATGCAGTTAAAAAACACACGGGTTGATCGTATAATAAAGATGAAGATAAAAACAATATCCGCGGGGTAAAAACAATGAAATTCGGATGGATCAACTTCTTCGGCGCGGCCGTAGTGGTTCTGATGCTGGCGCCGAACATCGTTTACGCGATCAAAAACAAAGGCGAAAAGAACCGCTGTACGAACCGGTTCATGAACCTCATCGAGCAGCTCGGGAGATATGCTCCTTTTCCGCTTCATAAATATCTTCCGGCGCCTTTTTCAAGCTCCCGATACGCCGGGCAGTCCGCCCGGTGCGCAGCAAAAAACTGTTTCAGCCCTTCATTCAGCGCCGACATCTCTTCCACCGCGTTCAGCGCGTGGTCGGACGCGCAGATCTTGCCGATGACGGTAGAGCACATGATCTTATGTAAGGCGTTTGCAATGATCACCGCGTCAAAGGAACCGTCCTCATAGGGAAGCGCAGTGGCATCCGCCACCTCAAACCGCAGGTTTGTCGGGTATACGCCTTTTTTCGCCTGAACGATCATTCCTTCGGAATAGTCCGTGGCAACGATCGTTCTGGCAGCGGAAGCCACGTGCTTTGCCAGAAGACCGGGCCCCGTGGCGATCTCCAGCACGTCCCTGTTCCGGATCGCTTCGGGGATCCTGTTATACATGAACTGATAGATCTTTTTGTCCGAACGCATGGCTCGTTCATAAACCGGCGCGTACAGGTCCCACATTTTTTTCGTCATGTTATATCGTCCTTTTTGATTTACGCCATAAGTTAGCGCCTGCTAACCAACGGGTTAAAGAAAAGCGGTTAGCTATCCCTAACCAATAATCATTATAGTAAGCATCTGCAGATTTGTCAAGATGATTTCAGCATAATACTGCGGAAAAGCATTTTACTGAGAATATATGGCATAAACTCACCCTGTTGTGTTTTCATCGAAGAAAGACCGATAAAAAAGGGCGGGCGGTACCCGGCGCTGTATCTGCCTCTTTTGCCGCCGCGTATGAATTATCGGCTTGCAAAGAACCGTCTCATCCGGTTTTTATCAATAAAAAGTTACAATTTTGCAATCATTACAAAAAACGCTTGACAAAAACGATTTTTTTTGATATTTTGACAATGGAAGTGAACTGGAAACGATACCGGGAACGGTTCCGGAAGAATCCGTCTGTTTTTCGTCACTTCCCGGCGAAACCGTTCATTTTTATGTGGTTTTTATTACGGAAGGTGTTTGGTTTTGAACATTAAAACGCTGGCAAAACTCTGCGGCGTTTCCGTCAGCACCGTTTCACGCGCGATCAACGGGCATCCGGACGTCAGCGAAGAGGTGCGGCGGAAGGTGCTTGAGACCGCGCAGCAGGTCCACTATATTCCGAACGACGCTGCGCGCGACCTTGTCAGCCGTCCGTCGGACGCCATCGGGCTCGTGGTCAAGGGGATCGGCAATATCTTTTTTACGGCCGTGATCCGCGCCATTGAAAAGACCGCCGAGGAACTGGGCTACACGCTGGTCCTGCACCAGATCAACACGGATGAGAACGAACTGCTTGCCGGGGCGACGCTGGCCCGCAGCAAACGGCTGAAGGGGCTGGTGCTGCTCGGCGGGAAATGCGATTACGCCGCAGCCGATATTGCGCTGCCGGGCGTTCCCTTCGTCTGCTGCACCTACCGCAACAGCTTCGGCTCGCTGTCGGACGCCGCCTATTCCTCCGTGACTGTGGATGATACGGCCACTGCCTTTGCCGCCACCGACTATCTGCTGCGCAACGGGCACAAAAAAATCGCGATCCTGTTGCCGGACCGGCAGGATGGAGCGATCGGCGCGCTGCGGTTCGAGGGCTACCGGCTGGCGCTGGCGAAAGCGGGCCTGCAGCCGGAGGCGTCGCTGATCGCCGAAACGGCCAGCTACTCCCTGCACGGCGCCTACAACGCCACCCGGCGGCTCGTGGGATCAGGCGCAGAATTCACCGCGATGTTTGCAGCGGCGGATACCATGGCCGTTGCCGCAATCCGCGCGCTGTACGACGCGGGCATGCGCGTCCCTCAGGACTGCTCCGTTATCGCCATCGACGGCATCTCCGTCACCCAGTACACGATCCCCGCGCTCACCACCATGGTGCAGCCCGCCGAAGAGCTGGGCCGCAGCGCCGTGACCACGCTGATCGACCTCATCGACGGCAGAAGCGGAAACCGGCACATCACGCTGGAGGCCGTGCTGCGGGAGGGCGAAAGCGTGCGGAACGTCTGTTGATACCATTCGGTTTTTACGCCTGCGGGCGTGGAAATATATCAAAACTCGAAAGGAAGAATTTTTCATGAAGAAACTCCTTGC
>JAFRSZ010000158.1 GCA_017439205.1 Clostridia bacterium
CTCGGCAGAGAGATCAACGACTATACGGAGTATGTAACAGGCGAGCGGCCCGACGGTACCATCGGCCTTCTCACCGGCCTCATCACAAAGATCACGGCCCCAATCAACGCATGGTTCACGATCAAGCTCTTCAAATGGTCCGGTTACGATACCACCATCACGATGAAGCCCTGGTCGCAGGGCAGCAAGGTCGTTTATCAGAAGGTATTTTTCCTGTTCATCGGTATCTCCATTCTGCCGGACGTGATCCGTATGATACCGTATCTGTTTTACGACCTCGTTGGCGATAAGCGTGAGCGTATGTATATCGCGCTGAACGAGCGCCGCGCGCTGATGGCAAAGGAAGATCAGGGCAACGACGAGCTTGAAGAAATGGTGCAGGTCCTTGCTTCCGAGAACGAAAGCAAATAAAGCTTTATGCAGTTTTTGATCATTCAATAATACTTATAATAGAATTGAAGAGTTTACCTGTTCCGGTAGATTTTTCAATTCTTTGTTTCAGGAGGTTTCATTATGAAATTCGGTATGTGTATCGGCAGCGACAGCAATAAGATCGCCGTGTGCAAAAAACTCGGATACGACTATGTTGAATCCGCCTTCGAGATGCTGGCCGATCCGAAGAACGACGAAAAATACGACGCGTTTCAGGCAGAGCTGAAAAACAACGGTTTTTCGTGTCTCAGCGTAAACTGCTTTATTCCGTCGGCTTTGAAGATCACCGGGCCTGACGTGGACGAACAGGCGCTGAAAGATTATATCGAACGCGGTATGAAACGCGGCGCTGCGCTCGGTGTGAAAAAGGTCGTGTTCGGTTCCGGCGGCGCAAGAAAACGTCCCGAAGGCTTCAGCTATGAAACCGCGGTGCGTCAGATCTTTTCTTTCCTTACCGATATCGTATCGCCGATCGCGGAGAAGTACGGGATCCTTCTCGTGATCGAACCGCTTCGTTCCGGCGATACGAATATGATCGAATCTCTTCGTGAAGGCGCTGTGATCGCGGCCGCGGTAAACAGACCGAATATCAGGCTTCTTGTGGATCTCTATCATGCGTATTACAGCGGAGATACAAACGATCATATCCGATCCATGACGACGCTTTTACGCCACGCGCATATCGCAGAACCCGAAAAACGCGTATATCCCGCGCCCGGCGACGCATATCCCTATGCCGATTTTATTTCGGCGCTGAAAGCTGCCGGCTGCGACACGTGTTCCGTTGAGGCTCGTTGCTCCGATTTCGAAAAAGAAGCGGCGGATGCGATCCGTGTGCTGAGAGCGGTAGATATAGAGGACTGATCTTTCATACAGGCATAAGAAAGAGCGGTATGACCGCTCTTTTTTGTCATATACAGGACAGGTTTATCATATACATGTACCGGATATTGAAATATAGGAGCGTTGCTATGGAAAACCAAACAAGCTGCATGAAACATCTGAAAAACGTATTTTCACAAACCGGAGAGTTCCCGATTGAGTGCGATCTGATCCTGCCGGATTATTACCCGGAGATCTCAAGAATACTGGATTGCCGCATCGTACTTTCTGATGAAGCCGTAACCGTAACGGCGGATAAGATCAGCGTTGCAGGAAAGGCGGACGTCCGTCTGCTTTATGCTTCTTCCGCCGCTGAAATGAGAACGTATGAAAGCATTTTCAAATATACAAGGATCTTTTCCGGCGGCGATTTCGAGCAGGGCGATATCTGTTTCGCAGAACAGGCGGTTACCGCCGTGAACTACCAGGCCGTTTCACCGCGCAGGATCGAGGTGCGCGCATCTTCCGCCGTTAAAGTAAAGGTCCTGCGAATCAGCGATATGCCTCTGTTCGCGGACCAAGATATCCCGAACATACAAAAACGTATTGCGGAACGTACGGGGATCCGTATCAATACGATACAGTGTATGCGGTTTAACCTTGAAGACAAAATCAGTCTGCCCGTTCCCAGAGAAAAGATCGCGGGAATGCTTCGCAGCAGCGTTCGTATCGTTTGGAGTGAAATAAAAACAACGGAGCATAAGGTGATGCTTTCGGGGACGGCTGAGATCGCATTCGTATATATAGGCGATGATAATTCGGTGAGCAGGGAATTCAACGTCAGCCTGCCCGTAAAAACAATCAAAGAGGTATTCGGCGTTTGCGAAGGCGACAGCTGCTGTATCAACATGATGAACGCCGTTCTTTCGGTCGATCTGAAGAATCCCGCCGTCGGAGAAAACGAAGCGGCGATATCCGTTCAGGTGTGCGCGCTTATCGTGGCCGGATACGAACAAAAGTATTCAGCCGTAACCGATGCGTACTCACTGTGTGGAGAATTGAAAGCGCTGAAGCAAAGCGTGTTTACCCCGGAACGGATCGTACAGAAAAATGAAACGATCGACGTCTCGGGCGAGATCCCGGTTTATGATATGCGCATAACGAAGGTATGCGATAATGACGCGGCTGATATTGCATGCGCAGCCGTTCCCGATGGCGACGGAATACGCCTGAACGGGAGTTTCAATATGAAGGTCCTGACGATCGCAGACGATAACAGCTATGTTGGTTTTTCACGGAACTGTTCTTTTGAATACATGCTTTTAACAGAGCCGACCTCATACCATTACCTGTATATTCAGCCGCAGTCGTTCCGCACGGAACTGATGGAAGGAAAACTGCGCTACTACGGAAAATTACAGATAAGCGCGATCGTTTTGCCCGGAACGGAAGAAGAAATCATTACGTCCGCAGAGACCGACGATGAAGATAAGCATCGGGAAAATGATCGGATCGTTCTTTATTACGGCGAGAAAGGGGAATCGCTGTGGGAGATCGCAAAAGAAAACAAGACAGCATTGGATTCTTTATATGCGTTTAACGAAGTGAAAACAGAAATCCTTCAGGAGGATCAGCTTCTCGTTTTCAGAGCATGATAAAAGCCGGAGCGTTCGGGTGACGTTCCGGCTTTAATATACGACGGGATCTTACAGTGCCGAGCAGCCGAAGCTGTTGACGAGCGCGGTGATCTTTTCGCCGCGTTTGCACATCGGGCACCGTATCGCGGGGCAGAAGAGATAATCAGGCAGATACTTCGGGTCAAATACGGATCGGATGGGAATGCCGTTGGTTTCGTTTACCGTTGCAAAAATGGAGCAGATTCCGGCAGGCGTACCGCCGTAATATCTCACGGCTTCCACAGCAGATTCCGCCGTATAACCCGTAACGACCGAAGCCGCGAGGATAAGCACGGATTTTCCGTTGATCATCGGCGCCGTATTATCTCTGAAAAAGAGTTGGCTTCCGGAGATATGCTCCGGCGTAAGAACGAATATATCGCGCCCAGCGTTTACACTGTAACGGTCGGGTTTCGTCAGCTGCTCGGCGAGAAAAGCGCCGATCACCTCAGTTCCGTCGAGGCATAAAACGGTTTCAATGCGTTCGGTATACTGATAATGCTTTGCAAGCGCTTGGGCAACGGCTTTTGCTTCACGCAGATTTGCTTTGTTTGAAGCGATATCGATATAATAGTTCATATGGCTGTGCGAGGTCGCAAAATGGCCTTTGTAAATATTCAGATACAGATCCGGGCTTTCTGACCGGATCCTGTAGCATTCGCCGAGCGACATAAAAACGCCTCCAAAGTTTTTTTATTATTCTAACATTAATTATAGAAAAAAACAACATGCAATTATAAAATCCTGTTCAATCAGCTATTGATTGCAGGATTTATTTATGTTAAAATACACTTATACAAAAATAGGGAGAAGAGATATGGTTTTTGTACCCGAACTGATGCGGTTCGCAGACGGCGCGCCTGTAAGGAACGCCGAAGATATGCGCAAAAGAAGGACAGAGCTTTTGAAGATCCTTCAGGAATACGCTTACGGTGAAATGCCTGCGGCCGTTCCTGTAACAGGACGGATCACCGATAAAATAACGAAATGCTGCAGCGGCGATGCGGTTCGGTATAACACCGAGATCACCTGTAAAACGGCAAACGGTGATTTTACCTTCCCGTTATCATTGTTTATCCCGAACGGTGAAGGCAAAAAGCCGTTGATCATCGTTATCAATTTTCGTCCGTCGCCGTACGATGAGTATATTCCCGTTGAAGAGATCACTGACAACGGCTTTGCGCTTGCGCAGATATACTATGAAGATATTACGGCGGATAACGAGGATTTCACAAGCGGGATCGCAAAATTTTTCCCGCAGGAGAACGATCGCGCTCCGGCAAAGATCAGCCTTTGGGCTTGGGGGATCAGCCGCGCGCTGGATTACCTGCTTTCACTCGACCTGTTCAGAGAAGACGCCGTTGGCGTGATCGGCCATTCAAGGCTCGGTAAAACCGCGCTTTGGTGCGGCGCGAATGATGAACGGATCCGTTTCGTTTGCTCAAACTGCTCGGGCTGTATGGGCGCCGCGTACGCCCGCAGTTACCACGAAGGGGGTGAACCTCTTGCTTCAATCGCAAAGGTGTTTCCGTTTTGGTTCTGTAAGGCGTTTCAGGCGCATTGTGCCGATGCTTCCGGCTTGCCGTTTGACCAGCATCTGCTTGCGGCGTGTATCGCACCGAGATTTGTGCTTGTAAACAGCGCTTCCGGGGACCTATGGGCCGACCCGGTATCGGAACAGAATACCTGTATCGGCGCGAGCCCCGCATGGCAGGCTTACGGCTTTACAGGGTATCAAGGCGATCCTGCGCCTTACGGTGAAAACGAAGGCTGCCTCGACGGCGGTATCGCGTATTATAAAAGAAGCGGTATTCATTATCTCGGCAGAAAAGACTGGAACCGGTTTATGAAATTCATGCGCGAGCGGATCGACGTATCCGTTCAGTGAACAAAAAAAGGGGAGTAAGATATGCGGCAGTGTCCACAGTGCGGCAGCGAGCTGAAAGATGCGGCAAACGTCTGTTTTTCATGCGGATATCGGTTGAAATCCGCAGAGAAGGACGATAACGAGATTTCTCTGAAACAGAAATATCTGATAGACGAACCGGTAGACGACGGCCCGGAAGATTCATATGACCTGCAGAATGAAGTTGAAGGATCCATGGATACGGCGTCGGAAGAAGCGCTCGAAAAAAAGAAAAAACAGATGAAGACGCTGAAAATGGTCGGTATCGCGGCGGCATTTCTCGTTCTGCTGGTGATCGCTATCGTGATATCAAAAAAGTCTGCAAATCCTTCCGATTATACGACGGAGCCGGTAGTGAATACATCTCAGGACGGTTCCGGAGCCGCAACGGGCGAATCAATATCTTCAGGAGGAATGCAAACCGGCTACGTGATCTGGAACGGAGGCGTTGACGTTTATGAACGCCCCGATGAGAACAGCGCCGTTCTTGCGCATATCGCCGTGCTGATGCAGCTGAATATCATTCAGATGCAGACCGGTTGGGTGCAGATCCAGCTGGAAAGCTTTACGGGCTGGTGCCCTGCCGACAGGATCCAGATCGGCGTACCGCCCGCAACCACAGCGGCCATGCCGCAATATGTTGCATTGGTAAATTCAGAGGTAGGGCTGAATCTTCGCGTTTCGCCCGATACGTCTTCAAAAAGATATCTTGTGATACCGGATCATGCACAGGTAAACGTTTTTACGGTTGTAAACGGATGGGCAAACGTAGAGTACGGCGGCATCATCGGCTGGTGTTCTTCGGAATATCTGCAGACGCCCGAAGAAGCGTCGTCTTCCATGGCGGCAGCAAGCGCCGCGGTACAGGAGGCGGATATTTCTGCTGATCTTACCGCAGCGAATCTGGTGATCGATTCTTATCGCGGCAAAGCTACGAAATACGGTAAACTCGTAATGGATGACGCAAACGTTGTTCAATTCCTGAAGGACGCAGAAAACGTTTACCGCGCCGGGCTTTGCATGATAAACATGTTCACGTCGATCGATCAGAACGATATGATAAGCGTTGGAATGAATTATTACAGGTATTACCGCGTAACCGATCCGAATTTCCAAAGCGTTGCAGACGTTTGCGAATTCGTTTTCTCGTTCTTCAGCAATGAGATCAGCGCAGAACTGCTGCGGGACCGCCTTCTGGAAAAGGACGGAAAACTCTATGCGCTTTATTCCGAAAACAGCGGTTCTCTTACCGCAGTGCAAACGGATTGCACCGTTACTTCAAGAACCGATACGCAGATCGTTGTTACCGCTGTAATCACTTCCGCGGACGGGAGATCGAAAACAAAGGTATATCCGTGCGTGATCGAGGACGGCAACTGGGTTTTCAATCATATGGAACTGTTCAACGATGGCTTCTGAAAATATATCACGGCAGCGATCTGCTGCCGTGATGTTTTTATGTGCGTTTCTTTATCAGCTTTCTGGTAAGAAATCCCGGCTGGAAACCTTCGCCGCCGGATACGGATTTTGCGAATACAAACGAATAATCGTCGCTTTTACCGAGCGCTTCCGTATCGGTATCTTCGATGCGGCAGATCAGTTCATAGAAGGTATCGGTTTGTTCCGCCATCAGATCGAGTTCGAATTTATCTTCTTCCATCGTGTCGCTTTCAACGCACAGATAGTATGGGCCGGGTACCAGGCAGATGCCGGGAATGCCCATCGTAAAGAAATTCTGCCCTTCGCCGAAATGCAGAAGATTGTGCCCTTTCAGCGTAATGCTTCTGGTCAGCTTGCGGCGCGAACGAACCACGTCGATATAAAGATCATCCATAAAACGGTTTCCGGTGTATACCATTTCAACTTCGGGCAATCCGGTGGCGCGGTATTCGCCGTCCTCTACGGTCCATCCCATACAGCCGAGGTGTTCAATGGCAAGGTTTGCGACGCATTTCAGATGATCGCCTTTGCCGTCCCATAGATTGCGGTGTTTCGCAAGCCACTTTGATGCGGACTGAAATGAGCCGGTACGAATATCTCTGAATTTCGGCAAACGGAAGTGGCCTGTGGTGAACAGAAAAATATGCGTTCTCTTCAGCGGACGGTCTTTCAGCTGCCGTATCAGTTCCAGCAGGGCGATCGGCCCGTTCTCCTCAATGGCGTTGGGCCCGTCCGTATGCGTATTCACGATCACGGTTTCTTCTTTCTTTTCACCGGGCAAAATCGTGTAAAACGTTTCTGTGTATGCGTATCTTTCTTTTTCCGCGGTGAGCAGCATATGCGCCGTGCGTCCGGCCTTCGCCGCTTCGATCAGCGTTTTTCCGGTCGTTTCGTTTACCCAGAGCACCGGCAGACCGAGATATTCCTGTATAAACGGCATGTACTGCCCCTGTACGGCTTCATCGGGGATCCCGTCCCAAACGAAAACGGCGCCTGCAGGCCGCAGCAGCTTCAGCGCACCCTCCGCCAGACATCTTACCATCGCGGTAGCAACCGGGCCGTTATAAAATGCAGGCATCACGGTATCTTCCGGAAACGCGCTGCGTTTATCAAAAGCCACCTCGCTGTGGATACGGCCCAGATCTTCGATTTTGATGACGATGATCTTGCCCTCGGCTTTCACCATTTTATCAAGCGTGTTCAGGAAAATCAGCTGCGTGGTCACGCCTTCGTCTGGCGTTTCCCCTGAGTAGGGATGAACCGAGGAAATAGGTAAGCCGACCGTTTCGCCGTTTTCATCTTCGATCGAAAGCGACGCCTCTTTTGCCTGCCAGCGCGGAAAATAAAACGGGTCGATCATTACTTCCATCCCCATATCGCGCAATTCCTGTTTGATATATGAAATAAACGCCATCTGCGCTGGACTGCCGGTGAGTTTCGGCCCGAGCCGGATCAGTTTTTCCATTCCCCTCGACAAATTGTTTTTATCGATCATAGCTTCTCCTTTTCATAAAAATACTTGCTATACAGCGAATAATATGATAAGATGATATTAACAAAAGTTTATAAATAAACGTTAATAGCTTTGTTAAATTTCTGTAAAAGAAAGGTGTCGTGAACTATGGATCCCAGATATAACGCATTGTTTACTCCATGGAAGATCGGAAACTGCGAGATCAAAAACAGGATCGTACTGACCTCGATGGGCGGTACGGATCTTTTCGGCTGGATGGAAAAAAACCATTTCGACAAGGCCGGCGCCGATTTTATTCTTGAAATCGCAAAGAATAACGTCGGGCTCGTGCTGCCCGGCTGCCAGCCGGTATACAACCCGATGTTCGGGCAGTGGCTGTATAAAAACGACAAAATGTATAAGGACCTGAAAGAATGGATGCCCGAATTCCATAAAACCGGCGCAAAGCTGTTCGTTCAGCTCACCGCCGGGTTCGGCCGCTCGTTCACCATCAGCGAGATGATGGAAAAGCTGTATGAGAATCCGGTTCTGCGCAAGCTTTCAAAGCCCTTTATGGATCTTGACAAGATTACCGCATCCGCTTCGCCGTCTCCCAACCGCTGGTCCGATAAAGTTCCGTCCCGCGAGATCACGGTGGAAGAGATCCGCGAGTTCGTAACGGCCTTTGCGAAAACCGCGAAGAAGCTGAAGGACGCGGGCGTGGACGGCGTTGAGATCCACGCGGTGCACGAAGGGTACCTTCTGGATCAGTTTACACTGAAGTATGTAAATAAGCGTACCGATGAATACGGCGGCTCCTTTGAGAACCGTTACCGTTTCGCTGTGGATATCGTTCGCGCCATCAAAGCGGTATGCGGAAAAGATTTCCCCGTTTCTCTGCGTTACAGCATCATTTCAAAAACAAAGGGGTTCCGTGAAGGCGCTTTGCCAGGTGAGGATTACGTTGAAGTGGGGCGCGATATGGAAGAGAGCGAACGCGCCGTAAAATATCTGCAGGACGCCGGTTACGATATGCTCAACTGTGACAACGGAACCTACGACGCATGGTACTGGGCGCATCCGCCGATCTATATGCCCGAAAACTGCAATCTCGCCGACATGGAGCATATCAGGGAATTCGTTGATATTCCGGTCGTGTGCGCAGGCCGCATGGATCCTGCCGTTGCGGCGAGATCTATTGAAAACGGCAAGCTGGACGGCGCAGGCTTTGCGCGCCCCTTCCTTGCGGATCCCGAATGGGTAACGAAGCTGATGGAGGAAAGGGAAGCGGATATCCGCCCGTGTATTCTCTGCCATAACGGCTGCTTCAATATGTGCCATTACAAAGGCGTGCCGAACGATCAGGAGCTTTCCGACAGCCTGCATCTTGCCCGCTGCGCGATCAACGCAGAGACGATGCAGAAAGAAAAGCATTATATCAAACCCACGAATTCGCCGAAGCGCGTAGTTATCATCGGCGGCGGCATCGGCGGTATGGAAACTGCCAGGGTACTGAAAAAGCGCGGCCATGAACCTGTGATCTACGAAAAAAGCGACGTGCTCGGCGGTACGTTCATTCCTGCAAGCGCGGAAAGCTATAAGGGCAAGCTGCGCGATCTGCTCGCATGGTACCGAAGAGAAATCGAAAAACTCGGCATAGAAGTACATCTCAATACCGAGATCACCGATCTTTCACAGTTCGCCGGGCAGGAGATCGTGATCGCCACCGGCGCGGTGGCAAGACTGCTGAAAAAGGTGCCCGGTTACGAAAAGATGATCGAGGCGTGCGAATATCTGAACCATGAAAAAGAGGTGGGCGATACTGTTGCCGTGATCGGCGGCGGACTTACCGGAAGCGAGATCGCGTATGAACTCGCGCTGCAGGGCAAACACCCGCTGATCGTTGAGATGAAGGACGATCTTGTTTCGCAAAAGGGTGTTTGCCTTGCGAACA
The DNA here is from genome assembly GCA_017439205.1 of Clostridia bacterium. Classification (GTDB taxonomy): domain Bacteria; phylum Bacillota; class Clostridia; order Oscillospirales; family Acutalibacteraceae; genus RUG806. The sequence continues at coordinate 9,684 of JAFRSZ010000158.1, forward strand.
GCTCTTATCTCAGAGAATGGTTCGCGCTGCATAAGATCCCCGTGTATCTTGAAACCACCCTGAAAGAAGTAAAGGACGGATCGATCATTGTTGCCTGCAATAACGGAGAGAGCAAAGAGCTTTCGTGCGACAGCGTGATCAGCTGTGCCGGATACATCCCTGCGCCGCTTGCACAGGGAAGCAAACATGTGCATCTTGTGGGCGACTGCCTGCAGGTGGGCAATTTGAGGTCTGTGATCTGGCGCGCGTATGAAGTTGCGATGCGCATCTGAACACAGCAGTTTTTACAGAGCTTCCTTTTTGAAGGAAGTTCTGTTTTTTTTCATTCTTATATTGCCTTCTTCTTTTTTTTATGATATACTTAAATGAATTATTATGTGGAGAATACTGTATGGTGATCTTGGGGATCGATCCCGGTTATGCCATTGTAGGGTACGGGATACTGCGATATGATAAAAAACGATTCACGATCCTTGATTACGGCGCGGTGACCACGCCGGCAGGCATGGACTTTCCGCAGCGTCTTCTTGAGATCTATCAGGACCTGAGTTTTCTGTTTCAGAAATATCAGCCTGAAGTTATGTCGATCGAAAAGCTGTTTTTCAATACCAACAAAAAGACGGCTGTGGATGTGGCGCAGGCGCGCGGCGTGATCCTTTTGGCCGCGAAGAACAACGGCGCCGACGTATGTGAATACACGCCGCTTCAGGTGAAACAGAGCGTTGTGGGGTACGGCCGAGCAGAAAAGAAACAGGTACAGGAAATGACCCGGCAGATCCTCGGGTTATCCGCCGTCCCGAAGCCGGACGATACGGCCGACGCATTGGCGCTTGCGCTCTGCCATGCGCATTCGAGCAATTCCGCAATAACAAGAATTAAGTAAGAAGGACTTTCGTATGTTTTATTCCATTACGGGAAAAATCGTATATTCGGACACCTCAAGCGTCGCGCTTGAATGCGGCGGCGTTGCGTTCCATTGTACCGTTTCGCTGAACACGCTGAAGAATATAGACCGCATCGGCGGTACGGCTACGCTCTACACGTATCTTTCGGTTCGCGAGGACGCGCTTGAGCTTTTCGGCTTTTATGATTCTCAGGAGCTGGCGTTCTTCAAAATGCTGATCGGCGTTTCCGGCGTGGGGCCGAAGGCTGCGATATCCATTTTATCTCAGCATACGCCGAACGCGCTTGCGCTCAGCATTGCGGCAGGGGACGTGAAATCCATTACGAAAGCGCCCGGCGTCGGGCCGAAAATTGCGCAGCGTGTCGTTTTGGAATTGAAGGATAAAATGGCAAAACTTGCGCCTTCTCACGTTTCTTCCGAAGAAGTTTCCGGCGTGCAGCAGATCAGCATGGGCGGCAACGTATCCGAAGCGGTAAGCGCTCTCACCGCGCTCGGTTTTTCAGCCGCTGACGCAGCAAAAGCGCTTGCGGGCGCCGATGCGGAAATGAGAGTGGAAGACCTGATCAAACTCGGATTGAAAAAGCTTTATTAAAGAGGTAGTTTATGGCGATCAGTTCATTTGAAGACGAAGGCTTCCGCCTTTCTTCGCCCGAATTCAACGAAGCAGATACGGACGTTGAGATCTCTTTACGACCGAAAACGCTGGATGAATACATCGGACAGACAAAAGTGAAAGAGAATCTGAATATATATATGCAGGCGGCGCTCGGCAGAAACGAGGCGCTGGACCACGTGCTGCTTTACGGCCCTCCGGGCCTCGGCAAAACCACGCTTGCAGGTATCATCGCCAACACCATGGGCACGCAGATCCGTATCACTTCCGGTCCTGCGATCGAGAAACCCGGCGATCTGGCTGCGCTGCTTACCAATCTGAACGCGGGGGATATCCTGTTCATTGATGAGATCCACCGCCTTTCGCGCCGTGTGGAGGAAGTGCTGTATCCCGCAATGGAGGACCATGTGATCGATATCATCATCGGCAAGGGCCCTTCCGCCAGGTCGATCCGGCTGGATCTTCAGCCTTTTACGCTCGTTGCGGCGACAACGCGCGCTGGCGCTCTGAGCGCGCCGCTGCGAGACCGATTCGGCGTGGTATTGCGCCTTGAACTGTATACGCCCGAAGAACTCAGCGATATCGTGATCCGCAGCGCGCGTATCCTCGGCATTGAGATCGACAGGGAAGGCGCCATTGAGATCGCCTCCCGTTCCCGCGGTACGCCGCGTATCGCAAACCGTCTGCTCAAACGCGCAAGAGATTTCGCGCAGGTGATGGGCAGCGGCGTCATCACGCTGCAGGACGCGCAGCAGGCTTTGTCGCGGATGGAGATCGACGAGCTCGGGCTGGATAATATTGACCGGCGTATGCTTTCCACGATGATCCATAATTATAAAGGCGGGCCCGTGGGACTTGAAACCATTGCCGCTGCGATCGGTGAAGAAGCCGTTACGATCGAAGACGTTTACGAACCGTATCTGATGCAGATCGGTTTCCTTTCAAGGACGCCGCGCGGCAGAGCCGTTACCGACGCCGCTTATATTCATCTGGGGCTGCCCGTCCCGCAAAAATAAAATATACCGAAAGGATGATATTATGGGCAGATTATTCGGCACCGACGGTGCGAGAGGAATTGCCAATACAGAGATCAGCTGCGAGCTTGCCATGAAGATCGGCCGCGCAACGGCCATGGTGCTCGGCGAAACAGCCGGTAAACGCAAACTGAAGGTCCTTGTGGGCACCGATACGCGTATCTCCGCCGATATGCTGACCTGCGCCATCGCGGCGGGGCTTTGCTCTGTGGGCTGCGACGTGCTGCAGCTCGGCGTGGTACCCACTCCCGCGGTTGCGTTTCTTGTAAAAGAGTATTCTTACGACGCCGGCATCATGATCTCAGCGTCGCATAATCCGTGCGAATATAACGGCATCAAGATCTTCCGCTCCAACGGATATAAACTGCCGGATGAGATGGAAGAGAAGATCGAGGCCATTATTCTTGATGAGATCGTTCCGCCCCCGTTGAAAGTGGGCGGGGAAGTCGGCTCCATCACCTCGGGACGAAACGCGCTGAAGGATTATATCCATCACATCGAGAGCACGGCGGTCGCGCATTTTTACGGTATGCGTATCGCGATCGACTGCGCGAACGGCTCCGCAAGCGAAACGGCGAACGAACTGTTCCGCAAGCTCGGCGCGGAGTGCACGGTGATCAATTGCCGTCCGGACGGTGAAAACATCAACCGGAACTGCGGTTCCACGCACATCGAAGTGCTTCAGCAATATGTAGAAGACAACGACTTCGATCTTGGATTCGCTTTCGACGGCGACGCCGACCGGCTTCTTTGCGTCGATCAGGACGGCACGCTTGTGGACGGCGACAAGATCATGGCGATCTGTGCGAAAGCAATGAAGGATCAGGGAAAACTGAATGCAAATACACTTGTTGCCACCGTGATGAGCAATATGGGGCTGTTTGCTTTCTGCGCGAAGAACGGGATCAACTGTGAAAAGACGAAGGTCGGCGACCGTTACGTGCTTGAAAGAATGCTTGAGAAGGGTTTTCATATCGGCGGCGAACAGTCCGGCCATGTAATCTTCCTGGATCACGCTACAACAGGCGACGGTCAGCTCACCGCGGTCCAGCTTCTGAACGTGATCCGTACCACGGGAAGAACGCTGAAGGATCTGGCTTCCGAAATTGAGATCTTCCCGCAGGTGTTGCTCAACGTAAGGGTATCTTCCCTCGGCAAGCTGCGTCTGTTTGAAGACAGAGATATCAAAATCGCGATCGAGGAAGCGGAAAAAGAGCTGGGTGAAAACGGCCGCGTACTTGTGCGCGCCTCCGGTACGGAACCGCTGGTGCGCGTGATGGTTGAAGGCAAAGACGAGGATCAGATCCGGAGATTTGCGGAACAGATCGCCGAAGTGGTAAGAGAAAGGCTTTTCTGATGAGAGTGTCCGACGCATGGAAGGATTATGAGCTGATCGACTGTTCCGACGGGGAGCGTCTGGAACGGTGGGGCGACCGTATCCTGATCCGTCCGGATCCGCAGGTTATATGGAATACGCCGAAAAGAGACCCTCGCTGGAAAAAGGCTGATGCGCGCTATCTGCGCTCAAATACCGGCGGCGGAAAGTGGGACGTTTACCGCCCCTTGCCCGACAGCTGGCAAATTAAATACCGGGATCTTACGTTCAACATCAAGCCTATGGGGTTCAAGCATACCGGTATTTTTCCCGAACAGGCCGTGAATTGGGATCTGACTGCGTCGGTGATCGGAAACAGTGACCGCCCCCTGAAAATGCTGAATCTGTTTGCGTATACCGGCGGCGCTACCGTAAGCGCTCTCGCTGCCGGAGCGGCGGTTACGCATGTTGACGCTTCAAAAGGCATGGTGCTCTGGGCAAAAGAGAACGCGGCGTCGTCCGGCGTTGCGGAAAAAAGCGTACGCTGGTTCGTTGACGACTGCATCAAACTGGTGGAGCGTGAGATCCGACGCGGGAATCAATACGATATCATTATCATGGATCCTCCTTCCTACGGGCGCGGCCCGGGCGGGGAAGTGTGGAAGCTTGAAAACGAGGTTTATGCGCTTTGTTCACGATGCGCAGCGCTGTTAAGCGAAGACGCGCGCCTGTTTTTGCTGAATTCTTATACAACGGGTTTGTCTCCGTCCGTAATGGGATATATGCTCGGCAGTATATTGACTCAGTCTTTCGGAGGAAAAGTGACGTCCGATGAGATCGGCCTTCCCGTTACCGCGTCGGGATTGATCCTTCCGAGCGGAGCCACATCTTACTGGCGCAGATAAACTATTAAAGGAACTGTAATGAGTACACAGGATCTTCTTGTATTTGACAACGTATCTTTTTCATATAATGAAGACGATGAAAATCCGTCCTTTGCCGTAAAGGATGTTTCTTTCTCTGTCCGTAAAGGGGAATTCCTTGTCATTCTGGGACATAACGGGTCGGGCAAATCAACGCTGGCAAAGCTTTCGAACGCCATTTTCATTCCCACCACGGGCAAGGTTTTCGTAAACGGTATGGATACGTCGCTACCTGAAAATGAGATCCCCGTCAGAAAAAACGTGGGCGTGGTTTTTCAGAATCCGGATAACCAGATCGTATCGTCTATTGTGGAAGAAGACGTAGCGTTCGGGCCCGAGAATCTTGCGGTCGATCCGAAAGAGATCCGCATCAGGGTCGATGAAGCGCTGAAGGCTGTTGGAATGTATGAACGCCGTTTCTCAGAGACGCACCGGCTTTCCGGCGGGCAGAAACAGCGCGTCGCTATAGCAGGCATCATTGCAATGCGCCCCGGATGTATCGTTCTGGACGAGCCCACTGCGATGCTGGACCCGAAGGGAAGAGCAGACGTGCTGAATACGATCAGAGCGCTGAATAAGGATCACGGCATATCGGTCGTTCTGATCACGCATTTTATGGAAGAGGCCGTTTATGCTGACCGTGTTTTGGTGATCGATCAGGCGCGGATCCGCGCGGTCGGCAAGCCGCGTGAGATTTTTTCTCAACGTGAAATGCTCAAGGAATGCGGCCTTGAACTGCCGGATACGGCAAAGCTGTGCGATAAACTGAGAGACCGCGGTATCGGTATCAGAGACGATATCCTTACAGAAGAAGAATTGATTGCGGAAATCATAAAAAGATCCGGAAAATAAAGAACGGAGACACAATGTCTTTTATTGAAATCAAAAACGTATCGTTCGGTTACGGTCATAAAACGCCTTTTGAAGTGCAGGCGCTTTCCGACGTCTCTCTCTCCGTTGAGAAGGGGGAGTTCATCAGCGTGATCGGGCATACGGGTTCCGGCAAAAGCACGCTGATGCAGATGCTCAACGGTCTCATCAAACCGGAATCCGGCGAGATCCGGCTGGACGGTAAAAACATCAACGCCAATAAAAAGAATATCAGCGAAGCCCGTTTCCGTGTAGGGCTTTGTTTTCAGTATCCGGAATATCAGCTTTTCGGCGAAACCTGTTATGAAGACATCGCTTTCGGTCCGCGTAATATGGGGTTAAACGAAGAAGAAGTGAAAAACAGAGTTATGCAGGCGATCTCGTTTGTTCGTCTGAAACCCGAAAAACTGCAGAAATCCCCGTTTGACCTTTCCGGCGGTCAGAAACGCCGCTGCGCGATCGCCGGCGTTATGGCGATGCTCCCGGACGTTCTGATTCTCGACGAACCCACTGCAGGGCTTGACCCTGCCGGAAGGGAAGCGATCCTCGGCATGATCGGAAATTATCATAAACAGACAGGCGCTACCGTGATCCACGTTACGCACAGCATGGAGATCGCGGCCGCGATGAGCGAGCGTATCCTTGTGCTCAACCACGGTACCGTTGCTTATTTCGGAACGCCGAAAGAGATTTTTTCACACGGCGAAGAACTTGTTTCCATGGGGCTGAACGTTCCAGCTTTTACAAAAATCATACTCGAACTGAAAAAACGCGGGTTCCATCCCGAAGAAGCGTATACCGTTGAGGCGGCTGCCGACCAGATCGCCTCATTGCTCGGCGGAGGAACTGCTTTATGATTAGAGATATTACCATAGGTCAGTTTTTTCCCGGAAAATCACTGATCCATAAGCTTGATCCGCGCGCTAAAATTCTTTTAACGATCCTTTATATCGTTTCGCTTTTTATCTGCAGGAATTTTTTCTCGTTGATCCTGATGCTCGGGTTCGCGATCGCGTGCGTGCTGATCTCCGCAATATCGCCCGGGCTGATTTGGAAAAGCCTTCGCAGTATCATTTTTATCGTTCTGTTCACATCGGCGCTGCAGCTGTTTTATAACAATGACGGCGACGTGCTCTGGAAGCCTTTTGAAGATCATAAATTCTGCATCACGACCGGCGGCGTATACAGTGCCGTATTTCTTGCGGTGCGCATCATATCGTTGATACTGTTTACATCGCTGCTTACGTATACTACGTCGCCGAATATGCTGACCGACGCCATTGAGCGCCTGCTTTCTCCGCTGAAACTTTTCAGGATCAAAGTGCATTCTCTTGCGATGATGATGACCATAGCGCTGCGGTTTATTCCTACGCTGATCAATGAGATCGACATTATTATGAGCGCACAGAAAGCGCGCGGGGCAAGCCTCGACAACGGCAGTATCGCAAAACGTATGAAAGCGATGACGTCCGTGTTTATCCCGCTGTTCGTATCCGCATTCCGCAGGGCGGCGGATCTCGCGGTGGCGATGGAATGCCGCTGTTATACCGACGGCGCAAACCGTACGCGGCTGAAAGTGATGCGGTTCAGCATCCTTGATTATCTTGCCTTTGCGGTAGTGATCCTTCTTTGTTTTGCCGCCATTTTTACAACGTATTATCATTTCAGCGACAGCCTGCTTTTCAAGGCGGTGTTAAAATGAACTATCTGCTTACAATGCTCTTTGACGGCACTGCATATCACGGATGGCAGCGCCAGGATAACGCCGTTACGGTACAGGAAAAACTCGAAGACGCCGTGTTTCAGCTCTTCGGTCAGCGTGTTTCGGCAACCGGATGCAGCCGAACGGACGCGGGCGTTCACGCAAAATGTTTCAAGGCGAATTTTCATGCGGAAAAAGAACGTCCGATGGATACGGTCGTATCTGGGCTGAATTTTTATCTGCCGGATGATATCTGCGTGACCGGCTGTGAGATCGTACCCGATGATTTCAACGCGCGTTTCAGCTGCGACACAAAAGAATATCATTATGTGTTTTATGATTCGCCGGTCCGCAACCCGTTTTATCTGAACAGGGCTGCGCACTGCAAACACAGACTTGACGAGAAGCTGATGGACCAGGAAGCGAAAAGCTTTATCGGGAAGCATGATTTTACCGCGTTCTGTGCAGCGGGCGCGGCGGTAAGATCCAACGTGCGTACGGTAAAAAACGCCGGTGTGTTCCGTGAAAACGACAAAGTGATCTATTTTGTGGAGGCCGACGGATTTTTGTATAATATGGTGCGCATCATGGCCGGAACGCTTTTGTATATCGACGAAGGAAAAATCGAACGAGGGAGCATCCCTTCGATCATCTGCAGCAAAGACAGGCTTCTTGCCGGAAAAACGGTTCCGCCGGAGGGACTTTACCTGAATAAAGTTATTTTTAAGGGGGAGTGAGTATTATGGACATTGAAAATACAGAAGATAAAACCGAAACAACAGAGACCCAAGAAAAAGAAAAAAAGACTGAAAAAAAAATAACGCTTCCAACCGCCTCCGGCAAGAGCGCTTTGGTCAAACTGATCGGCCTCGGTGTGCTGGTGGTGATCCTGATCGCCGTGATCGCCGTTTTTATTGTGAACAATGCCTGGAAATCCGACGGCGTTTTATCCGACGCAGACCTTATTTATCCCAGAACAGCTGATTCCGTTGTGGATCTTGCGCCTTTTACGTCCGGTGCGGTGCTGCTCACTTCCAACGCGATAGAATACGTCGATCAGTACGGGAATCTGATAAATGCGAATGAACACAAATTTGCCAACCCTGTGATGATTACCGCAGGAAAGAATCTTCTTCTGTTTGACCGCGGCGGAAGCGGACTGAAGATCGAAAAGGATTCCGTAAAGTATAAAGAAGCGCAGTTTGACTCTGCCGTAAGCTGCGCAGATATTACAAGCAAAGGCACGTATGCTTACGTCCTGAATGCCGACGGCGGTTATCAGTCTCATTTATACGTATATTCATATAAAGGTAAAAAGCTTTTTGAGTGGGGCGGCTCGGAGTACGTTCTTGACGTTGCACTTTCACCAAACGGGAACCATGCTGCGGTCAGCGTGCTTTCTGTCAGCAATGCGGAATCTTTGTGTAAAGTGATTTACTTTAATTTCAACAAGAACGAACCCATATTCACCGTAGAGTATCCGGGCGAAACAGTATACGACATTGAGTTTGTTTCATCCAAAAATGTTGCGGTGCTTACACAGAGCGGCTCTTATCTGCTGAATAGTTCGGGAGCGTCTTCTCAACTGAACCATTATGCGGCAAACGAACTGAACCATTCCGCGCTGTACAAATGCGGCGTCGGCGTGACCGCAATCAACCATTACGGGAATACGAACAACGCGCTTGTATATTATCTCGATAAAGGCTGCAAAAAGACGTATGAAGATCATTATCAAAGCTCGATATTGATGGTCACGGCGAGTGAATCGCACGCGGCGGTTGTATTTGCGGATGAGATAAAAGTATTGGGTTCGGGCGATTCGGTGACAGGAACGGTCAAGCTGCCGGAAACCTGTATCCACTGCGTTATTTCCGGCAGGAGGCTGTATGTTCTTTCTGCAAGCGGGCTTTACAGCTTCAGCATACACGAAACGAGCGGTGAATGAACTATGAATATAATCGACGTCGTCTGTATCATATTGGCGCTTCTGTTTCTGGTCATCGGATTCAAGAAAGGACTTGCAAAAGTGCTGCTTCGGCTGTTTGCCGGCCTGATTGCAGCGTTTTCGTCAAGAGCGGCAGCCGCATCGCTTTCCGGAATGATCTACTCAAATTTCGTTCATTCTGCCGTAGCGTCAAAACTCAACGAGATATTTCCCGCCGGAAGCGTTGAAGGTTCCGTTATCTCGTCGGCAAAAGAAGCGATTCCCGCATCGGCTTATAAAATAGCAGTCTTTTTCGAACTGTTTACCGACCAGATCGTCGATCCCGAAAAAATGCACACGGTAGAGCAGATCGAAACGACTTACGTTCAGCCGATCCTTACAAAAGTGATCGTAATTATTACATCGGTCCTCCTATTTCTTCTTTTGTCTTTTATACTGATTATGTTCGCAAACGCGATCAATAAGCATTTTTTTGAAAACAGACAGGGCGCGATCGGTAAGATGAATAAGCTCCTCGGCGGTTTGCTTGGCGTCGTGCGCGGCATCGTTCCGATCGCCGCAGGATGTATGATCCTGAACCTGATCGCTTCGCTGTCCGGCGAATCCGCTTTTACATCCATTGTACAAAGCTCGGCCGTGTGCAGTTATGTTGCCGGTATTTTTTAATGAAAGGATAATAATAAGATGGCACAGAAGAATGATAATACCGTAAAAAATAAAGAAGAAGGCATTTTCAGCAACGTATGGACGGTACCGAATTTGCTTTCCTTTATCCGTATCCTGCTGATCCCCGTATTTGCCTATCTTTTTTATAAAGGGCAGTTGGTATGGGCAGTGGTCGTTCTCGCGCTTTCCGGATTGAGCGATTTCTTCGACGGTAAGATCGCAAGAAGATTCAATCAGGTCAGCGCGCTCGGCAAGCTCCTTGACCCTGTAGCCGATAAACTTACGCAGGCCACCATAGCTGTGATGCTGTTCTTTACGTTCTATAAAGCGGAAAACAGAACGCTGCATCTTTTCGCGTGGGTATTTCTGCTTTTCATCGTTAAGGAACTCGTTATGCTGATCGGCGGCGGTCTGATGATTTATTTCGGCATACGTCCCGGCGCTGCTGAGATATTCGGCAAGGCTGCAACCATGGCGTTTTACCTTGTAATGATTACGATCATGGCTTTCGGCCCGGAGGTGGGTGCGTTCAGAGCCGAACCCGGTGCGGTCGCACAGGTTTTCACGCTGCCCGATTCCGTAATGATGGTACTGGTCGTAATCGCTGTGATCATGACGTTCGTTGCATTTTTCAGCTATATGCCTGCAACGCACCGTCAGGTAAAAGAGCGTTTCTCGCCGGAAGGCAAAGCCAGAGCAAAAGCAGAAAAAGAAGCAAAGGCAAAAGAGAAGGCGACCCAAAAATAATATCGTTTTATTGAAGCGAAACGAAAGGATTATTACATGAATATGAAACTGTGCTCCCGCTGCAAAAAAAATCCGGCTGTGATCTATATCTCGAAAATAGAAGGGGATAAGACCACGCAGGAAGGCCTTTGCATTAAATGTGCAATGGAGCTCAATATAGGTCCCATTAAAGATATGTTATCGAAAATGGGGATCACGGACGAAGATATCGATTCGCTGAATGAACAGTTCGGCAGCGCTTTCGTGAATTCAGAGGGCGATGACGGCTTTGAAAACGGCGGCGCTCCTACGCTTCCGTTTTTACAGGGCCTTTTCGGCGATCAGTCTGTGAACAGAGCTGAAAAGAAAGACGACGTTGACCTTCCCGCCGAGCTTGCGGATGACGGGACTTCCAAAAAACGCCCTTTCGGCAAAAAGAACAAAGATCAGAAAAAATCCAACAGAAAATTCCTATCGTTATACTGCACTGATCTTACCAAAAAAGCTGCGGAAGGCAAAATCGACCGTATCGTAGGCAGACAGGATGAGATCGCTCGCGTTACGCAGATCCTTTGCCGCAGATCCAAGAACAATCCGTGTCTGATCGGCGAACCCGGGGTTGGTAAAACAGCCATTGCCGAGGGCCTCGCTCTGCGTATTGCCGCCGGTGAAGTTCCGGCAAAACTGCAGAAAAAAGAGATCCATCTGCTGGATCTCACGGCGCTCGTTGCCGGTACGCAGTTCCGCGGTCAGTTTGAGAGCCGCATCAAAGGGCTGATCGACGAAGTAAAGGCCGAAGGCAATATCATTCTGTTTATTGACGAAGTCCATAATCTCGTCGGTACCGGCGATGCGGAAGGCTCCATGAATGCGGCAAACATCCTGAAACCCGCTCTTTCCCGCGGGGAGATCCAGGTGATCGGCGCCACCACGTTTACCGAATACCGCAAGCATATCGAAAAGGATGCTGCGCTTGAACGCAGATTCCAGCCGGTCAAAGTGGAAGAACCCTCGATCGAAGAAGCATACAATATGCTTCTCGGTATAAAAGAATACTATGAGAATTTCCACAAAGTGCGTATCTCCGATACCTTGCTGTACAAAGCCGTACAGCTTTCGGAGCGCTATATCACAGAACGGTTCTTACCGGATAAGGCGATAGACCTTCTCGACGAAGCCTGCACGTGTGCCAATCTCAGGAACAAGGCCATCAGTGATTATGAGGCGGCCCTCAACCGATACGATGAAATGAAATCCGAAGAAACGGAGCTTATGAACGATACCGAGAATCCGGATTATGAATCCATCGCAAAGATCAAGGCCGACCTGATCCAGTTGGAAGGCGAGCTTGCCGCGCTGAAAGAAAAAGCGGAAGACAATTACGTTACAGAGGACGATCTCGCAAAGGTGATCAGTCTTTCCACCGGGATCCCTGTGAAAAAAATCGCAGATAATGATATGAGCAAGCTGATCGATATGGAAACGCACCTGAAAGCGCGGATCATCGGACAGGACGAGGCCGTTGACGCCGTTTGTTCAGCGATCCGCAGATCCCGGGTGCGTCTGAGCCCGATCAAGCGTCCTGCTTCGTTTATTTTCGTCGGCCCCACAGGCGTAGGCAAAACCGAGCTTGTAAAGCAGCTTGCCAACGAACTCTTTGATACGCCTGAAACGCTGATAAGGCTTGATATGTCTGAATTTATGGAAAAATTCAGCGTGTCCCGTTTGATCGGTTCGCCGCCCGGATATGTCGGTTATGACGAAGCAGGGCAGCTTACGGAAAAAGTACGCAGAAAGCCTTATTCCGTGATCCTGTTTGATGAGATCGAAAAAGCGCATCCTGACGTGATGAATATTCTGCTGCAGATCTTGGACGAAGGCAAAACGAACGACGCGCAGGGCAGAACGATCAGCTTTGAAAACGCCGTGATCATCATGACTTCAAACGCCGGCAGCGAACGCAGTGAGAACCTGATGGGATTCGGAAAAGACAAGAACGAAGCCAGCAAAGAAAAAGCCATGCGCGCGCTGAAAGAGTTTCTGCGTCCGGAATTTATCGGCAGGGTAGACGAGGTGATCCTGTTCAACGCTCTTACGGAAAGCGACTATACAAAGATCGCGGATATCCTGATCAAAGAGTTTTCTCCTTCATTGAGAGATAAGGGCATCCGCCTGAGCGTTTCGGATGACGTAGCGCCGTGGATCGCGAAAAACGCCGCCGGCGGCAGCAGAGGCGCGCGTGATATCCGCCATGAGATCCGCAGGACCGTAGAGGATCCGATCACGAATATCCTTGTTATGAAATACAATGAGACCATCACCGAAATCGACGTTTCGGTACGGGATGACCGAATTGTTGTTGATTACAAATAAATGGTTTGATTCCGAAAAATCATATTGACAAAACAACGGAATGATGCTAAAATGAATTCCGTTGTTCGCGGGTGTAGTTCAGCGGTAGAACCCCAGCCTTCCAAGCTGGTCGCGTGGGTTCGACTCCCATCACCCGCTCCAGCGTGCGTTTGTAGCTCAGGTGGATAGAGCAACTGCCTTCTAAGCAGTGGGTCAGGGGTTCGAGTCCCTTCAAGCGCGCCAGACGTAAAATGCCCGCCTTCTCCTATATTACGGGGAACGGGCATTTTATAGTATGATTCTATTTTTGCAGAGGGTATATATTATGAAGATCGTTAACGTTGCCGTCGTAGGTTACGGCGGAATGGGCGGTTGGCACACCGACCGTATCAGAGAGATGGAAAAATTTCATCTCAGCGGCGTTTGGGATATCGATCCAAAGCAGCTTGAAGAGGCCCGTGAAAACGGGATCCATACTTACAGCTCCTTTGAAGATGTTCTCGCTGACGAAACAGTTTCCCTTCTTGTGATCGCAACATGGAACGACGTACACAAGCCGCTGTGCATTCAGGCAATGCGCGCGGGTAAAAACGTGATCAGCGAAAAACCCGTTACGCTGAGCGTAGCGGATCTGGATGAAATGATCGCCGTTTCAAAAGAATGCGGCGTTCTGTTTACGGTACATCAGAACCGCAGATGGGATGACGATTATCTTACGATGAAGAACATCATAGATAAGAATACGCTCGGCAAGGTGTTCAGGATCGAATCGCGCGTGCAGGGCTCACGCGGTATCCCCGGAGACTGGCGGAAAGAGAAGGGCCACGGCGGCGGTATGGTTTACGACTGGGGCGTGCATCTTCTGGATCAGGCGCTTACGCTGAACGACGGTAATCCCCTCGAAAGCGTTTACGCGCATGTAACGCACATCACAAACGATGAATGCGACGACGGTTTTTATGCGGAGCTGCGTTTCAGAAACGGTTTATACTATATGGTGGAAGTAACCACCAATAACTTTATTTCGCTTCCCCGTTGGTATATCCTCGGTGAAAACGGCACTTCCGTGATAGAAGACTGGGATCTCAACGGCAAAAGCACCCTTGTTCACAACTGGGAAAAAATAGATTCCGTACCTGTAAAAGCCGGTACCGGGATTACAAAAACGATGGCGCCGCGCACAGATGAGACCATCCACGACGAGCCGCTTGAAAAGATCCGCGGAAAATGGACGCAGTATTACGATAATATTTACGACGTGCTGCTTTCGGGCGCCGAACAGCTTGTTACGCATCGGCAGATGCGACGCTGTCTGAAACTGATCGAAGCGATATTCGCATCCGCCGAAACTGACAGCGTGATCCGTTTTGAAGAAGATATATAATAATAACCCCGGTATCGTCGCTGAGACGAAAACCGGGGCGTTTTCATATAATTTGGATCAATGATCGTCTTTCTGTTGTTCTTCTGGACTGAGCAGATCGAATGTGACCAGACAGTGATGCATTTTGCCGAGATTGTTTCTTGATCTCTTTTCAAGAGATCCGCTGAACACATAACCTTCCGTGCGCATATAAGCGTTCCATCTTCTGTGCTCCAGTTTACGGAGCGCAACTTTTTCTTCTTCTGAACGTTGATCCGGCAGGACCCTTGCGCCGGGGATATCGAGAGCTTTCTTGAGTTTCGTGTGAAGCGCGGACGCCATGGAGGAATTATGGTTGTAGTCAAATCTCCAGAAATCGTCTTCCTTCCCCCATCTGAGATGACGGTTCAGCGCTTCCGTTTCAAGATCGGAATTGATGATAACATTCCTGGAATAGAGCGACTCGGCATCGCCGACATACTGAATATCGTAAGGCTGGTTGGAATAGTTTGTAGCGTTTTCGAGCGCTTCTTTTTTAGCCGTGCTTTTAACGATCGACTGTATCGTCGGATGGATGCCCATTCGCTCGAAAAACATTCTGAGATTCGTTGCCGTGCGGATATTATCCACATCGTTATCCAATGCCACAAATACATAGGAGATCTGTTTGATATCGCGCAGGGCCTGATAGAAGAAAGGCGTATCAAACCGCATCCCGGAGTGAATATTGATTATATACTGTGCTTCGCCGTCGTCTGAAAAATTGCCGTTATGCGCGGAATCCATCAGTTCGGGGCACATAGCGCGGAAGCGGTTCAATGCATCTTCATCATTATCGAACGCGTTGATCTGTATATGATATCCGTCCATCTGACAGAACCATGTGAGCGCTTTCAGCATTTCAGTTCCGTAATTGCCCATGCCGACGATTACGATGGAGATCACTTTTTCGGAACCGACGCTGACCGCGTTCTGAAACAGTTTTAACCCGTTGTTATACAGTTCATAATAAATGAACGATCTTATGCTGTTGATCCTGCGAACAAGGATCTTGCCTGAATCCGCTTTTGCGAGAAGCACTTCAGATTCGATCTGTGAAGAAAAAACGTAAAAGTTTGTTTTATCACGGTCTTTGTATATCTGAAACAGCTTCAGCGCCTTATACGCATTATCGGATTCATTGTCATGGATGATAAAAACATGAAGGAACATATTGTTCCGCGTTTTGGAAAGACTGAAATTCAGGATGTCGTCTTTGAAGCAGATGAATCCGAGACGCTGCGCTTCTTTGATCAGTACGTCTGCGGGATCGTCGCCTTCGGTGGCTTCATATACGTCAAAGAAAACGATGATACAGTCTTTATCGTGCGTATATATATCTTTTGCGAGAATTAAAGAGTTTTCGTTAAGCGATGAAAAAAGATAAATGCTGCTTTTTCTTGTGAAACGAAGCTTCAACCTTGCTGTAAGGCTTTTGAAAAAGGATAGAATAAAACCAACGGTAGCGATTGAAGAGCCGATAAACAAAAACGAGGCGTAAACAAAATAGAAGTCGCCGAAAAGATTGTTTTGCTCGACATGATCTTTTATGAAACTGAGTTCACCGTCCACAAAGAACAACCTTATCATGTTATGTATCGAAAGCAGGATCGCCTCAAACACATGAAAACCGTTCAGGTTATATTCATAAATGTAAACGGGGATAAACATAAAAACAGAAGCAAGGATCAGACCGATAAACATGATTCTTATCGGAGAAAGGATCATGCCGCGGTTACTCTTTTGTTTTCTGTTTGAAGATGCGACGATCGCATAAATGATCGAAATGATTATAAAAACAACGGAAATGCAAAAACAAACGATCCAACTCATAATTGATCAGACCTCCATTTAATCTTTATTATATAAAAATCTATACAAAATGTCAATTAAAAGAAACAACATAAAGATATACAAGTAAAAAAGCAAATTTGATTTTTACCTTCTGATCGGGGAAAATAAAAAAGGGCTAAGGTTGTTTATCGGAGTTCATTTTTATGATTTGATTCAAACACCGTTCATATTGACATATTTTTTTTGATGATATATAATTTTTACATAAATAAATGTAAAGGAGATATCCTGATGAAGTATTTTTTGGACAGCGCGAAGATCGATGAGATCAGAGAAGCCTATGATACCTTCGGTATTGACGGTATTACCACAAATCCCAACCATATCATGAATTCCGGCAAACCTTTCAAAACCGTTTTGGGGGAACTCGCTTCCTTTGTAAAAGAAAAGGGGATCGAGGGCTGGGAAAGGTTCCCGATCTCCGTTGAAATCAACCCGCATCTGGATGACGCCGATGAAATGGTAGCAATGGCAAAAGAGATCGCCGCTCTCTGCCCGAACTTCGTGATCAAAATTCCGTGCACGATGGCCGGTATAACCGCCGCGCGCCGTCTGGAAAACATCGGCATCCGTACAAACCTTACACTTGTATTTTCCGCTTCTCAGGCACTCATCGCCGCAAAAAACCATTCTCTCTTTGTATCTCCGTTTATCGGATGGAAAGAAAACAGCGGTGAAGACTGCACGCAGTATATTCAGGATATCGTTGAGATCTATTCGAATTACGGTTTCCTCGGTGAAACGCAGATCATATGCGCAGCTGTGAGAAACGGCAAACAGTTCGTGGACTGCGCGGTTGCAGGCGCAGATATCGTTACGGCGGGGCTTCAGGTGTTCAAAGACAGCTTTTATCACCCGTTTACGGATTACGGCCTTGCAAAATTCCAGGCGGCTTGGGATAAAACCATTATTTGATTCATTTTTAAGGAGAATTGGCATGAAAATCGGATTTATCGGTCTCGGCATCATGGGCGAATCCATGTGTGCAAACATTGTAAAAAAGCATAACGATACGGTATACTGTTCCGATCTGAATAAAGATCAGGTCAGAAAGCTTGCGGCGCTGGGCGCCGTGCCTTGTGAGAATAACATTGAGGTTGCCGAAAAGGCAGACATGATCATTTCCATGGTCCCCACGTCTAAAAACGTGAGCGACCTGTACAATGAGCTTCTGCCGTATATCACGGAAGGAATGATCTGTATCGATATGAGCACCATAGATCCTTCCGTTTCGGTGGAAGTTTCCAAAGAAGTAAAAGCGAAGGGCGCTCAGTTTGCCGACGCGCCGGTCGTAAAATCTAAGGCTGCGGCGATCGAGGGCATGCTCGGCGTTCTCGTCGGCTGTGAGAAATCGCTCTATCCCGTGATCGAACCGATCCTCAGATACATGGGCACCACCGTGATACATATGGGCGAAAACGGCAAAGGCCTCGTTATGAAGATCTGCCAGAACACGCTGGTGGGAGAAATCCAGAACGGCGTAAATGAAACGCTGCTCATGGCGCTCCATTACGGTATCAGTATAGATAATTTTGCAGCAGCCGTTGCTGCGGGCGGCGCGAACTGCGCGTATATGGCCGTGCAGAAGGATAAACTCAAAAACGAGGATTACAGCGTTGCGTTCTCTTTTGAAAACATGAATAAGGATATTCATATCTGCGAACGCATGGCGGCCGACGCCGGGATGGAAATGCCCGGTATGGAGAACGTGAAACGCGTTTTTGAAAAAGGCATGTCCGCAGGACTTGCCAAAGAGGATTTTCGCGCTACCTACAAGGTCGTTCGCGGCGATTATGACGATTAAGGAAGAGCAGGCTATGGGTTTTTCATGTGCATACATCCCGATCGGTGTGCCGACGTTTCATCTTGAAAGCGCGAACGCACTGTTTGAACAAAGCGCGAACCTCCTCAAAAGCATCGATCCCGGCATTCAAATACCGAACGAATTGCTCTTATCAATTGATAAACTCAACGCGTTTATCGATACGGCAGATCCCGATTATGTGATCGTACAGAACGCAACATTCGCGAACGGCGCATATATTGCCGAGGTATTGCGCAGATTCGATTGTCCGGTTCTTCTTTGGACGTTACGTGAACCGGTGATCGACGGCACGCGGCTGCGTCTTAATTCGCTGACCGGCGCGTTTTCCGCCGGAAATATGCTTTGCCAGTTCGGCAGGCCCTTTTCCTATGTATTCGGTTCACCGGACGAAGCAGCCGTTGAGAACAAGATCAAAGCTGCGATCGCAGCGGCAAAGCTGAGAAAAAACCTGCGCAGCCTTCGGGTCCTGCAGATCGGTCATACGCCGCAGGGATTCGGTTTCGGCAGAGCGCTGGATGCGGAGATGATGACCGTTTTCGGCGCAGAGCTGCTGTCCGTTGAATCGCGGGAACTTATCAGCCTCGCAAAGAGTTTTTCGGAAGAAGAAATCGAACCTTATTATGAAGACGCCGCAAAACGGATCAACGGTCTTGATAAGATCGCAGAAAAAAACGTGTCCGATTTTGCTCGTCTTTATAAAGCGTATGCGGATTTCACAAAAGAAAACCGCATCGGCGCGCTTTCAAGCCGTTGCTGGCCTGATTTCTTCGTGGATTTCGGCACGCCGGTTTGCGCTGTTCTCGGTATACTGAACGATCTCGGCATTCCTGCCTCATGTGAAGCGGACACATACGGTGCGCTTTCCATGTATGCAGCGGCGCAGCTTACGAACAGACCTGCGTTTTTCGGGGATCCTGTTTCCATGAACGAACAAGAAAACACCGTTACCTTCTGGCATTGCGGAATGGCGCCGTGTTCTCTTGCCCGTACAGATACAGGCGCGGCCGCGGGCGTTCACTGCAACCGAAAGATCGGTCCGACGCTTGAATTCGGGTGCAAAAAAGAAAAAGAGGTAACGATCCTGCGCATCGGTAAAAAACAGGACGGCACGTTCCGTATTTTTGCCGCAAACGGCGAAGCATTGGATAAACCGCAGCAGTTTTACGGAACCTCTATCGTTGTAAAAACCGAAAGCGATGCGTCCGCGCTCATCAACAGAGCTGTTACAGACGGTTGGGAACCGCATTTTGCCGTTGCCATGGGAAATATCAAAACGGAACTTCAGATTCTTGCTCAGATGCTCGGAATCGAGTTCTTGGAATACTGATTGCGACTGTACAGAAAAGGAGATATTATGGTTGAAAATCAACTTACACACGGCATAACGATCAAAGATAAAATCGGTTACGCTCTGGGGGATATGGGCGGTCTTCTTACATTCGGCCTCATATCGTCTTTCCTGAATATGTTTTATACAGACGTGCTGCAGATCCCGCTGCATCAGATCATGATCCTGATGTTTATTGCAAGGATCTGGGATGCGATCAACGATCCGTTGTGGGGATCCTTTATCGATTCTCGCAAACCTACAAAATACGGACGTTTCCGTCCGTATATCCTTGGCGCATCCATACCTCTGGCGATTGCAGCGGTGCTGATGTTTACAAAAATACCGGGTCTCAGCCCCGCGCAATATCTGATTTTCGCCTATATCACATATATCTTTTACGGAATGATGTATACCGGAACCAATATTCCGTTCGGATCTCTTGCTTCCGTGATCACGGATGACAGCCAGGAGCGTTCATCGCTTTCCATGTGGCGTTCCATCGGCGCGGGGTTCGGCGGACTTCCTGCGCAGATCCTTTTGCCTCTGTTTGTGTATACGACGCTTGAAAGCGGCGAGAAGATCCTCGATTCCAAAAAGCTTACTCTTGCCGTTGCGGTACTTGCCGTGCTTACGGTACTGATCTATTATCTGCATTTCAAGCTTTCAAAAGAACGTATCAGTCTGCCGCCGAAGCAGAATCAGAGCGAATACAGTATCGTTAAATCCATCAAAGCATTATCAAAGAACAAACCCTTTATCGTGCTATGCGTCGTTTCCATGCTGCTGATCGCATTCCAGATGTACACGCAGACCACATATAATTATCTGTTGAAGAATTTCTATAACAAGCCCGGATGGTATGCGTTCACCACGGTTTGCACCTATCTGCCGATGGCATGCTTCCTGCCGTTTATGGGAAAACTGATCCGCAGATTCGGCAAAAAGGAACTCTGTTCTGCGGGACTTTTATTCGCAGCGGCGGTGAACATCATCATGTATCTTATCAGATTCACTCCGCTTATCAATAATCCCGTGGTATTTCTTGTAATGCTTCTGTTCAGCGGCACGGGCCAGACGTTCCTTGTTCTTGAAGTATGGGCGCTGGTCATGGACGTTATCGATTATCACGATTTTTTATCCGGCAGAAGGGAAGAGGGTACCGCTTACGCGTTTTATTCATTTACAAGAAAGCTCGGCCAGACGCTTGCCGGCGTTGGCACTAACGCTCTTCTCGGCGTGATCGGTTACGACGTCAACGCGACGCAGACCATCGGTCAGACTGCAGAAGTAAACGCGAAGCTTTACGATATATCAACACTGATTCCCGCTATTGTTCTTACCGTAATGTTCGTGTTGCTCGGCTTCTGCTATAACCTGTCGAAAAAAAGGCTTGAAGAACTGCACGCGCAGATGGATCAGCAAGCTGAATTGCCGTAAGGGTATAATAAGGTCCCCTGCAGGTCGGTGCTGCAGGGGATCTTTTGTTATCTATTATTACTTGTTGTTTTTCAGGCTGTGCAGCGCTTCCATAAACGATTCAATATCGTTAAAGTCTCTGTATACGGACGCAAACCTGACATAGGCGATTTCGTCGATATCTTTCAGCTTTGCAAGCGCAAGTTCACCAATCTGAACGGACGTGACCTCGCGTTCAAAAGAATTCTGAAGCTGGCTTTCAATTTCATCAATGGCTGTTTCGAGTGTCTGCAGCGATACGGGACGTTTCTCACACGCGCGGAGCATGCCGCTCAGAAGCTTGTTTCGGTCGAACACCTGACGGGATTTATCACGCTTGATGATGATCAGCGGCTGGCTTTCGATGGATTCATAGGTGGTGAATCTCTTAGCGCATTGCATGCACTCTCTGCGTCTGCGGATCCGCTGCCCGTCGTCGGCAGGACGGGAATCGATCACTTTGCTCTCGGGATAAAAACAATACGGACACTTCATACGTTCTACCTGCTTCCGTAAAAATATGCTATAATTATAACATCCTTTTACGGATTATGCAAGAAAAAAATACTTCTGCAGGAGTATGCTGTTTCGGGTGGTAAACATTTTTCATTGATTCACGCAGCATTTCGGTATTATGATATGCAATGGGGTGATCGAATGCGTATCGTGCAAAAGATCCGTAAATTATTCAATAAGATGGAAAACAGTTCGGTAACAATAATAAAAGCCGGAATATCTGTTTGCTCGGCAGTATTTACGGCTGCGGCGATATTATACGTTCTTTTGATTTATTCGGATATGGATTATACGACCGGTATGTATTGGATCAGGCAGATTTCGTTATTCGGAGGACGTCTGCTGCTTGCGTTTACTTTTCCTGTTATTATAGCCGAATTGACTTATATGTACAGGGGCTGCAAGTAAAAATAAGAAAAACCAAAAAAGTAAAAAAATTTAAAAAAAGGCTTGATTTTTCATAATCGTTGTGCTAATATACTTAGGCAATACGGGAACAAAAGAAGAAAGAGGTTTGTTTTTATGGCATGGTATGAAATTCTGATCGGGGCTTTGCTTGTTGTGCTGTCTGTGATCATCGTAATCATCGTATTACTTCAGCAGAGCAGAGAAGCTGGGCTTTCCGGTGTTATTTCCGGCGGTGCCGATACCTTCTTCGGGAAGAACAAAGGTCGCTCCATAGATGCGAAACTCGCAAAGATCACTAAGGTCCTTGCTGTTATTCTGTTCGTATCCACTGTGATCATCACTTTCTTCTTTTATTTCATTTCCGCTACTCGATGAGCCAGTAGCTCAGTCGGCAGAGCACCTGCCTTTTAAGCAGGGTGTCCGGGGTTCGAATCCCCGCTGGCTCACCAAAAACAGCACGCTTCGGCGTGTTTTTTTTGTTATATAACCGCATGTCATAAAACAAGTCCGATTTTCATATAAGTAAACTGAGCTAAAAAAATCGGGGGAATGTTTATGACAGACACAACAATTTATAAGGATATCGCGCAAAGAACCGGCGGCGATATCTACATCGGCGTAGTAGGACCGGTAAGGACGGGAAAATCTACTTTCATCAAGAAGTTTTTTGAAACGCTGATTATTCCGAACATGCCTGCAGATTACGCGAGAGAACGCATGATAGACGAACTTCCGCAATCTTCCGCCGGAAGGACCATTATGACAACGGAACCGAAGTTCGTTCCGGAAAAAGCGATCAGGATCGAGTTGGACGATCAGTCCGCGTTTACCGTACGTCTGGTCGATTGCGTCGGTTATATCGTCCCTTCTTCACTCGGCTATATTGAAAACGAGGCGCCGCGAATGGTGAAGACGCCCTGGTTCGACGAAGAGATCCCCTTCAATATGGCGGCTGAGATCGGAACGAAAAAAGTGATAAACGAACACGCAACCATCGGTCTTGTGATTACAACCGACGGCAGCATCGGCGAAATCCCGAGAGAGGAGTACGAAGAAGCGGAAGAACGCGTGATCAGCGAACTGAACGCAAGGAATAAGCCTTATGTTATTCTTCTCAACTGTGTATATCCGCAGAGCGCTTCCGCACAGAAACTCGCGCAGGAAATGAGAGAAAAATACGCAGCCTCTGTAATACCGATCAACTGCTTGAGTCTGTGTGAAGATGAGATCCGTGAAATACTCGGCAGCGTATTGTATGAATTTCCCGTAAAGAAGATGGTAATATCGCTTCCGGGATGGTTATCCGGAATGCCTGCGGATGCTCCTCTGAAAAACGATCTGATTCAGTATATCCGAACGATCGGCGGTAATACGCATAAAATGAAGGACGTCGGACGTTTCGTGCAGGAACTGCGCGATTTTGCTCCTGTTACCTATTCGGAAAGCGAGTCGGTCGCCCTGGGAGAGGGCTCGGCATATATCAACGCGGAAATCGACAGATCTCTGTTTTATGGGATGATTTCGGATATCACGGGCTTTGAGATCGGCGATGATATAAAACTCATAAGCGCGTTAAGAGAACTTGCTGTAACACAAAAGAGGTTTCGCCGTATCGAAACAGCGCTTGAACAGGTCAATTCCACAGGATACGGTATCGTTATGCCGTCCATTGAAGAGATGGAACTGGAAGAACCCGAGATCATGCGTCAGGGGAGCCGTTACGGCGTCCGTCTGAAAGCAAGCGCTCCGTCTATCCATATGCTAAAGGCAGATATACAAACGGAGGTCGCGCCGATCGTCGGAAGCGAAAAACAAAGCGAGGATCTGGTAAAATACCTTTTGGACGGTTTCCGTGAAGATCCCTCAAAGCTTTGGGAATCCAATATTTTCGGCAAATCGCTGGATGACCTTGTGAATGAAGGCCTGAAGGCAAAGCTGATGCATATGCCGAATGAGGCTCGCATGAAGCTGCAGCAAACGTTGGAGCGCGTGATCAATGAAGGCTGCAACGGACTCATCTGCATAATAATTTAAGAATAAAAAATAAGCCGCAGTGTTGGCGGATTCCGTTTGGACCTGCCGATACTGCGGCTGCTTGTTTATTTCAGATATTTTTGATATTCCTCAACAGCTACGGCGTCGCATCTTTCATTTTCCGGATGTCCCGCATGCCCTTTGATCCATGTAAACCGGACTTCGTGCCGAGAGAGCAGTTCGGCAAGGGATTGCCACAGATCGCGGTTCAGCACGGGCTTATTGTCCGCTTTTTTCCAGCTTTTGTTCATCCAGCTGTGAAGCCAACGCAGATTCACTGCGTCGCACACATATTTTGAATCCGTTATTACTTCGACCGCACAGCTTTGTTTCAGCGCGCCCAGCCCCTCGATCACAGCGGTAAGCTCCATTCGGTTGTTTGTGGTATCAGGCTCCGAACCGCTCAGCACTTTTTCGCGGTCATTATATCTCAGTATGGCGCACCAGCCGCCGGGACCGGGATTGCCGGAGCAGGCGCCGTCGGTATACAGATAAACCTTTTTCATACGATCACCGTTTGTATCGTATCATATTTTTTCTGCGAATTCAATGATAATCTGATTAAACGGTTCCGTTGATGCAAATAATAACAGCAAAACTTCGTAAAAAGGTGATCTCCCGATGAAAGCAGTTATCATGTGCGGCGGCTTAGGCAGCCGGCTGCGCCCTCTTACGGAAACGACCCCGAAACCGCTGATCAGGCTGATGAACGTGCCGATCCTGACCGCAATTGTTTCAAGACTGACGTTGGCAGGGATAAAGGATATCAGCCTTGCTCTCGGTTACAGAGCGCAGGATATCATAGAATTCTGCGAAAGAAAACCGTTCGACGCAATGTTACACTATTATACAGAAGAAAAGCCGCTCGGTACTGCGGGCGGCGTAAAGAACTGTTTGCATGACTGCAGCGAAACGGTGCTTGTGCTCAGCGGCGACAATGTGTTTGATATCGATCTGAAGGCCGCGGCGGAATATCACCGCCTGAGCGGCGCGGACGCAACGATCATCGGCGTCAGGGTAAAGGATCCGAGGGAATACGGTGTGATCGTAACGGATGAAGATCAGAATATCGTTTCTTTTCAGGAAAAACCCTCATGGGAAAACGCTGCCGATAATCTGATCAATACGGGTATTTATCTGATCGAGCCGGAGATCATCAAGATGATACCCGAGAATACTGCGTTTGATTTCTCTGACGGATTATTTCCGGAATTGCTGCGGCAGCATAAAAAATTCAAATGCTGGCAGACCGATGCGTTCTGGGGAGATATCGGAGAATTTGAGGCATATCTTCAGCTTACGCAGGAGATTCTGCGGGAGCATACGGATGATTTCCCTTATCAGGGGACGTTGTATCTGAACGATACGACCGATGCAAAAGGGAATACGGTCATTGCGCCGAGCCTGATCGGAGATAAAGCGGTATTCGGAAAAAACAATACCGTAGGCCCGTTTGCCGTGATCGGCAAAAATCTTACACTGGAAGACGGGTGTACTCTGAATAAGTGCGTTATCGGCGACGACGCAAAAATAGAATCCGGTACGGAACTGTCAGGCGCTGTCGTTGACGACGGCGTCCGGCTGCGCACAAATTGTGTGATCGAAAGAAACGCGGTCCTCGGATACGGAACCGAAATCGGAAGGTTTTCACGGGTTACGTCGGAAAGTAAGATCTGGCCCGGCAGAAAGATCTCCGCCGAAAATGTGATCTCAGGCGAAGTGTTTTATGAGACGCCCGAGAAGATCGAAACGGACGTTTACGGCGTTACTGGCAAGATCTTTTCACAGTTATCACTGAGCGACGCTGTTAAGCTCGGGCAGGCGCTTGCAAGCGAAAAAACCATGGAGCGCATCGGCGTCGGCTGTGACGGAACAGGAAAATCAGAACTGTATAAATCCGTGATGATCTCTGGAGTACGTTCATGCGGAGTGATATGTTATGATTTTGAGCATATCATTAAAGCTCAGGCGTGGTTTTACAGCGCATACTGTAATCTTGACGCGTTTGTGTATATCTCTGTTTGCGATTTATCGGTAAATTTTTCGTTTTTCGGCAAAAACGGTTTGCCGGTGACGCCGAAAACGGCAAGGAACGTGAACAACAATTACAGGTATTCTTCCTTTGATTATTGTTATGAAGAACCCGGCGTGGATCTGTTCCGTATGAATTTGTTGTCTACGGCATACACCGCGGCTCTTCATAAAACACTGAATTGCAACATCAGTAAACAAAAGATCCGAATTGAATGTGAGAATAAAGTGCTTCGGGAATATCTGAACGATTTTTTCTGCAAGCTCGGCGCAGCTGACGCACCGGGCGGCATACAGTTTCTGATCAATGCCGAAGGTACGGACATGTACTGTATTCAGAATGAGATTTTCTATTCTTCCGAACGTATCAGAGCGGCGCTTTGCGAATTGAGTTTTGCGCAGGGAAAGGATGTAATCATAAGGGAAGACGCCGTCGGAGAGATCGATAAAATCGCTTCAAAATACAAGCAAAAAGCAATAAGACTGCTTGAAAATAATGAAAACCCTGAAATCACCGATCGTGCGTTTCTTGACAATCTGTGGAATTTTGACGCTGTGTTTCTTTGTGTAAAGCTGTTGAGCGTTATCGTTTCTGCAAATATATCGATTGAAGAACTGCTATCCGTACAAAATGATTTTGTATTGCGAAAAAGGATCGTTGAACTGGATTGCCCTCCCGAAAAGATCAGAACGATGATCGAAGAAACCGGGGCGAAAAAAGGATCTCCGCTTGAACACTTTTATATTTATCATACTTCGAAAGGAACGGCGCGCATACGGCAGCTGGGTAATGAAAATCGTTTGAAGATCCTTGTGGAAGCGGCCGATACGGAAACTGCAAAAGAAATGGCAGGAGAACTGCTGTCAAAATTTAAACAGACAAATCTTGACAATGATTTGATTTAATAGTATTATAAGATGAATAAGTTTATATTTTAATAATCTTATATTTATATATATCATTTTGAATAAGGAGAAAATATGCAAACCAAAACTGCCAGGACGCAGAAATCAAAAGCGAAGGAAAGCGCTTCAAAAACAAAGAATCCCGCCGATACGGCCACAAAGAAGAAAACAGCGCAAAACGCCGCAAAAAGTACGCAGAAGAATACGGCGGCCGATAAGAAAGAGGTTCAGGCAACCAAAGAATCAAACGCAAAAAAAAGCGCTTCGAGCGCATCCGTTTCCGTTTCAAAAACAAATAAAAAAACAGCCGCAGCAGAAAAACGTACGCGTTCTTCCGCAAAAGCAAAAAAGGAAGCGCAGGCGGTTCGCGTAACTTTCCTCGGCGGTATCAACGAAATCGGTAAAAATCTCACCGTATTTGAATATGACGGCGAAATGGTGATCGTAGACTGCGGCATGACGTTTCCGGACGCAGACATGCCCGGCATCGACTATGTGCTTCCCGATTTCAGCTTTATCGAACGAAATGCGGAGAAAATCAAGGCTGTATTTATCACTCACGGGCACGAAGACCATATCGGAGGTCTTCCTTACTTACTCAAAACCGTAAACATCCCCGTTTATGCGACCCGTCTTACAATGGGACTCATCGAAGGCAAACTGCGCGAACACAGGATCTTCAAAAACGCAAAGCTTCATACCATCAA
>JAFRSZ010000159.1 GCA_017439205.1 Clostridia bacterium
CGCCCCTACGAATAAACCGAAAACACCTTCAAATCCGGCGCTTGAATCGGTACGACGGTATGTTCCGGTGTCGTTTAACTCCGCGACGAATTCCAATTTGACCGTCCTTCAGATCATGAAGGCTGAGAATTGCAAATAAGTATTTGACAACACATTTGTATGGTGTTAAAATAATCTTCAGGGAAAAATCCGTTGTAATTCCCGCGTCAGTTCGGAACCATCCTGACGTAAAACAAAACTAGGGAGACAAAAGAATATGAACAAAAAGACGCTTTACCTCACCAAAGCGGCGATGATCGCGGCCATCTATACCGTGCTCACCTATGCCGCCGCCGCGCTGAACCTGGCTTACGGCGAAATCCAGTTCCGTTTTTCGGAAGCCCTCACCATTCTGCCCATCTTCTGCCCCGCCGCGATCCCCGGCCTCACCGTGGGATGCCTGATCTCAAACATCCTGAGCACCGTGAACCCTCTGGATATGGTGATCGGAACGCTCGCAACTCTTTTAGCCGCCCTTTGCACCCGCGCGCTGCGCAATGTTACGATCAAGGGCTACCCGCTGCTCTCGATGCTGATGCCCGTGCTTTTCAACGGCGTGTTCGTGGGCGCAGAGATCGCATGGTTCGCCGGTGAGAACACCTTCTGGCAGGCGTTCGTACCCGCCTCGCTCAGCGTTGCCGCGGGCGAAGCCGCCGTGGTGCTGGGTCTGGGCACGCTGCTGTTTTTACTCATCAAAAAAGATAAAAAGCTGCAAAGCATTATTTCATAACAGTATACTTCCGGCGGAACGCCGCCGGTACAAATATTTGCGGAACACCGCAGAACAGGATGATATTTATGAAAAAAATCATCGTTGCCGACGATGAAGAACTGATCCGCCGTCTGGTAAGCGATTACCTTACAGCGGAGGGGTACGAGGCGCTGACCGCCGACGACGGCGATACCGCATTGCGCCTGTATCAGGAAAACCCGGACACCGCGCTGCTGATCCTCGACATCATGATGCCGAACATGGACGGGTGGGAGGTTTGCCGCAGGGTGAGAGAGACCTCGGACGTGCCGATCATCATGCTCACCGCGCGCAGCCAGGAATACGACCAGCTCACCTCCTTCGACGCGGGCGCGGACGACTACGTGACCAAGCCCTGCAGCCCCAGCGTGCTGATGAAGCGCGTGGCGGCGGTGCTCAGGCGGCGCGAAGGCGGCGTGAACAACTCAAAGGTGCTGAGCATCGACGAGCTGAAGCTCGATTCCTTCGCCCACGAGGTATGGCTTGAGGGCCGCAGCATCTCGCTGACGCTGAAGGAGTATTCGATACTGCAGAAGCTGCTGTCCGCCCCCGGCAGGGTGTTCACCCGCGAGCAGATGCTCGACGACATCTGGGGCTTCGATTTCGAGGGCGACGTGCGCACCGTGGATTCGCACGTGGCGCGGCTGCGCACCAAGCTGGGCAACTGGGGCGTGAACCACATCAAAACCATCTACGGCACCGGCTATAAACTTGAGGTGACCCGCGATGCCGCGCAGTAAACCGATCCGCCGCCCCCGCAAAGAAAGAAAAATAGGGTCAAGACTGATGAGAGGCATTATTTTTATAATGCTTCTCACGGTTCTTATTCCCGTGATCGCATACAACAATCTGCCGGAGTGGGTATATTACCTCACCCCGGCTACGCGTTTATGGATCGTTACCGAAGAGATCAGCGCCGCCTACGAAGCGGGCGACCTGCTGCAGACGCTGAAGGATTCGGAGACCCATTACGAAACCATTATTGAGATCACAAACGCCGACGGCCGCCTCGTTTACTCCTCAAGGGCGCTGCAGAATACCCTGCCGGACGACCTCTCGAAGGCGACCCCGGTGGACGACTCGTATCTGCTCGATTACGCAACGAAATTCGGCAGTAAAAATGCGAGCGGAAAAGGATATCTGATCAAGGAATACGAGGGCAAGAACTACACGGTCACGTTCCTGGACTGCTACGTGTATCTCTCTTCGGGCGACTGCGTGGACGTGAACATGCAGGTGAGCCAGATGAGCTCCACCACGAAGATCAGCATGATCGTGAGCTTTCTCGTGATCATGATCAGTATCATACTGGCTTTACTGGTGATCTACAAATACATCAAGCGTATCACCCAGCCGGTGGACGACATGGTGAAGACCACCGAAAACATGGCGCGGCTGGACTTTTCAAAGAAATGCCCGCGCGGTACGATAACGGAGCTGAACAGCCTTGCGGACAGCATCAACGAGCTCTCTTCCGCGCTGGATACGGCGCTGACGGACCTGAAAGAAAAGAACCAGCAGCTCGAGGAGGATATTGAAAACGAGCGCACCATTGATAACCTGCGCCAGACCTTTATTTCGGGCATCTCGCACGAACTGAAGACCCCCATCGCGATCATCCAGGGCTACGCCGAGGGCGCAAAGATGTTCTATGCCGCGGGCAACGCCGAAACGGCGGACAGCTACTGCGACACCATCATGCAGGAATCGGTGCGCATGAACGAGATGATCATGAAGCTGCTCGAGATCACCAAGTATTCCTCCGGCGCGTACGAGCCCGAGCGCGAGGATTTCGAACTGCGTGAGTTTGCGCAGGAGTGGTTCGACCGCAACGAGGGCGTGCTGAGTGAAAAAGGGATCACCTATGAAAACACCGTGCCCGAGGGGATCTTCGGCAACGGCGACAAGCTGATCCTCGAAAGCGTGCTCAACAACTACCTTTCCAACGCCGTTTCTCACGCCGAAGGTGAAAAGAAGCTGAAGGTATACTGCAGAGAGACCGACGCCGCCTGGCGCATGTGCGTGTTCAATACGGGCAAACCCGTCGCCGAAAAGGATATCGACAAGATCTGGGATTCCTTCTACCGGGCGGACAAGTCTCTTTCCCGCTCACAGGGGCGTTTCGGGCTCGGCCTCTCGATCGTGGCGGCCATCCAGGACCTGCACGAAGAGGATTACGGCGTGGAAAACAAGCCGGACGGCGTGGAGTTCTGGTTTGACGTGAAAAAATCCAGAGCGGAGATATGAGAGCGGAGAGCGGAGATTTATTTAATTCGGAATTCGGAATGCGGAATTCGGAATTGTTTCTCAGAGCGAAAAGTTACGATCAAAACACGAAGTGTTTTCCGAAATTGTTCATTGTTCATTGTTCATTTTTCATCATTTATACAGCATTACGAGGCAATATGAACGGGAAATCATTTGAAATGTATGCGCAGCTCGGCATCAGCCGCAAGGTAACGGCGCTGGGCGAAGAAGTACTGAAAGATCTGAAAGAGCGTTTTTGCGAAATCGACGAAACGGCGGAATACAATCAGGCAAAGGTGCTGCTGGCCATGCAGAAGAACCGCGTGGACGCGGCCTGTCTCACCGGCACCACCGGCTACGGGCACGACGACAGGGGCAGGGATACGCTGGAGCAGGTATACGCGGACGTGTTCCACACCGAAGCAGCGCTGGTGCGCCCGGCGCTCACCTGCGGCACGCACGCCCTCGCCACCGCGCTTTCGGCGAACCTGCTGCCGGGAGACGAGCTTCTGAGCCCCGTGGGCAAGCCCTACGACACGCTCGAAGAGGTGATCGGCATCCGCGAAAGCCCCTGCTCGCTGAAGGAGCTGGGCGTGAGCTACCGACAGGTCGATCTCAAAGCGGACGGCGCCTTCGATTACGAGGGCATTAAAAACGCGATCAACGACAAAACAAAGCTGGTAACGATACAGCGCTCCAAGGGCTACCAGATGCGCCCCACCTTTTCGGTGGCGCAGATCGGCGAGCTGATCGCCTTTGTCAAAAGCGTTAAACCCGGTCTCAACGTAATGGTTGACAACTGCTACGGCGAGTTCACCGAGGAAACGGAGCCATCGGACGTGGGCGCGGATATGACGGTGGGCTCCCTGATAAAGAATCCCGGCGGCGGGCTTGCGCCGATCGGCGGCTACATCGCCGGCACGAAAAAGTGCATCGACCGCTGTCATTACCGGCTCACCGCCCCCGGCGTGGGGCAGGACGTGGGCGCGAGCATGGACGTGAACCGCAGCCTGTATCAGGGCTTCTTCCTCTCCCCCACCGTGGCGGCCTCCGCGCTGAAGGGCGCGATCTTCGCCGCGAACCTCTACGAGCGGCTTGGCTTTTTCTGCGTGCCGAACGGGCGGGAACCCCGGCACGATATCATTCAGAGCATCGCGCTGGGCAGCAAAGAGGCGATGGAGGCCTTCTGCGCAGGCATTCAGGCCGCCGCGCCTGTGGACAGCTACGTCACCCCCGTGCCCTGCCCGATCCCCGGGTACGGCGACGAGGTCATCATGGCGGCGGGCGCGTTCATACAGGGCTCATCCATCGAGCTTTCGGCCGACGGGCCGATCCGCCCGCCCTACGCGGTCTATTTTCAGGGGGGACTCACCTGGCAGCACGCAAAACTGGGGATCCTGTTCTCGCTGCAGAAACTATATGAAAAGGGATTAATAACGTTATGAAACAGGCAAAGTTTATGAATACCGTTCCGGCGATGCGGCTCAAGGCCGCTTTCGCCGTTTTTCTTGCGCTGCTCGCAGCAGTCATGCTGGTCATGGCGGCGACGCGCGTGAGCAAAATCGCCGCTTCCCCCGCCGAGGCGTATCTGACCGAAACCTTTACCCGCGCGCCGGAGGAAGAGGAAGAAAACGAAGACGCGAAATATTGCACGGCGATCTACGTATACGAAGCGCCCGACGGCAGCACTTATCTGCTGCCGGTGGAATATACGCCCGAAGAATACGAGGCGCTGCCCGAAGACGCCACGGTGGAGGGATACGTTTACGCCGACGCCGAGAACCGGTTTGCGTTCGACCACGCGCCGGACGGGCGGGAGCTCGCGAAAGCGCGCCGTTCCTTCTACGCCGGGCAGGAAGAGGCGACCTTCGGCGTCGCCATGGCCTGCGCGCTCGCCGCGCTGGGGCTGTGCGTGATGCGCGTATTCGGAAAGCATTTCACCGATTACGAGCAGATCTGGTTCATTTCGATCCTTGTGCTGGCGGCGGTGTTCTCGATTTTGTTCCCCGAAGAGGAGGCAAACGGCGTAAACGGCCTCATCATTATGGCGCTGTATCTGCTGGATACCTTCCTCAACATCCTCTGCGAGCTGCTGATCTCGAAGCAGAGCAAATGGAACTTTATCGTATCGGTGTTTGTGGAGCTCACCGAGATCGCCATCTGCATCGTGCTGATGTACCGCTTCGCAACGCTCGCCTCCACGCTGTTCTTCTGGCTGCCGTGCGACATCATCAGCTTTGTGAACTGGCATAAGCACCCCGACCGGCAGGAGGAGGAGCTCACCGTGGTGCGCACCCTCAAGGGCTGGCAGGAGGCGCTGATCATCTTCGGCATCGTGGTATGGACCGTCGGCCTCGGCTATTTCCTCACCACGCTGGACCTCGGCTCCGATTTCTTCAAGAGCCGCACGATCGAAGTGATCGTATGCTATATGGACGCCTGCGCCACGGCGGTGGGCATCGCCAACGGCCTGTTCATCCTGTTCCGCTTCCGCGAGCAGTGGATCGCATGGTATATCGAAGCGGCGCTGGAGGCCGTGATGAACATCCTCGCCGGGCAGTATGTGCTGCTGATCCTCAAGCTCGGCTATTTCACCAACACCACCTACGGCTACATCAAATGGACGAAATACATCCGCGGCGCGGAGAAACAGTGACCAGTGGCCACTAACCACTAGCCACTAACCACTAGCCACTAGCCACCAGCCACTAGCCACTAGCCACTGGCCACTGGCCACTAGCCACTGGCCACTGGCCACTACCCGACCGTCAGGAGGCTTCCCCTTGCACACATACCATCACTTCATCTGGGATTTCGACGGCATGCTGTTCGATACCTATCCGCACACGGTAGCGGCGTTCTGCGAATGCTGCCGCCGTTTCGGTATCCCCGCCGACGAAAAAGAAGCCTACGCGCTGTTCAAGGTGACGATGCGGCACGCCTTCGCGCGCTACGGCTTCACGCCCGCGCACGTCGAGGCGTTTTATCAGATCGAAAACGACCTCGATTTTCTGCCCCGCGGCGTGCCCTACCCCCATATCCCGGCGCTGCTGCGGCAGATCGCCGAACACGGCGGGCGCAACTATCTGTATACCCACCGCGACAAGGTTGCCCTGCAGTACCTCGACCTGTACGGCCTTACCGGTCTGTTTACGGACTTCGTGACCGGGGAGGACGGCTTTCCCCTCAAGCCCGCGCCGGACGCGCTGAACGCCCTGATAAAGCGCAACGGGTTGAAAAAGGACGCCTGCCTGATGCTGGGCGACCGGGATATCGACATTGGGGCGGGCGTAAACGCCGGGATCGGTACGCTGTTGTACGACGACGAAAACCGCTATCCCGAGGGCGTGGGCGAAACGTGGCGCTGCACGGACGCGCAAACGCTGGAACAGACGATCATGCGCTTTCTGAAATAAAACGGACCGAAGCCCGCATTCTCAACGTAAAAATACCGCCCTTGTGAAACATTACATAACAATAAAGGGAACCCACTATGATACCCTTCTGGTTTTGAAAGCGTCATAGTGGGTTCTGTCATTTCGCGATCCCTTCAAGACAGGCGATACCTTGTCTTCGCCCGTCAGGACAAGGAACACCGCATGATATCCTAATCACACCAAACATCCCCCTGTTTTTTCGGTGACTTCTCGATACACAGTAAAACCGCTCTCTTTTTGTGAAAGAAAGCGGTTTTTAGTTTATCATTCGTCATCCTTTCGTTCGGTTTTTCCCGGCACAGCTTCCATACCGAACATGCCGAGCGCAACGTTGACCTTATCCATCCGAACGGTTTCCCTGCCTTGCTCCAGCTCGCGCACAAAGCGCAGGCCGAGTCCCGAGCGCGCGGCGAATTCTTCCTGCGTGAGACCGGCGGCGCGACGGCCGGTTTTTATAAAATCCGCTATTTTGTTCACAAAAAAGCTCCTCTCGACAATATCACAACAACAGAATACACCCTTTAGGGTATAATGCCAAAAACAATATGCAAATAATACACCCGATAAGGTATATATTGCAGAACTCACGCTGCCATTATACCCATTCGGGTGCAAAAATATTCTTGATTCTTTTTAACGTTATATCAAATTGGAGGGAACGATCAGACTGTTCTCTCCCAGCGGCAGCACGGCGTCCGACATGCAGATCACCGCGCCGGTCCCAATCTTGCGCCCTGCGTTTTTCAATACGTCAAACGCTTTGACTGCGCTTTTATCAGGCGCGCCCGTTTTTTTGATCTCGACCGGGTGCAGGACGCCGCGGTCCTCGACGATGAGATCGATCTCTTTCATTTTGCTGTCGCGGAAGAAATTCAGATTGACCTTGCTTTTCCCGTACGCGTAGTTGCGTACAAGCTCGCCGATCACGTGGTTTTCATAGTAATGGCCGCTCGCCGCGCCGTTCATCAATACGTCCCGAGTGGTCCATGAGGACAGATACGCGCAAAAACCGGTATCGCAGAAATACAGCTTCGGCGTTTTCGTCAGGCGTTTGAGCTCATTTGAGGCGAACGGCTCCAACAGAAATACGACGCCCATAGACTGCAGCGCCTTGACCCATTCCTTCGCCGTTGCGCCGGAGATGTCCGCAGACACGCCCAGATCGTTAAAATTTACAAGCTGCCCGGCAAACGCCGCGCACGCCCGCAGGAGCTTGCGGAAGCCTTCGGTATCGGTGATGCCGTAATCGTCAACGGCGTCGCGCATCAGATAGGTCTCGATATAGGAATTGAAATACTCGCCGAGCTGTTCCTCATCCTTTTCCTGCACGTCGGGCAGGCCGCCGCGCCAGATATTGTCAAACGTATCCGGCAGCGTGTTCTTCGGAAAAAGACTTTTTCGCGCGATCATGGACGGAAGCGAAAAATCAAGCTCATCCTCCGGATGGATGCCGAGCTTCTCTCTTGCGGAAAGACTGTACATTTTGAGGATGCAAAGCCGACCGGCGAGGGAATCGCCCGCCTTTTTGACCAGCTTTTTGCTCTGCGAGCCGGTGAGCCAGAATTGCCCGCGTGCGTCGCTTTCGTCGCAGATGATCTTGATCTCTTCAAACAGCTCCGGCGCTTTCTGCACCTCGTCGATCAGGATCGGCGGTCGGTAGGTCTGCAAAAAGAGCCTGGGCTCTGACCGCGCAAAGGTACGAAGCTGCGTATCGTCCATCGTCACATATGCCCGGTTCTGCCCCTCGGCCAGGTGCTTCAGCATGGTGGACTTGCCCACCTGCCGTGCGCCGACCACCATGACCGCCTTGAAAGCTTCGCTCATATGCAGGAATTTTCTTTCGAGATCGCGCTTGATATATTCCATAATGACCTCCAAAATAGTGAAAATCCGAAGTGGACTTTATTTTATCACCATTTTTATTGTTTGTCAATACGGTCAGGATGATCCGGGAGCGGATAAGCTCCGGCGGTTTCGGTTATTCCTCTTCACGAAAATATATGTAACGAAAGTGCTTCGTACTTAAGGAACCCCCGGCGAGGGTTCCTTAACAACCTCCTGCGCTGATGAAGCGCAAAGATTTCGCCCGCTGCGGCGGGCGACCAAAGGCGCCGCCTTTGGAAACCGCAATCCTTTCGAGAAAGGATCGACCGAAAGCTTTTATTACGCCAAATATTACATAAACAACCTTGAAGTTTTATTTTTTCAGCATCCGCATGGAATTCAGGATGCACAGGATCGCCACGCCCACGTCGGCGAGAACGCCGATCCACATGTTCGCGAGGCCGATGGACGCCAGCAGCAGCACGGCGAATTTCACGCCCAGCGCAAAGACGACGTTCTGCAGAACGATGCGGCGGGTGGCCCTGGCGATGCCCAGAAGCTCGGGGAGCTTTGCGATATCGTCGTCCATGATCACGATATCCGCGGCCTCGATGGCGGCGTCGCTGCCCAGAGCGCCCATCGCCACGCCCACGTCCGCAAGCCGCAGCACCGGCGCGTCGTTGATGCCGTCCCCCACGTAAAACAGGGGGGCTTTTTTATTGAGCAGCGATTCCAGCTTCTGTACCTTCTCCTGCGGGAGCAGGCTGCAGTATACTTCGTCAATACCCACAGCGTCGCCGATCTTCTGCGCCGCGGCGCGGCGGTCGCCGGTAAGCAGCACCGTTTTGCTCACGCCGATCTTTTTGAGCGCAGCAAGCGCCTTGGCTGCGCCTTTCTTCGGGATATCCTCAAGCTTGACCGCGCCGGCGTACTGTTCGCCCACCGCCACGTATACCACGCTGGCGTCGTCTTTTTCGGCTTCAAAATCAACGCCGACGTCGCGCAGCAGAGCGGCGTTGCCCGCCCAAACGATGTTGCCGCCGCCGAAATCGGCCTTCACGCCGCGCCCGGCGAGCTCTGTGACGCCCACGGGTTTCGCAACGTTCATATCCTTCGCCGCTTCCCGGATCGAAACACCCAGCGGGTGGTTGGAATAGGTCTCCGCCCCGGCGGCGAGCGTGAGCAGCTGCTTTTCGGTGAGGCCGCCCGCGGGGCACAGCTCCGTTACCGTGAACCTGCCGCTCGTGAGCGTGCCGGTTTTATCGAACACCGCCACCTTCGCCCCGGCGATGGTTTCGAGATAGTTGCCGCCCTTTACCAGCAGACCGCGGCGGCTGGCGCAGCCGATACCGGCAAAGAACGCCAGCGGCACGCTGATCACCACCGCGCAGGGGCACGACACCACAAGGAAAATGAGCGCTCTGTATACCCACGTGGCGGGATCCTTCGTGATAAGAGATGGGATCAGCGCCAGCAGCACGGCGGCGATCACCACCGCGGGGGTATAGAATTTGGCGAATTTCGTAATGAACTGCTCGCTCTTTGCCTTGTTGAAGCCCGCGTTTTCCACGAGCTCCAGCACGCGCGCCACGGCGCTGTCTTCATATTCGCACAGCGCTTCGAGCCGCAGCACGCCGGTCAGGTTCACACAGCCCGAAACCGCCTTGCTGCCCGCGGAAACGTCCACCGGCGCGCTTTCGCCGGTCAAAGCCGCGGTGTTCAGCGACGAAACGCCCTCGATCACGCGGCAGTCCACCGGGATCTTCTCGCCGGGACGCACCAGCAGGATATCGCCCACGCACACCTCTTCGGGAGAGATCTCTTCTTCTTCCCCGTTCACAATGCGCGTTGCGCGCTCGGGGCTGATATCCATCAGGTCTTTGATGGAGCGGCGGCTTTTTTCCACCGCCAGATTCTGGAACAGCTCGCCGATCTGATAAAACACCATCACGAACACGGCCTCGGGATATTCGCCGATCACCAGCGCGCCCACGGTGGCGAGCGACATCAGGAAGCATTCGTCGAACACCTGCCCGTGGGAGATGTTGCGCACCGATTTCCACAATACGTCGTACCCCGCCGTGAAATACGGCAGCAGATACAGCGCGAGATACACAAGCTTATGCCACGTTGTGAGCTGCTCCACGGTGAAAACGGCGGCGAACAGCACCACAGCCAGCGCGATGCGCAGAACGAGCTTGCGCTGCTTCACCGTAAGGCTGAAATACCACTTTTTCATTTGATCACGATCCTGCAGTCCGGTTCCACTTTTCTGATGCACTCCTGCGCCGCGGCCAGAACCGCGTCAAAACGGTCGTCCGACGCTTCGAGCACCAGCTTCTGCGCCATAAAGCTCACGGTGACGCGCGTAACGTCCGGCAGCGCGGCGATGGCGCGCTCCATTTTGGCGGCGCAGTTCGCGCAGTCCAGTTCTTCCAGCATAAATGATTTTTTCATATCGGTACCCTCCTGTGATCATTCCGTGATGTGTTCCATGCCCTGCTCAAGGATCGAATGCACGTGCTCGTCCGCCAGCGAATAGAACACGCTCTTGCCCTCCTTGCGGAACTTGATGAGCTTTGCGCCCTTTAAGATGCGAAGCTGATGCGAAATGGCCGAAACCGTCATTTTCAGCGTATCGGCAATGTCGCACACACACATCTCCTCTTCGAGCAGCAGATACAGGATCTTGATGCGCGTGGAATCGCCGAAGATCTTGTAAAGCTCCGCCAGATCGATCAGCAGATCGTCCCCGGGGAGCTTGAGCAGCGCCCGGGCGGTTTTGTCGCCGTGTACGAAGAGCTCTTCGCACAGACGGACCTCGGTATCCTGCACGGTAACCACCTCCGAACAAAAGAAATAACACTTGAATAACTGTTCAAGTGTTATTATATTCCATTGATTCGGATTTGTCAAGGGTTTTTTAGGCAATAGGGATTAGTGATTAGGCAATAGGGATTTCGGAGTTAATTCGGAATTCGGAATGCGGAATTCGGAATTAATTGTTGATTGTTAATTGTTTATTCATTTAATTTTTCATTTTTAATTTTTCATTACTATCCAAGGTATTTGATCGCCGCAACTGCCGCTACGGCGCCGTCGGCGGCCGCGGTGGAGACCTGCCGCACGCTCTTTACGCGGCAATCCCCAGCCGTGAAAACGCCCGGCACGTTGGTAAGGCAGGTTTCATCGGCCGCAACGTAGCCCCACGTATCAAGATCTATGAGACCCCTAAAGGGTTCGGTATCGGGCGCGAGGCCCACCGCAACGAACAGCCCGCAGGTGGGGATCTGCGTTTTTTCGCCGGTATCGGTGTTTTCGATCTCGATGCCGGTAAGGCCGTTATCGTTATACGCAAGGCCGGTGACCACGCTGCTGTAGATCACGCGGATGTTTTCTTTTTCGGCGACCTTCTCTTTTAAGGTCTCTTCGCCCGTGAGGAAGGCGAGGTTCTGCACCATCGTTACGGTCTTGCAGTTTTCGCTGAGCAGAAGAGCCTCCTGCATCGCGGAGTTGCCGCCGCCCGCAACGCAGATATCCTGATCGTTGAAGAAGGCCGCGTCGCACACCGCGCAGAACGAGATACCGCTGCCGATCAGCTCTTCTTCGTGGGGGAGCCCCAACCGGCGGTGCGCCGCGCCGGAAGCAACGATCACCGCGCGGGAAACGAAGCTGCCGCCCTCGGTGAACACGGTTTTGGTTTCGCCGTCGTCCCGGATACCGGTAACGGCGTCGATCTCGATCTCCGCGCCGAGCGCAAGCGCCTGCTCCACCATTTTATCGGCAAGCTCGTTGCCGGAGAGCTCCAGAAAGCCCGGATAGTTCTCGATTTTGGGCGAATAGGTCATCTGCCCGCCGAGCGCCCCCTTTTCGATCAGAAGCACGCTCTTTTTGGCGCGCAGCGCATAGATGGCGGCGGTGAGCCCCGCGGGCCCCGCGCCGACAATGATGATATCGTAAACCATTCGTTGATCCTCCCCGTATATTTGATAAAATTATACATTGTATGCAGGGGAAAGTCAATGAAAAAACGGCAAATTGGAATTTAGCGCACAGTGCGCGCCAATGAAAAATTAAAAATTAACAATTAACAATTAATGAAGGGCTCCGCCCTTACCCGATTATACTCATCGGATACGTAGGCTTTTCCTTCTTCTATAAAGCTTTTTTATATAATCAAAACGCGCAGCGTTTCCGAAATTGTTAATTGTTAATCGTTAATTGTTAATTGAACTGCGCGCTAAACTGTACTTTGCAGCCATCCGCAAGCCGTCAGGCCGTGCTCGCCGCCAATCTGACGCAGGCGACGGTGATGTCGTCCGCGTGGCCGATCGGGGCGCGGCGCACGGCCTCGGCCAGAGCGAGCTCTGCAAGGGTCTTCGCGTCCGCGGACGGGTTCTTATAGAACATATCCTTCAGAAAATCCCGCGCCAGCAGCCCGGCGCCGTCCGAAAACATCAGCACCGTATCGCCCGCCGAAAGGGTGAGTTCGCTTTTCCGGAACGCCGTTTCGCGCAGGATGCCCAGCGGCAGCGAGGAATGCTCCACCACGATGGTGCGGCTGCCCCGGTGCACCACCGAAAACGCGCCGCCCGCCTTGTAAAACGCCGCCTCGCCGGTATACAGGTCCAGCCGCATCAGATCCAGCGTGGCAAGGGATTCCTCTTCCGATTTCACCATCAGGGCGCAGTTCACCGCTTCCAGCGCGATCTCGGGGGAGAAGCCCGCCTTCATCATGCGGGAAAACAGCGAGCAGGTCATCACCGAATCCACAGCCGCGGTTTTTCCGGTGCCCATGCCGTCCGAAAGCACGCAGTAATACGCGCCTCTGCCGTCGGGGAAAGCCTCCACTGTGTCGCCGCAGAGGTTCTCCCCGTTCGCCGCGGCGCTGCGGAAGCAGAATTCCGCCTGCAGAGGCGTCTGCTCGCAGAACGAGAGCACCGCACCCTGCTTTTTGTACTCGTCCTGCACCGGGGGCATGAAGCTCACGTTCGTTTTCGCGCGCAAGCGCTCCAGCAGCGGCTTCATATCGTCGATCGGCGGCACGCGGGTGCAGTATACCTCCAGCAGCGCGTGTCCGTACGCGTCCGCGCTCACGCTCACCGTAGAAAAACCGAAGCCGAATTCGGCGAGCACGTCCTTTGCCAGCGCCGCAAGATACGGGTCCGTTTCGCCGATCACGCCGGCGTCGTCGGCCGCGGCCTCGAGCATGGACGCAACGCTGCCGAACTGCGCCGCCGCCAGCGATTTGATATCGTACACCTCGTTTTTCGCCCGCCGCCGGGCGTTGAGTTCACAGAATACCCGCTCGAAGCCGCTCAGCACGCTGCCCTGGCTGCGGCACACCGTTCGCAGGGCGTTCGGGAGATCCTCGCGCGTGAGGCTTCCCTTCTTTCGCTGGATATCCGCAAGGGTGCGGAAGGCGGGCTCCACCGCGGACCTGCACGCGCCCCAGCAGACTTCCTTTTTCAGGCACCCGGCGCACACCTCCGACTGCACCGTTTTCGCCGTGTCGGCGGGAGAGTCGGGCGCGGCGTTCTTCAACAGACGGCACACCGCCTGCACCGCGTCGGAGACGTCGCGCACCGCCTTTGCCGCGCGCCGGAGCCGGAGCTGCACCAGCGATTTCGTGGCGGCGGCGTAGCGCTCGCCGGTCAGAGGACGCAGCGCGCCCGCGGCGGCGGCAACGGCCCGCCCGGGCAGCAGAGCGAACAGCAGCGCGGCCCCGGCGATCTCCAGCACCGAA
>JAFRSZ010000160.1 GCA_017439205.1 Clostridia bacterium
ATAATATTTGAAACTGTTAATTACAAAGCGAAACACCAACACATATCGTTTGTAATTAACATATGTTAAATTCTATGGTTCGCGGGGCGTCGAGACGCCGCCCCCTACGGTGAGGTGGTTCAAACCGCGCGACAAACTGCAATTTGCCGTTCAATCAAACCTCAGTATATCATCAAAATACACCCTTCGCTCATCCACCTCAAGATACTGTTTATGTTCGTCGATCAGCCTTACCGTGCCGTTCACGGGGGTATACCGCCCGGCGTAAAAATACACCAGACGCGTTTCGTCTCCCACCGTGAGCTTGTTCAGCTGCCGGTTGATCTTTTCGATCTCCTCTTCGTCCAGCGCCGCTTTTTGCTGTTTCTGCGCCTCCTGCAGGCTCAGCGCCTCTTCAAAGCCCTTCAGCGCCGCAAAGGGCGCAAACTGCTTTGCCCGCGCCTCCGGCGGCATTTTCGCCCTTGTTTTATACACCGCTCTTGTGCCCTCCGATCTGCATGTTGCGTTCTATGGTGGTGCCCGCCTTATCATAATTCATGCCCTTCAATATGGCGTTTTTTCCGTAGCGCTCCTTGATCTCGAGTACCGCCGTCTGCAGGTCTTTATCTTTTTCGTCCTGCGAGAGGTCCTCAAACAGGCTCAGCTGGATATCCCCCTCGGGCTCCACGTGGTTGCAGCAGAGATTGATGCGACGGATCGGGGAGTAGCGGTCGGTGATGCGGTTGTACAGCGCCGTTACGGCGGGCAGCATCAGGTTCGGCGTGTTGGTTGCGTGTGAGAGGGTAGTGCTGCCCCTTGCGGCGGGCAGGTTCAGCGTGTGGGAATAGCTCACGTACAGGCTCACCGAATTCGTGACCATGCCGTGCTTCACCAGCCGCAGGCACAGCAGGTCCATCATCTCCTTCACGATCACGCGGGCCTCGTCGTAGCTGTAATCGCGCATCAGTACCTGCCCGCTGGAGAAGGAGTTGGATTTTGATTTGTACTTTTTGATGTCGGCCATTGTGGCGGTCTCGCGGCCCCAGGCGTGGTCGATCAGCAGCTCGGCGTCGATGCCGAATTCCCGGTAGAGCATGTCTTCGTTCGCCTTTGTGATCCCGCGCATGGTGTGGACGCCGTGTTTTTCGAGCCGCGCCGCGATGCCTGCGCCGATGCGCCAGAAATCCGTGATGGGGCGGTGGTCCCACAGCGTTTCGCAGTAGCTCTCTTCGGTGAGCTCTCCGATAAAATCCGGCGCGTGCTTGGCAACGATATCCAGCGCGATCTTGGCAAGGTACAGGTTCGTTCCGATGCCGCAGGTGGCGCGCACGCCGGTTTGCCGCA
This sequence comes from Clostridia bacterium, assembly GCA_017439205.1. Taxonomy (GTDB): domain Bacteria; phylum Bacillota; class Clostridia; order Oscillospirales; family Acutalibacteraceae; genus RUG806. The sequence goes on from JAFRSZ010000160.1 coordinate 1,324, forward strand.
GGATCTCCGCCATCACGGTTTTCGAGAGCTCCTTCGGCGTCTGCTTATACATCGCAAGATAGTTTGTAACGTCGATAAACGCCTCGTCGATGGAGTAAACGTGGATATCCTCCGGCGCGAAAAAGCTGAGGTAAATGCCGTAGATCCGGGCGGAATAGTCGATATACAGCTGCATTCTGGGCGGAGCCTTGATATATTCGATGTTCTGCGGGATCTCGAACACCCGGCAGCGGTTTTTTACCCCCATGGCCTTCAGGGTGGGGGACACCGCAAGGCAGATCGTGCCGCCGCCCCGCTCCGGGTCCGCCACAACAAGCTTCGCCTTCATCGGGTCCAGCCCGCGTTCCACGCATTCCACCGAGGCGTAAAAGGATTTGAGATCGATGCAGATATACGTCCGCGCTGTCATAAATAACATCTCCGTAAAAAATCAGAAGTGGAACATATGTTCCGCTTTTAATATTACACCCTTTTTTCACGGTTGTCAAGAAGAAATCTCTGCCTTCCGCACCACGGTACGGAGAATCGGACGAAGCGGGAAATTGGGATTTGTCGGGCTGTGCCCGACAGCGATATGAATTCCTTTCGGAATTCGCGATATATCCCTTCGGGATGCGAGAAGCCTTCGGCGCGATATGTCCCTTCGGGACGAGAAAAAGGAATTCATATCATATCGCACGTGAGCGTACGCGAGCGTATAT
>JAFRSZ010000161.1 GCA_017439205.1 Clostridia bacterium
CCCGCCCTGCCCCATACGCCGGGCGATGAAATCACCGAAAACCGCGTGGAACCCACCTGTACTTCTGTGGGCGGTTATGATACCGTTATTTATTGTACGGTTTGCAGTACGGAGCTTTCGCGCGTGCATACCGAGATCCCCGCTTTGCCCCACACCCCGGGCGAGGCGGTCACCGAAAACCGTGTGGAACCCACCTGCACCTCGGCGGGCGGTTACGATACCGTAACATACTGTACCGCGTGCGGCACGGAGCTTTCACGCGTGCATACCGATCTCGAAAAGCAGCCCCATCAGATGATCTTGATCCTGCCCGAAGCGTATATCGGCGAAGGACCGGTTTCCGACGCGCCGCTGTATTACTGCGGCCTGTGCGAAACGTATTACGAAGACGCCGACGGCACGGTTCCCGCGGCTGCGGACGGCTATTATAAGACCCTTGCGGACGCGATCAGCGCTGCAGGGGAGGGCGATACCGTGATCCTCGTGCGCAGCGCGGTCCTTACCGAAGATCTTACCGTGCCCGCCGGGGTCACGCTCCTGCTGCCTTACGCGCCGGACGCCCTCACCGTAAACGCCGAAGATCACGCGCTGCGGTTCGCCAACGCCGAAGCCAACGGCGTGGTTGCCGCCGTTACGCCCGCGGGCGAGCAGGTGAGCGTTGCGCTTACCCTCAGCGGCTGTACCCTTACCGTTGAAAAGGACGCGATGCTGGTGGTCGGCGGCACGTATTCGGGCGCGCAGCCCATCGGCGGCGGTACCTACGGCAGCCACGCTGAGATTCGTATTGAAGAAGACGCCGCGCTGCTGGTGAAGGGTACGCTGAGCACCTACGGCTATATCACCGGCGCCGGAGAAACGACCCTCGCGGGCGGCGCGCTGTATACGCCAATGGTGGTCACGGATTACCACGGCGGCACCTTCAGCGCCCTTTCTTACGCGATGCACTATACCTCTCCCTTCAACAGCTACGCCGCGGTGAACGTGCAGTGCCCGCTTTCGATGGACAGCGCCTCCGCCGTGTTCGGCTACTATGTGCTTTATGCCAGCGATAACCAGAACGCCTCCACGGGCCCCATCATCTCTTCGGATGAGGGCATGTTCCGGCTGGGCGAGGGCGCGGCAATGCGCTTTGTATATCACCCCGAATACGCGGTGGCCGGTTTCCCGAATATCGGACGCACCGAGATCGTTGCCGAGGGCGATATCACCGTGCAGAGCTTCCAGCTGAAGGCAACCAAAGATATCATCGTGAAAACCGCGAAAATAAACTATCCCATCCCGTGGAACTTCAGCTATACGCAGAAAAGCGGCACCCTCACCCTCACACAGGGCCTGCGGCTGCTGCCGGGCGCGGAGCTCATGATCGGCAAAGACGCCGCCCTGCACGTTGAAAAGGCTCTGTTTGTGTTCGACGGCTTTGCGCCGCAGCTCTATTCCGCCGGGGTCTATCCCTCGGGCGAACTGCTCTCCGCCGCGGGTCTGCCGGAGCGCGGGCGTCTTGTCGTGGACGGCGTGATGACCGTAGCGGACGGCGCAGCCTTCGGCGGGCTTGTTGAAACCAACGGGACCGGCCGCGTCGAACTGAGTGAAACCGCCGTGCTCTCCGCCGTTGAGGCGGACGGCCTGCTGCTCAGCGAGCACCTGCTCAGCATCACCGCCATTGCGACAAACAAGACCGAATACGCCTGCGTCGCCCGCATTGTGAACGCCGCGGGCGGGATCGCCGAAATGGAGGCGGGTAAGGTCTACGTGGGCGCGCCCTCCGAGGGAACCGCGCTCGAGAGTTATACCTATACCAAGTATTCCGGCGACTACGAAAGCTACAACACCGAAGAAGTCACCGTGGCCTACACCTCCCCGCAGGAGCTTGCCGGATCATGGAGCATACTTGATGAATGATGAATGATGAACAATTAAAAATGAACAATGAACAATTAACAATTAACGCCAAACGAACTCCTAACTCCTAATTTCTAACTTGAAAAAAATTCCGAATTACGCATTCCGAATTCCGAATTATCTCCGCTCTCCGCTCTCATATCTCCGCTCTGGAAATAACTCCTAACTAAAAAAGGCCATCCGTTCCCGGAGGCCTTTTCCTTCTATTCTAGCAACTAGCAACTAGCTACTAGCTACTAGCTACTAGCAACTAGCTACCAGCAACCAGCTGCTATTTCGACGCCGGGTCAACGGTAACACCGAACAGAACCGGCGTTCCGTTTTCTCTGCCGTCAAAGCGGATATTGCCGTCGTTGGTCAGCGTCACCGTGTTCTCGCCCGCGTTCAGGCGCAGGTTGAAGGTGACCGTGGCGGTGTTCTCTTCGCTGTAGGTGTTTCTGCACCACACGTTCTTTTTTTGGCCCGCTGCGGATACGGTAAAGTACCGCTCGATCAGATCCACGTTATAGGCGTGGTAGCCGCCCTCGGCGTTGTTCGCGTAGGTGAAGGTGAAGCAGTAATCCCCGGCTGCGGGGGCGTTCACGGTAAACGAAGCGCTGCCGTTTTCAGATGTGATGCCGGTGAGCGCGCCGTTTACGATCTTCGCGCCGTCGGCAGGGGAGAGGTCCGCCGCCGTCAGCTCCAGCATGTGATCCGTATCCTTCGTCTTCGTTACCGTGCAGGCGGCGTTTTTGCCGCCGAGTTCGATCAGGTTCAGCCCTTGCCTGAGATAAACGAGCTTCTCTTTGCATTCGCTGCCGTTTACCGTAACGGGATCCGCGGCGGCGTTTATCTGATACCAGCCGTTTTCGGGGGCCACGGCGAGATAGCCGGTTCCGTCGTTTGTGCAGGCTTCATGCTCACGCAAAAGCATGATTTCCTTCGCTTTGCAAACAGGGGAGACCAGCAGGCTGTCCAGCACAAAGGTGCCGGTGTTGTGCGTGAATTCAATGCTGTGGTCGCCGCGCTCCAGCTTCGCCGTGAGCGTGATAAGGCCCGTATACTCGCTGCGGATCGTGTTCGGCAGGGTCAGCGTCTGCGCTTCCCCGTCGATTTTGACGTTCACCTTCGCGCTTTTGCGGTCCGAGGGGGAAGTGCCGTCGTTTGCCTTGCCGTAAATCACGTTCAGGTCGTAGTTTCCGGTTTCGGGGACCGTAAACAGCAGCCGCACGCCGTTGCCGGGGCGTTCCATGCCGCCCACCAAGCCGGAAACCTCGCCGGTGGTGGCGTAGGCGGAATCGTAGGCATACGCCGCGCCGAGCAGCGTGCCGCGCTCAAACTCGAACCGCTCAGGCAGCGCGCCCGTTTCGCGCAGGGGGCTTCCGTCCGCCGGGGTAACGGTGATATGATATACCGCCTCTTCGTTCATCTCGCCGAGGTCTATGCTCAGCCCGCCCAAAATGGTTTTTGCCTCGTAATCCTGCAGGCAGACCGGTGAAAACACCTTGCCCCCGAGGCCCTCAAAGGTCACGGCCTCCACCGTTACGCGCACGTTTTTGCCGACGCCGGTTTTGTTCAGATGCTTCAGTTTGATCTTGCCCTGATACGAAGCGCCGCCCGCAAGCACCGTGATCTCGTTTTGTTCTTCGTTCAGCGCGGCGAAGCCGTTATAGTGCTTGTGCCGCAGCTGCCGCGCCTCCTTCACCGCCTTGCCGAAATCCGCGTGGAACAGATCCTGCACCTCTTTTGCGAGCAGGCTGCCCTCCATATCCGCGTACCAGCGGTAGAGCCACCAGCAGGCGTTGGGCGAAACGCCGTCCGCCGAGGCGTCGCAGAGGTTGTCCGCCAGCCGCCAGTAGGCGATATCGCCCCAAACGCCGGTCTCTTCGATCTGGCGGATATAACGGAACATCGCCGCCGGATCGCCGCATTCCTGCATCGTGCCATATTCGGTGATCACGATGGGCAAAAGGGGATTCGTCTGCAAAAGCTCTTCCAGGTTCCGGTAGTTCTTCACGTGCAGGTCGAGCTGCTCGGAAGAGAGCTCCCCGAGTTCATGCCAGATCATCACGTCCGGCATACAGTCGTTTTCTTCGCAATAATTCAAAAACCACGCCTGCTTTGCCGGGTCATAATCGCAGTAGCCCGGGCCGCCGATCTTTGCGTCGGGGTCCAGCGAGCGCACCAGTTCAAAGGTCAGCTTCCAAGCTTCAAAAAATGCCTGCCTGCCGTTCTCGTCAAAAGCGGCGTAACGGTCATTTTTCTGCCACGTGCCGAACCATACACCGTTGTCGCACTCGTTATAAAGGCAGTAGACCAGCCGGTCCGCGTAGGGCTTGTCCTTCAGCGCGTTCACCTTTTCGCGCACCTTCGGAAAATAATCCTCCTGAAGATAGGTTTTCCAGTCGTATTTCCCTTCGCTTCGCAGGTCGTAGATGTGTTCGTTGTCGTAATACCAGGTGTCGTAGGCGTCCTGCAGGTACACGACGATGTAATCGCACTTCTCAAGATTCTCCGCCACGTGGTCCACGTCCCCTATGGGGTGCTGCAGGCCGTCGATCACCTTCTGCGAAACGCTGCTGATATCGAGGCTCCGCGCCGTCAGCGCGTCAGGCACGTTTTCCTCCGCCAGCCCGTACAGAAAGCCGCTCGCGCACGAAGATACCGGCGCCGTAAGCTCTGCGGCGTCGAATATTATGGTCGGCGTAAAGCCGTACCTGAGCGACCCGAAAAAGAAGCTGAAGATCAGGCCGAGAACGGTGAAAATTTTCATGGGGAAAGCTCCTTGTCAAATTTCAGTTTGTCGCGCAGTTCGCGCTAATGAAAAATTAAAAATTAACAATTAACAATTGATGAAGGGCTCCGCCCTTACCCGATTATAATTCATCGGTTTATATAGGTGTTGTCTGATATTATGGCTGTTCCCCCATATAATCAAAACGCGCAGCGTTTTCCGAAATTGTTAATTGTTCTTTGTTAATTGTTAATTGAATAGCGCGCTAAATTCCAATTTACAGTTCCTGCCGCAGCTTTTCCTTCGCCCGGTGGTAGGTCACGCATGCCCAGTGCTCGGTTTTGCCGAAGAGCTCGCCGATCTGCCGGAAGCTCAGCTCGCCGAAGGTACGCAGCGAGAACACCTCTTTATACGGCTCCGGCAGGGCGTGCAGCGCCTTGTGGATCTCCATCACCTCGGCGGATTGCAGCACCGTGTCCTCCGGGGTGGGGGCGTCGGCGGCAGTTTCCTCCGGCGGTTCGCCGGTAAGATTCGCGTCTTTCCGAAGCATCGAGTAATACGTGTTTTTGGCGATAGTGAACAGCCACACCTTAAAATCGCATTCCCCGCGAAAAGAGCCGATCTGCCGCATTGCTTTTAAAAAGGTTTCCGCCGTCACGTCCTCGGCGGTCTCTTTGTGTCTGCAAAGAGCGAGAGCGTAACGGTAAACCTCGGCAAAATACGCGCGGTACAGCTCTTCAAAC
>JAFRSZ010000162.1 GCA_017439205.1 Clostridia bacterium
CCTGTGCCAGGACCGGCGCGGCGTGTTCCGCAACATGGATTACATCACGAAGGACCGGGTGGATATCCACTATACGCTGCCGCTCAACGAGATCATCTACGATTTCTTCGACGCGCTCAAATCCCGCACCCGGGGCTACGCCTCGTTCGATTACGAGCTCAAGGGCTACGAGCGCAGCAACCTCGTAAAGCTCGACGTGCTCCTGAACGGCGACCTGATCGACGCGCTTTCCTTTATCATCCATGCCGATAAGGCCTACCCGCGCGCCCGCAAGATCGCCGAAAAGCTGAAAGACAACATCCCGCGCCAGATGTTCGAGATCCCGGTGCAGGTAGCCATCGGCGGCAAGGTGATCGCCCGTGAGACCATCAAGGCCATGCGCAAGGACGTGCTCGCCAAGTGCTACGGCGGAGATATCACCCGTAAAAAGAAGCTGCTCGAAAAGCAGAAGGAAGGCAAAAAGCGCATGCGCCGCTTCGGTACCGTAGAGGTCCCGCAGGAGGCGTTCATGGCGGTGCTCAAGCTCGACGACCAGCAATAGGCAAAGCTTTGCTTTGCAATGAAATATTTTGCTGGCGCAAAATATGATATCCGCTTTGCGGGTGAAATATTTCCTTTGGAAATGTGAAATATTTTGCTGGCGCAAAATGTTTCGGAAGGGCTTCGCCCTTGATGATACGCCTGCGGCAGCAGCCGCAGTAATACCGTAAATGAAAAAAGAAGAAACAAAAAGAAAAACGTCGGAAGAACAATTCCGAATTCCGAATTCCGAATTCCGAATTTCAAACGCCGAACGTCGAACGCCGAGCGCATTCGGCCTGTACTTCCACGTGCCGTTCTGCGCCGCGAAGTGCCCCTACTGCGATTTCTATTCCGGGCGCGATCTGTCGCTGATCCCGGCCTATGTCGGCGCGGTAAAGGATGAGCTCGCAACCCTCCGGCGCGTATCGCCTTTCGTAACCGAGGATGTGCGCGAAAGAGAAACAGCCTCCGTGTATTTCGGCGGCGGAACGCCGGGGCTCCTTCCGCCGGAAACGCTTGATGAACTTCTGCGCTGTGTACGCGCGCATTTTAACGTCGATCCGAACGCGGAGATCACGGTGGAGGTGAATCCCACGCTGAAAAACCGGGAGGCGTTTTTCGCTTCCGCGGCCGCCGCCGGGGTGAACCGGATCTCCGTGGGTATGCAGAGCGCCGTTGAAGCGGAGCTGAAAGCCCTCGGACGGCGCGGCAGCCCTTCCGACGTCGCCGAAACCGTAAGGGCGGTAAGAGCGGCGGGGATCGGCGATATCTCTCTTGATATCATGCTCGGCATCCCGGGGCAGACGCCGGAAACGCTCAGAACGAGCCTCGATCACGCGCTTTCGCTGCTTCCGACGCACCTGAGCATATATATATTAAAGCTGGAAGAGGGTACGCCCCTTTACGCCCGGCGAAACCGGCTGGACCTGCCGGATGAGGACGCTGCCGCGGATCTGTATCTGTTCGCCTGCCGGTACCTCGCCGAAAAAGGGATGCGCCATTACGAGATCTCCAATTTCTGTTTTGGCGGCCGCGTCGGGCGGCACAACCTCAATTACTGGCGGTGCGGGGAATACCTCGGCATCGGCCCCGCGGCGCATTCGTATGTCGACGGCAAGCGGTTTTTCTTCCCCCGCGATCTTGACGCGTTCCTCGCCGGTGAAAAGGCGGTTTTCGACGCGCCCGGCGGCGACAGTGAAGAAGTCTTCATGTTGGCGCTTCGCACCGATACGGGTGTGGATCTTCCCGCTTTTACGTCCCGCTTCGGCCTCACGCCCGGCCGCGGCTTCTATGAAACGGCGGCCGCCTTTGAAAAAAACGGTCTGCTCGTCAACGGCGGCGGAACGCTCCGGCTGACGGACAAAGGCTTTCTTGTTTCCAATTCCATCATCGCGGCGCTTCTGGCCGCGCTTTGAAAGGATCTTTTGCTATGTTGCTTTCTGAAATTTTAGAAAACGTCGCGTTTACCGCTCCCGCTTTTACCGACTGCGAGATCGCCGATATCGTGTATAACTCCAAGCTGGCGGGCGAGGGCAAGCTCTTTGTCGCGCTGGTCGGCGCGTTTTCGGACGGCCACGACTACGCGAGTCAGGCGTACCTTGCGGGCTGCCGCGTGTTCCTTACCGAGCACGCCGTGGATCTGCCCGCGGACGCGCTTGTGCTCACCGTTGCGAATACCCGCGCCGCGCTGCCTGTAATCAGCGCCAATTTCTTCGGCCATCCCGAGCGTGAGATCACCGTGATCGGCGTCACCGGTACCAAGGGCAAGACCAGCGTGGCCGGTATGCTCGGCGCCTGCCTGAACGGGGCGGGGGTCAAATGCGGCACCATCGGCACCGTAGGCGCGGTTTACGGCGGCAGGGTATATCCCACCGCAAACACCACGCCGGAATCCTACGAGTGCATGCGGCTGTTCCGCGAGATGCTGAACGCGGGCTGCAAAGCCGTGGTGATGGAGGTCTCGTCTCTGGGCCTCAAATCCCACCGGGTAGACGGCGTCCGCTTCGCCGCGGCGGTGTTCACAAACCTCTCGCCGGACCACATCGGCGGGGCGGAACATAAGGATTTCGCCGAATACGCCTATTGGAAGAAGCAGCTTTTCACACGGTGCGACGCCGCCGTGCTGAACGCCGACGATCCCTTCTCTGAGGAGCTTAAAGCCCTCACCGACGCGCCCGTTACCACCTTCGCGCTGTATGAACCGGCGGATTTTACCGCCGATCAGATCGAAAGCCTGCGCGAGCCCGGCTTTTTCGGCGCGTCCTTTACCTGCGTGCACGGCGGCGGCAAAACCGCCATGCGAACCGCGGTGCCGGGGCTCTTCAGCGTTTCCAACGCGCTTGCCTGCGTTGCCGTATGCGATCTGATGGGCGTGCCGATGGAGAGTATCGCCGCGGCGCTTGCCGACGCGCGCGTGCCCGGGCGCAGCGACTGCCTGCGCGTGAACGCCGATTTCGACGTTGTGATCGATTACGCCCACAACGGCCAGAGCTTCCAGAGCGTGCTGGATACGTTCTGCGCGTACAGCCATAACCGCATCATCACCGTGTTCGGTTCCGTAGGGGACCGCGCCTTCCTGCGCCGTGAGGAGCTCGGGCTCATCAGCGGCAGACGGGCGGATCTGAGCGTGATCACCACCGACGACCCCGGCTATGAGGATCCCGAAAAGATCTGCCGCGAGATCGCCGGGTTCGTGGAACAGGCCGGCGGCAGGTATAAGATCATCGTGGACCGCGCCGAGGCCGTGCGTTACGCGCTCGGCGTCGCCGAAAAGGGCGATATCGTGCTGCTGCTGGGCAAGGGCCACGAGACCGCACAGAAGGTGAAGGGCGAAAAGGTGCCGTATTCGGACTATGAAGAGGTCGGAAAATACTTTCAGATATGATTTCAGAGCGGAGATGCTTTTTAATTCGGAATTCGGAATGCGGAATTCGGAATGAAACCGATTTGCCCGTTGAAGCTCCTGACTTCTATCTCCTAACTCCTGACTTTTTAAGAGGATTATCATATGTATACATTCAGAAAAGAAACCGATTTGAACGCGTTTGAGCAGTTCGTTCTGGCCAACGGCGGGTGGTACCTGCAGAGCGCAAAATGGGCTGACGTAAAACAGGATTGGAACCATTATTTCTATACCGGCTTTCACGGGGATACTCGCGTGCTTACGGCTCTGGTGCTGGAGCGCGCCCTGCCCGGCGTGGGAAAGATCTGGTACAGCCCCGCAGGCGCGGTGTGCGACCCGCAGAACGCGGATCTCATAAAGGAATACGCCGCCTTTATGCTTGCCGAGATGAAGAAAGCAGGGGCTACCGCCCTGTTTTACGATCCGTGCGTGGCGCTGCGGGTAAACGGCGAAAAGCAGCCCGCGGGCGTTGCGGCGCACAGAAATCTCTGCGCGGCGGGCTTCCGGCTCAACGCCGACGCCTCCCGGTGCCTGTATAAGGCGCCGGTGCAGCTGCTTCTGCGGCTGAAGGATGAAAACGGCAACGAGACGACCCCCGAAAAGCTGCTCAAAAGCTTTGAAAAGGGCGTGCGCTATTCCGTGCGCGTAGGAGAGAACCGCGGCCTGACCGAGCGGGTATACACCGCCGACGATATCGCGAAAAATCCGCATATCCTTGAAGAATACGCCGCCGTGATGCGCGATACGTCCGACCGCAACGATTTCACCGAGCGCGGCGCGGATTATGTAAACCACCTGCTCACCGTGTTCGGCGGCGAACAGATGGATATCCAGCTCGTGTATTACGATAAACAGAAGGATAAAGCGCTCGAAGCGGATCGGCTCAAACGCAAGGCGGAGCTGGAAGCGCAGCTGCCCACCGCGCCGGAAAAGAAGCTTCGGGGCATCAAAGAAGAGATCGAATCCATCGATAAGCAGACGGGGCACTTTGAAGAGCGCCTGCGCGAGACCGAAAACGAGGGCGATCTCATTGCCGTGGCGGGCGGCCTTACCGTACACTACAACGGTATCAGCTCCTGTCTGTTCGGCGGCGCAAGAGACCTGCTGCGCAATAACCTGCGCGCCAGCCACTATTTCAACTTCCGCCGTATCTGCCGCAGCATCGAAATGAAGAACGATATCCACGATCTCGGCTACGTGCTGCTGAAACCCACGTCCGCGGACGCGGACGGCACTTTGGGCGAATGCGTCCCGCGCGAGGATTTCGAGGGCATCAGCGCCTTCAAAAAGAGCTTCGGCGCGGATTACACCGAGTTCATCGGCGAATACGTGCTGGTAGCGGATAAGCTGCGCTATCTTGCTTACGAGAAGCTGTTCGACACGGGCAAAAAGGTGCTGCATGTGGTGAATAAGGTTGTTAAGAAAACGAGAAAATGATATCAATGCTCAATTCGGATTTATTATAAGGGGGTCCTGATCATGCCCACCATCAACGGCCACAGCTTTGCAGAAGTGAAGGCGTCGCCGGAAAGGGAAAACTGGCAAAAGCTCACTGCGCGGAGAGATACGCTGTATGAGAAGCCCAACGACTGCCGCGATCCCTTTGAGCGCGATTATACCCGCATCCTGCATTCGCTGGCCTACCGGCGGCTAAAGCACAAAACGCAGGTGTTCTTCAACATCGAGAACGACCATATCTGCACCCGCATGGAGCACGTATCCCACGTGGAGAGCGTGAGCGCCACCATCGCCAAGGACCTCGGCCTGAACGTGGAGCTCACCCGCGCCATCGCCATCGCCCACGATCTGGGGCACGCGCCCTTCGGGCACCAGGGCGAGCGCGAGCTTTCCGCCATCAGTGAGAAATATCTGGGGCAGCGCTTTTTCCATGAGCGCAACGGCCTGCGGTTTGTGGACGACCTCGAGCTTTTGCAGGACGATTACCGCGTTTACCGCAATCTGGACCTGACCTACGCGGTGCGGGACGGCATCATTTCCCACTGCGGCGAGGTGGACGAAAACGGCCTTGCTCCCCGCGCGGAATACATCGACCTGATCCGCGATTACACCTCGGTGGGGCAGTACCAGCCCTATACGTGGGAGGGGTGCGTGGTGAAGCTCAGCGATAAGATCGCCTACGTGGGACGCGATATCGAAGACGCTATCCGGCTCAAATTCCTTACCAGGGAAAACATCGGCGTGCTCACCGAAATGGCGCGCGTATACAATAAAAACGCCATCAACACCACCGTGATCATCCACAACATGATCTACGACGTCTGCCGCAATTCCTCCCCCGAAAAGGGCGTCCGCCTGAGCGAGGAGTTCTCGCAGCAGCTCAATGAGATCAAGCAGTTCAACACCGATCACATCTACCGCAACAAACGGCTCGTGCCGTTCACCGAATACGCACGCGTGGTTATCACGCAGCTCTTCGAGGTGCTTCTGGACGCCTACCGGGGAGAGGAAACCATTGCCGAGCTCAGAAAACGGGCGGAGGTCTACCCGGAGCTGATGAACGCGTTCGCCGATTGGCTCTCCAAATTCTGCGAGCCGCAGCTCAACCTGTTTGAAAACGTGAACGAGCATACCGTTCAGTGCATGAACCGCAAAATCTACGGCACGCTTGAAACCGAACAGATCTACATTCAGGCCATTCTCGATTATATCTCGGGCATGAGCGATAACTACTGCATCAAGGTGTTCAACGAGCTGATCACCTATTAAGGAGGCACTTATGGCGCTGATCCTCGCGTCCGGCTCCCCGCGCCGCAGAGAACTGCTGGGGCTGATCACAAACGATTTCACGGTTTGCGTTTCCGGGGCGGAAGAAACCGTGCCCGAGGGGCTTACCCCCGCCGAAACGGTGGAGGCGCTCGCAGAGATCAAGGGCCGCGCAGTATTTGCGGAGCACGCCGCCGATACCGTGATCGCCGCCGATACCGTGGTGGCGGTGGACGGCGTGATCTTGGGCAAGCCCGCCTCGCGGCAGGAGGCGTTCGATATGCTGCGCCTGCTTTCCGGCAAGACCCACGAGGTGTTTACCGGGGTGTGGATCGCGAACGCGCAGGCCGCCGTTCGGTTCCATGAGCGCACCGAGGTCACGTTTTATCCGCTTTCGGATGATGAGATTTGGAGCTATGCGGATACCGGCGAGCCCTTCGACAAAGCCGGCGCCTACGGCATTCAGGGCAGGGGCGCGCTGCTGGTGCGGGGGATCAATGGGGATTTCTTCAACGTGGTCGGGTTCCCGGTGGCAAAGACCGCAAGAGCCTTAAATGAATTCGGAATGCGGAATTAGGAATTCGGAATTAGAATCAGGAATCAGGAATTGTATTGATGGGAGGACCGGAAATGAAAAAGGTTATTTCGTTGATTCTGGCGGCCGTACTGTGTTTGAGTACGGTGTGCTGCGCGTTCGCGGCGGAAGGGGACGCATACACCATATTGAACCCTTACGAGGGGGTCGACTGGCAGACGTATCACGCATATAAAACGGCGCTGCATTCCCACACCAACGCCAGCGACGGCAATCAGACGCTGCGTCAGTCGCTTGAGCGGCACGTGCAGACCGGTTTTGATATCGTCGCGATCACCGATCACGGCGTCATCGACCGCAACTGGGCCGAGGGGAACGATACCAACCTCATCAAAACCGTGTTGGGGCTAATGGGCCGCAGCGAGGGCGCGCTTGATTATATCGGTTATCAGGGCACGTTTGAGGGCGGCATGGGCTATACCTATAAAACGCTTGCAAACGGCGATCAGTACCTGTATACCGATACGGGCCGCACGGTGCTCAAAATGCCCTACGGCATCGAAAACAACGCCGTTTCGGTGAACGCCCACGTCAACAGCTGGTTCGCGCCTTATTCCGATAATTCCGTTACCACCTATGAAGACGCGGTGAAGGGCGTTGACGCGGCCGGCGGCGTGTGCGTGATCAACCATCCCGGCGAATACACCAAGGCCCGCTACGCGCTGCGCACCGACGAGGCCTACGATGAAAACAACGCCTCCTATGCTTACTATATCAATAAGTACGCGACTCTGATCGACGAATACGACGCGCTGATCGGCATCGACATGAATTCCAAGGGCGATAACCGCACCCGGTTCGACCGCAAGCTGTGGGATATCCTGCTCACGCGCTTTTCCGCCAACGGCAAAAACGTATACGGCATCTGCTCCAGCGACGCGCATCAGCTCGGCGTGATCGACACCGGTTTCTCCCTGCTGCTGATGCCCGCGCTTACCTCCGCCGCCGCGCGCAAAGCGCTCGAAAGCGGGCAGTTCTTCGGCGCGAGCCACTGTATCGGCAATTACGACGAGCTGATCGGCATCGCAGAAGCCCTGCGCGCGTACTACGGGGAAGAGAACGAAACCTACGTCGCCGTGCAGAACACTGTAAACGAAATGACCGACCGCATCGAGGGCATCGAAAACGGGAAGTACGACGCGGACGACAGCATCGGCGTGGAGTATTCCGTGCTTGAAAACGGCTTCACTACGGTGGATACCTTCCCGGCGGTCAGATCCATCACCGTGAACGATAACGAGAATACCATTGCCATCGCAGCGGAAAACGCGCTGCTGGTCCGCTTTATCTCCAACGGGACCGTTTTCGCCGTGAAAACTCCCGACGCCGCAGTGATCGATCTGGACGACTACTCTTCTCAGTTGGGCGATTACGTGCGGGTCGAGGTGTTCGGAGAGGGCGGCATCCTGTATACGCAGGCGTTCCTCTTGAACGCCGAAAAGAACGCCGGGGCAGGTTCGGTCAAAAAGGGCGTGTATTTCAATCTTGGATTCATCGACTTTCTGCTGGCCGAGCTGCGCAACTGGAAAGAGATCATCGTAAGGTATTTTTCCAATTTATTCTAATTTTTTATGCATATTCTTTAGTTTTATAAGGCCTGAGAACAGAAAACTATTGACAAAAACGAATTAATCCCTTATCATATATTTGTTATACAGTTAATGGGGTGCTTATGAATTTGATATCCGCCGCCCGGCCGGATCCGGGGCTTGCCGATGAAGCGCTTGTGTGCGCGGTACAGCGGGGCGATAAAAAGGCGCTCAGCGCGCTGATCCTTCGTTACCGTCCGCTGGCCGAAAAAACCGCCGCGTCATATACGGGCGTTTCACTCGAAAAGGACGATTTTATTCAGGAGGCGCTTCTGGCGCTTTTGTCGGCGGCTTACACGTATACCGCGGGCGGTAAGGCAAGCTTCCGCACATACGCGTCCGTGTGCATGCAGAACCGTTTGCGATCGGTGCTGCGCGCCGAAGCCGCAGAAAAGAACGCGCCCCTTAACACGTATATCCCGCTGGACGAGCTCTTGCTTCCCGGCGGCGACGATCCCGAAGATCGGCTGATTTACGAAGAAGAGCGGCAAACGCTTTTCCGGCATTTTGAATGCGATCTTTCTTCCCTCGAAAAGCAGGTGCTCATCTGCCGCATCGAGGGGCTCGGTTATTCCGAGATCGCAAAGAAGCTTCACATTACCGAGAAATCTGCCGACAACGCGCTGCAAAGGGTAAGAGGAAAGCTGAAAAAACTTTATGAGTAGGTTATCGGCAGCCGAAGACTGCTAAGATAAAAAGCAAGGTCCCAAAATAAAAACAGCGAGGTAACACCACAATGTATGAAGACAAAACCCTGATCTGCAAAGAATGCGGCAACGAATTTATTTTCACCGCGGGCGAGCAGGAATTCTATGCCGAGCGCGGATTTGAAAACGAGCCGCAGCGCTGCAAGAGCTGTCGTGACGCCCGTAAACAGGCTGCCAGAGGAGAGAGAGAGTATTTCGTAACGGTATGCAGCGAGTGCGGAAAAGAAGCGCGCGTTCCCTTTAAACCGCGTGAAGACAGAGCCGTGCTTTGCAGCGAATGCTTTGCGAAGTCCAAATTAGGCTGATTTTTCCGGTCCGGATCGTTGATATTCCAAGTCCGAATGGC
This sequence comes from Clostridia bacterium, assembly GCA_017439205.1. GTDB lineage: Bacteria > Bacillota > Clostridia > Oscillospirales > Acutalibacteraceae > RUG806. The sequence goes on from JAFRSZ010000162.1 coordinate 9,386, forward strand.
TTGCTGTGCTGCCGTTCTTGAATCGGTTTCGCCTGCAGAAAGAGAACACCCTTCACTGGGTGCTCTTTTTTTTGAATTTGCCTGATAAACGCAGAAAAACGGGGCCCTGCAGGAGGCCCCGGAATGTGAAACGGATTTTCAGTTATAGATTGCGCTCACGGTAATCCCTCCACACGTTCTCAAAGAAGAGGTCGCTTTCCGGAAGCGGCCGCACCGGCCGTACAGAGGGCTCGAACCGTCCGTTTACAAGGCGGATCTGCCGCACCTTATCCGCGTCCGCGTTCTTTGCAGAACCGATGCAAAGAGCTTCTGCGTTCTCCGTATAAACCGCGCTCCCGCGGGAAACGCCGACCGCACGATAATAATCTTCGCAGGCGCAAAGCATCGCGAGCTGAACGGTCAGCGCGTCCTGCAGCCGATAAACGTCTGCGATTTGCCGCCGCTCATTGATTCGTACCGCCGCGGGCAGATCTGCCAGCAGAGAAGCGACGGATTCTTTCGTTTCACCGAATCGGCTCACGTCCCGTATGGCGGCGCACACGCCGCTGAAACGTTCGCGGATCTCCTCTGTAAGCGTCTGTACGTTGGCGTTGCCGCGGCAGACGGCTGCCATCAGTTGTTCGTGCCGTTCCCGCGCTTCTTCTGCCTGCTTCAGAAACGTTTCTTCCGATACGGGCTCGCGGGGCGTGCGGCGGATGTGCTGCGCCGCCCGCAATGCGCCAACCTGCCCTGCATTCAGGGCGCTGCCGCCCGGGCGCACGACGCCGTGGGTACCGGCGCATTCCCCAACGGCGTAAAGCCCGGGGATATTCGTCTGCCAGTTGTTGTCCACCGCGATCCCGCCGTTGCAGTGCTGCGCGCAGAGCGCGATCTCCAACCGTTCTTTTGAAAGATCCGTGCCCTTGCCGCGGAACAGCTCCGCCGCGGGGGCGTTCATGGCGGCGAGCCGCTCGAAGGGCGTACCGAAGCAGGCGCCCGCGCCCGTGAGATAGGCGCGCGCCTCCGCCGAAAGCGGCGCGTCTATGATATTCTCTATGCCGAAGGGGTTCCCTGTGAAATCCAGATATACCCTTCGGTTCTTTTTTACACGCTCGGTATGCACGGCAAGATCCACGCGCGAGGAACCGTTTTTCGCCTTCGCGGCGTCAAAGGGCCACTGGTATCCCTTCAGAAAAACAGCCTCGAGCGCGTCGGAGACGGACCCGAAATAATCGGTCAGAAATTCGTATGTATTTCCGTGGGCGTCCACGCTGAGAAAGCGCGGCAGCACCTGCATATAGCTGCCCGATACGTTCCAGCGCGGAGTGACACAAGCCAGCCCGTACTGCCATTCCGTAAGGTTCTGCAGCGCCGCCCCGGCGCGGATGGCGGGCGAGGTGGAGCCGGTATGGCACGCCGGGTACACGCTGTGGGCGTAGATCCCTGCGGGGCCGCCGGTCGCGAGGATCACGCTGCGGGCGCAGAACGACTGCATTTCACCGGTTTCGGTGTGCACCGCGGCGACGCCGCAAACGCCGTGCTCATCCTGCAGGATATCCGTAACGTAAAGGTGATCGAGCACCGCAACGCCGAGGCGCGCGGCTTCTTTTTCGAGTGCTTCGGTCATGTATTTCGAGGTCAGAGGCCCCGCGGATGAGGCGCGTGCGCGCGGGTCGTGGTCGGTTTTGTACCCCGCGTATTCGCCGTACGGCGTATAAGGGAAGGGCACGCCCAGCTCCGCCAGATACAGAAAGCAGCGCGCCGAGCAGGCGGCCTCGACCAGCGCCGTGTCGCCGTCTGTACACCCGCAGGCAAAGAGGTCCTTTGCCATCTCTTCTACGCTGTCCGCTTCCCCGGCAAGGCTCAGCTTATAATACGTCTGCTTGTCGCTGCCCGTATTGCGGGATGTGCCGCCGTTTACGTCCTCCGTTACAACGGCAACCCTTTGGAGGCCGTTCTGCCGTAACCGGCACGCGGCCGCGAACCCCGCCGCGCCGGAACCCACTGCGATCGCGTCAAAATCCCGATACCGCATCGTCACAGCCTCCGCAGGTGGAATCCTCCGTCCACGTCGATGGATTGGCCGGTCACATAGGGCAGGGAACCGCCGCAAAGCGCCATCACCGCGGCTGCGACGTCCTCGGGCCTGCCCCAGCGTTTCTCCGGCAGCAGGCCGCCTTTGATCAGCGCATCGTATTTTTCTTTGACTTTTTCAGTCATCGAAGTGGCGATGATGCCGGGGCGCACCTCGTTCACCGGGATGCCGTATTCGGCGAGCCGGTCGGCAAACAGCGCCGTCACCATGGAAACGCCCGCCTTTGAAATGCAGTATTCCCCGCGGTTCACGCTGCTCGCGTAGGCGGAAAGGGAAGAGATGTTCACAATATGGCCCCTTTGCGGGCCTTCGTTTTTTATCATTTCGTTCGCCGCGAGAACGGTGAGGAACAACAGCCCCTTCAGGTTGATATCCATCACCTCGTCGAAGCTCTCTTCGGTCATCTCCAGCAGATCGCGGCGCACTCTCGGCGCCACGCCCGCTGCGTTCACCAGTACGTCGATACGTCCGAATTGCTGTTTCGCGGCCGCGATAAAGCCGCGCCTGTCCGCGTCCGAGCGCACGTCGCCCCGGTAATAGAGGAAATCTCCCTCGGGCTGCGAGGGCAGGTTGTCGTTTCTGCCCATGCCCGCCACGGCAAAGCCGTTTCGCAGCAGCGTCTGTACGCAGGCGAAGCCGATGCCGCCCGCCGCGCCCGTAACCAGCGCCGTTCTCTTCATTTCGTATCCCTCCCGCAGTATGCTTTATAGATCGGCAAATATACTTCCGCGTCTTTGATCACGCATCCCGGCGTACCGCCCGCGCGCATGATCTCGCTGCACTTGGAACAGCAGATGCAGCACTTTTCCTGCCGCATGCCGCCTGATTGCAGAATATCTCTCGCAAAATCGGGGTAAGCGAATACCGTTCGGCCGAACCCGGCGAAATCGAAGCCGCTGTTCTGTATGAATCCGGCGGCAACGTCCGGCGCGGCGCTGCCGAGATACGAGAGCGCCGAACAGATGAGCATTAACTGCGGCGCTTCTTTTTTGAGTTCCGCCGTGCCGTGCAGCATCCGCGCAACGCCCGCGAGCGGGTCCTCCGGCGCGGTATACGGCCCCATGGCGAAGGGGCGGTTCACGTGCGGGTTCACGTAGGGGTTGCCCATGGTTACGTTTACCAGCGGTACGCCCAGATCGCGCAGCGCCCGCAGAAGCGCGGCGGGTTCCGTGGGGTCAAAACCCAGACTTCCGTCCTGTTTCACGCCGAATCCGTAGGGGTAGGGGAAGCCGTCGTATGCGTTCAGACGGGTGGTGATCACGAAATCGCCGCCGCAAACCTGCTTTGCCCCGGCAACGCTCTCCCGCAGCAGGCGGGTGCGGTTCTCAAAGCTGCCGCCGTAGCGCCCTTGCCGCGTAAACGCCGAAAGCAGCTCGCTGTTCAGGTAGCGGTGGCAGCACTTCACGTCCGCTCCGTCAAAACCCGCCTTTTCGGCGAGGGCGGCGGCGTTCACCAGCGCCTCGTTCACGCGGTCCAAAGCTTCGTCGGTGATGATGCGGCTTTCGGGCAGGGGGCCGTTTAACTCAAACAGGGGGTTATTGTATGCGATGATCGGTTCGGGCGTGCCGCCCGGTTTGGAATACCGTCCCGAATGTGTCAGCTGTACGATCAGCAGCGGCGCGTAACCGTTCGTTTTCAGCGCGGCCTCTCTGATCGCATCCGTTTCCCGGCGGAAAGCGTCCAGATTCCGTTCGTTCAGATACAGCTGCCGGGGATTTGCTCTTGCCTCCGGCAGTACGGCGGTAGCTTCAAACCAGATGACGCCCGCGCCGCCTTCGGCGAGCCTGCGGTACCGGCGGCTTGTCAGTTCGCCGGGCCTGCCGTCCGGCGTGCCGTCGCAGCCCTCCATCGCCTGGCATACCAGGCGGTTCGGCGCCGTTTTCGCACCGACTGCCGCGGGCATTGCGAGTATGGAGGTATCGCCCGAAGGAAAGCCGATCCCGCTCTCTTCGGCGCGGGAAAACAGCTCCTGCGGCCCGGTGATCACACGTTTCATTCCGTTCACCCCTGTTTTCTTTGATACAATCTATATCATACCAAAACCGCAGCCCGTTTTCAACGGTTTTTCTTTTGATCGGGATAAAAAAGCCCCGCCGCCGCATAAGATAGAATAAAAAGCGGAAGGCGGGATCGTATGAGATACAGGGTATTCGGCAAAAAACAGGTGATTTGGATCGTTGCGGCCGCGGTGTGGGCCGCGGTGCTGATCGTTGTGCTGATCCTGAGCGCCACCCGCGCGGTAAGCGCCGGGGCGAAGCTGCTGCCGGTGTACAGCGTGGCGCGGGACGACAAAAAGATCGCCCTCACGTTCAACTGCGCGTGGGGCGACGAAACGACGGACGGCGTTCTGGAGATCCTGCGGGAAAACGGCGTGAAGGCCACCTTTTTCTTCGTGGGCACGTTTGCGCAGAAGTATCCCGAAAGCGTGAAGAAGATCTGCAATGCGGGGCACGAGCCGGGCAACCATTCGATGTATCACAACGATCCCGCAAAGCAGTCTTTTACGGAGATTTCCTCGGATATTGAGGAATGCAACGCGCTGCTGTATTCCCTTACGGGGGTCCGGCCGACGCTGTACCGCGCGCCCTCGGGGGCCTACAGCAACGATACCGTCGCCGCGGCGCAGGAGCTTGGACTCATCTCGGTGCAGTGGAGCGCCGACAGCATCGACTGGAAAGATCCTTCGCCCGATACGATCTTGCGGCGCATCGAAAAACGAGTTTCTCCCGGCGGCATCCTGCTGTTCCACCTCGGAAAACAAAATACGCTGGACGCCCTTCCGGAGGTGCTTTCCTCCCTGAAGTCGCAGGGGTACGAATTCTGCACCGTGAGCGAACTGCTTCTGCCCGGCGAAACGTATGTGGACGCAAACGGCGTGCAGCGACCGGCGGGGGATTGATTCAAATTTCAGTTTATCGCTCTGACCGATTAACAATTAACGATGAACAATTAACAATTTCGGAAAACGCTGCGCGTTTTGATATATAAAAAAACTTTATAATAAAAGGAAAAACCTGCTTATCCGATGAGTATAATCGGGTAAGGGCGGAGCCCTTTGTTCGTGACCCTTTGTCAAGGACAATTTTTAAAGTGAATAGTTCAGATCCAC
>JAFRSZ010000163.1 GCA_017439205.1 Clostridia bacterium
ATATGGGCGGCTACGGCATGGTGTTCATCCGCGGCGTGGTGAGCATCATCAAGATGATCTCGGGCACCGATTACATGTTTTCTCCCGAGCGCCTCAAACCCCTTTCCGAATTCATCCTCACAGGGCTGAGAACCATGAGCTTCGGCAATATCCTCGATCCCACGGTGCTGGGCAGGTCGGTCTCGCGCAGGGGCGCGCAGCCGCTCGCCGGGCTGGTATCGCAGCTGGTCTTTCTCGCGAATACCGAGGGCATGCCCCGCGCGGACGAGATACTGGACTATGCCGATTCGATTGCAAACAACACAAAAAAGAACCTCGGCGCGCATTATTTCTGCGACGCGAAATTTCTGGTGGTGAACACCGAGGATTTCTATTTCAGCTTCCGCGGCGGCGACAGCCTTATGTATTATTCCGAGATCACCAACGACGAGAACATTCTGTGCTATAATTCCACATTCCCGGGCACGACCACGGCGATGCATACGGGCAGCGAATACGTGGATATCAGCCCCCTGTACGATTATTCCATGATCCCCGGCTCCACGGCCGTGCCCGAAACGGACGAAGAGATCGCCGCGCATGAAGACGCCACCTACCGCAATCTGCCCGGTATCTACGGCGGGGTATCCGCCGAGGGCGCGGCGGCGGTGTTCGCCAGAACGAAGCACGAGGGCATCGGCATGACCGTTTCGTGCTTTGCCGTGGATAACGCCGTGATTCTGCTCGGCGCGGGCATGAGCGACGACGCCGGCAGGGCCATGCGCACCACGCTCGATCAGTCGTATTACACGGGCTCCTTTATGCAAAACGGCAACACGGTGGTCCACAACGGCCTGAAATACGAGCTGCTGGAGGGCGGCGAGCTGCTCGCCGTGAACGAGCGCCGCACGGGCTCGTGGAGAAGAAACAACCTTACCATGGCCGATATCCCCGCCGAGGGCGAGATCTTTACGGTGTATACCGAGAATACCGGCGCTTATGCCTATACCGTGATGGCGGAAGAAACAAACGCCGTTTTCGAGGTGATCGTGAACACCCCCGCCGTGCAGGCCGTAAGGCTGCCGGACGGCAGGATCGCCGCCTCGTTCATCACCTCGGGCAGCTTCAGTGATCGGGGCAGGCCCTACGTGGGCGTGATCGGCACGGCAAAGATCTTCGGGTAAAAAAAGACAAAAAGACAGAGGCCGATCCTCTGTCTTTTTTTGCCCGATTCAAGGAACCGACTCTTGTTTTTTTGTCAGAGCGTTTCAAGGATTTCGGGATGCTGCCTGAGATCGTACCGCTTGTAGCCGTCGGAAGCGTCAAAGAACCACACGCGGGCGTCCGGGCGGCGCTCGGCGACGCGAACGCTCCAGACGCCGTCGATATACTGGATCGCCGTATCGTTTTCGCAGCAGATCGAAGAGAGCGGCGTTTTGTCTGCGTACCGGTTGAAGGTCTGCCAGAATTCGCCCTCGTAGTGGGGGACGTTATTGTAGGGCAGGAGCCCGAGCGCGTCCACGAACATGAACGAATCCTCGGGGCCGCAGTCGTCGAAGCCCTGCCGAAACCAGCACATGCTGCCCGAGGAAGAGCCGAAAAGCACCTTGCCGTCGTTAAACGCCTGCTTCAGGTATCTGTCCGCGCCGGTCCTGCGCCACGTGTCGGCAACGAATTTCAGGTTGCCGCCGGGCACGTGGATCATATCCGCCGCCTCGATCTTCTGCCGGATGATCTCGTCCGTCATATACGCGTGCGTGAGATAGAGCACGTCCACGTCGCAGCCCATCTTGCAGTAAAACGCGATGCTGTGCCCGTCGGCAAAGTCGTACCCCGTGGTGGGGATCTGCAGATAGCGGGGCGTTGCCTTGCCCGTGAGTTCCATGATATCCCGCGCGAGCTTAACCTCGTCCTTATCGCCGAAGCCGCCGCCGATGCCGATGATCTTACCCATAATGAATACCGCCTGTTATATTTTTTAATCATTTTATCACTAATGGGTGGGGAAGTCAAGGAAAGGGGAGCGGCACGTTCAAATTGGAATTTATCGCGAACATTTTGACGCGCATAAAACGGCGGCGCGGCTTGACTTCCTTTTTTTATTGTGCTACAATACCGTTAATAAAATCAAATTGAGAGGATGTATATTTATGAGCGAGAACCAGTTCCCCAACGGCATGCCCCAGGACGATCAGATCCCCGGTTTCGGCACAGACCCTGCCCAGCAGCAGGCTCCCTACGGCCAGACAAATTACGGTCAGGCTCCCTACGGCCAGACGAATTACAATCAGGCTCCCTACGGCCAGACGAATTACAGTCAGGCCCCCGACGGCCAGACGAATTACGGTCAGGCCCCCTACGGTCAGACGATTTACAATCAGGCCCCCTATGGCCAGACGAATTACGGTCAGGCGCCCGACGGCCAGACCAATTACAGCCAGCCCTACGACGTAAACGGCGGTTACCAGCAGGTCAATTCCACAATGAACGGTTATCCGCTCGATAACGGCGTGCGCGCGGCGGACGGCCCGATGCCGAACAAAACTCTGTACACCGTTCTGCTGGTGCTCGGTTTCATTTGCGGTATTCTTTGGGGCATCCTTGCGCTGGGACCGTATAAGAAGATGAACGAAGCCATCAACGCGGGCAATTCCGCGGAAGCCAACGCGCAGGCGAAGAAGGTCATGATCTTTGCCGTGATCGGTATCGTACTCAACGCCGTTATTCTCATCGGCCGTTTTGCGGGCGGCTATTGATCGCGCCATAAACAAAACAGGAAAGATCCGGGAAACCGGGTCTTTTTTTGTGCGGATGAAGGCGAACAGTGCGATAAACTGTAATTTGCTCTGAACTATTCATTCCCGAAAAACGCTTTCTGTTCCGTTTCTGTTGCATCGGATACAAAATTTTGATATGGTAACGGTGGCAATATGTCAAAAATAACGATACAGGAGGCAGAAACCATGCAAAAAACAAAAAAAGCGTTATCGGTACTGCTCAGCATACTGATGGTGCTGACCGTTATTCCCATGGCGTTCGTTCCGGCGTTTGCCGAGGATGATCCGCCCGCATCCGAACCCGTGTGGTCCTACGATGAGACCACCGATACCCTTACCATAACCGGCTCCGGGGCGATCCCCGCCGGTACGATCGATCTGAATGACGCAGATGAGGATTTTATCCTGAATTACGTCAATTCCTATCCCCACCCCGAATATATGCGCGCAAAGCACATCGTGATCGGCGAGGGCGTCACCTCGATCGGCAGCGCCGCGTTCTTCTTCTTTAACGCCGAAACGGTCTCGCTGCCCTCTACGCTCGAAAGCATCGGCGATTACGCCTTCGGGTACTGCATCCGGCTGGAAGAGATCAACTTCCCGGCGTCGCTGCGTTCGATCGGCATGTACGCGTTCGGTCTGTGCCCGTATCTGCGCGTGATCGACCTCAACGAGGACCTCGTTACGCTCGGCGCGGGCGCGTTTATGTCGTGCTTCCCCACCGAGATCCATATTCCCTCAACGCTTGAGCTGGGGCAGGAAACGAACCTTGCGAACTATTTTATGACGGAGTATCTTATCGATCTCTACAACAACAATCTCACCGCGGTGATGAACACCGAGCTCTATAATTTCGACAGCCCCGAGACCGCAAACAGATACGTACTGCGCAACGCGCTGGGCTACGAGATGGAGATGCTGTATTACATGAATTACCCCGACGGCGACGAGCCTGACGAGGCGGCAATGCTCGAGATCTATGCGCAGCTTGCCGACCGCATCAACGAAAAGCTCGGCACGGATTATACCGTTGAATCTGTTGAAGATGTGGAAGCCATGGTGGACGATATCTTCAACGGAGACATTGAATATACCTACGGCATCCCCGCTTACTTTACCGTTTACTGCGCCGAAAACAGCGCGCAGCACACCGCGTGCGGTGAAATGGGTTACCGTCATAAGGTGAACGGCAGCGACGAGTTCTGCATGAACGAAGCCGTGTTCAGCGGCGACGTGAACGGCCTCACCTGGGTGATCGACCCCGATACCCGCACGCTCACCTTCGGCGGCAGCGGTACCCTCGCAGTTGCGGCTCCCGCGCCCTGGAAGCCCATGGCGTCGTATTTCGACAAAGTGGATTTCACCGCGGACTGCACGGTCACTGTGATCGACTTTGCCTACGAGACCAATCCCTTCACAGGGTGTGTGATCGATCTGATCACGCTGCCCGCGTCGCTGCGTTCCCTCGCTTACGACGCGTTCGCCAATATGCGCAATAACGTAGGCGCCTTTGCGGTGGCGGATGGCAACACCGTTTATTACGCCGAAGACGGCGCGCTGTACCGGTACCTCACCAATGAAGATCGCGCGAACCTTGCTGCCGAGGACGCGAACCCCGGCCCCGCGGATCTGGTTCTGATGGGCGTGCCGCGGAATGCTCAGAGCATTACGCTCTCTTCCCGTACCGCCGTGCTTGCGAATCAGAGCGTTTACTATACCCGGTATCTTACCTCTCTTACCGTGCCGGACAGCGTCGTTTCCATTGAAGAATACGCTGTGAGCAATAATAACCGTCTTACGTCCGTCGCGCTCGGCAGCGGCGTGAAGCTCCTGAATGCGAACAGCATCGACAACGGCTATAATGATACGGCTATCACCGTTTCCGACGCCAACCCGAACATCAAGGCGGGCGAACGCTGCATCCTTTCCAAAGACGGCAGCCGCATCGTGATGATGTTCAACGAGAGAGAGATCGAAACCTACACGGTCGGCGAAGAGATCACGTCGATCGACCCGAACGCCTTCATCGACGCGTACGCACTGAAGTCGTTTTACGTGCTGAATCCCACGATACAGAATCTTGTGGGCTGCGGCCTGCGCAGAAGCTGCACCGTTTACGGCTACGAGGGCTCCACCGCCCAGAGCTGGGCCGCGGAGTGGGGTTACCGGTTTGTTGTGATCGAAGAAAAAGAGATCACCGGCGTTCAGATCACAAAGCAGCCCACGATCACGCTGTACACCGTGAACGATACCCTGAATCTGGACGGCCTTGAGCTGACCGTGACCTTTGCCGACGGCACCACCGGCGTCAGGACCGACGGCTACACCGACGTTGCCTATGATTTCACCACAGCCGGTGAAAAGACCGTGTCTCTGTCCTACGCGGGCTTTACGGTGAGCTTCACCGTGACCGTGAGCGATACCGCGCCCGAATACGAGATCGCGCTGGGCGAGACCCTGCCGCTGCTTCTGCTGAAAAGCGAGGATTACGATTACGACTGCAAAGCCATCGTAAAATACGTGTGCGAACAGACCGGCTTCCATTATCCGGCGCTTCGCTACGATATGCCCATGGGCTACAAGAGCATTGAGATCTACGATGAAAACATGGAGAAGGTGGCCTCCAGCAGTACCGTAAGCGACGGCGCGTTTGAGTTCGTTGCGGGCAATACCTATTATATCGAATGCAAAATCTACAACGAGCGCGTGGATGAGAACCGCGCGGCGACGCTCACGCTCTATGCAGAGCACGACCACACCGCCGATACCTATCAGAAGGTATACTCGCAGCCCACCTGCACTACCGTAGGCTGGCTCGTCACCTACTGCAGCGTCTGCGATAAATTCATCACGCAGGAAACCATCGAGCGCACGCCGCATACGCTGAACGCGAACGGTTACTGCACCGGCTGCGGCAAGCTCTTCGCCTTCAATATCGCATCCGGCGAAGTGTTCACCGCCAGCCTGAAGGAGTACAGCGGCGACGACCGTATTATCGGTACCTACGTTGCCGAAGAAACCAAAACCGTGACCGTTACG
>JAFRSZ010000164.1 GCA_017439205.1 Clostridia bacterium
AGGTGAAGCCGTTGATGCGGCTGATCACCTGCGCGGCGTCTTTGCCCAGACCGTTCAGGATCACGCGCAGGGGCTTGGTGCGCACCTTGTTGGCCTTTTCGGCGATGCCGATGGCGCCTTCGGCCGCGGCAAAGGATTCGTGCCCGGCAAGGAACGCGAAGCACTCGGTATCCTCTTCAAGCAGCATTTTGCCGAGGTTGCCGTGGCCCAGACCCACCTTGCGGCGGTCGGCGACCGAACCGGGGATGCAGAAGGCCTGCAGGCCCTCGCCGATGGCGGCTGCGGCTTCGCTGGCCTTGCGGCAGTTCTTTTTGATGGCGATGGCGGCGCCCACCGTGTAGGCCCACTTCGCGTTCTCGAAGCAGATGGGCTGGATCTTCTCTACCATATGATATACGTCGAGACCCGCGTCCTTCGTGATCTTCTCCGCCTCTTCAATGGAGCCGATACCGTATTCGGCAAGCACGGCGAGGATCTGTTTTTCTCTTCTGTCGTAAGATTCAAATTCAATCATCGTGGTATTCCTCCTCGTCTTATTCTTTTCTGGGATCGATCAGTCTGGCGGCGTCGGCTACGCGTCCGTACTGGCCGGAGGCCTTGCTCAGCGCCGTGGCGGCGTCTTCGCCGGCCTTGATGAAGTCCATCATCTTGCCGAAGTTCACATATTTATAGCCGATGATCTCGTCGTCCTCGTCCAGCGCGAGCTGGGTGATATAGCCCTCGGTGAGCTCCAGATATCTGGGGCCCTTCGCAACGGTGCCGTAGGTGGTGCCCACCATGGAACGCGTGCCCTTGCCGAGATCCTCAAGCCCCGCGCCGATCTGCAGGCCGTCCTCCGAGAAGGCGCTCTGCGTGCGGCCGTAAACGATCTGCAGGAACAGCTCGCGCATGGCGGTGTTGATGGCGTCGCACACGAGGTCGGTGTTCAGGGCTTCCAGAAGGGTCCTGCCGGGCAGGATCTCCGCGGCCATGGCGGCGGAATGCGTCATGCCGGAGCAGCCGAGCGTTTCCACAAGCGCCTCCTGAATGATACCGTCCTTTACGTTCAGCGAAAGCTTGCAGCCGCCCTGCTGGGGCGCGCACCAGCCGATGCCGTGCGTGTAACCGGAGATATCCTTTATCTCGCGTGCCTTTACCCACTTCGCCTCTTCCGGGATCGGGGCGGCGCCGTGGTTAACGCCCTGATGCACCGGACACATCTCTCTGACTTCTTTTGAATAGACCATAGATTATCGCTCCTTATCTTGTAGATTCCTTTGTGATCCGTTTCGGAAAACCGCCGCGGAAACATATATGCAAGCCCCTGCGCGGGAATCCGGATACATAGATATTTTATATGTTATTCGGCTGTTTGTCAAGCGTGGTTTTTGCATATCCGCGCCCGATCAAAACACGGGGTTGACAAACGCGGCGAAAAATGGTTCAATTTCTTTGAAAGAAAAACGGGACGGCGGGGAAGAACCCCCTCCGCCGTCCGCAGGGGAGTTGCTGAACCTTGTCTGAAAAAAACGGAACGCATATGAAAACGGGCGCTTCCTTTCGCGCAAAGCGGCTGCGCTTGTGCTGCGCCGTGTTCGCGGCGGCGCTGATCCTCACGGGCGCGGTTTCGTGCGGGCGCGCGCGGAACAACGAACCGGCCGACGCCGCCGCGCCGACCACCGCCGCGCCGACCACCGCCGTACCGACCACCGCCGTACCGACCACCGCCGTACCGACGACCGCCGCGCCGACCACCACAGTGCCGACCACCACAGTGCCGACGACCACAGTGCCGACGACCGCTGTACCCGCGAACGCCGCGCCCGCGTCCAAGGCGGAGATCGTATCGTTTTTCGCCGCCGCGGTAAATGATATCAAAAACAACGGCTCGGCCTCTTACGATAAGGTGGAATACCAGAAGATCCACGACGTGAACATGACCGGCAACGCCACGGTGGACGGCATGATCCGGAACAGCATCGGCAGCTTCGCCAAAGACGAGAACTCGGCCCCGCACATCGCCGCGCAGAAGGGGACCGCCTCGAGCAAAGACAACATGCTCGGCTGGGGCCTTGCGGACGACAGCGCGGTGGTTTCCGCTTCGCTGCAGGAGACCGGCGGCAATTACCTCGTTACGCTCGTGATGGCGGATGAAGACACGCCCGACCGGTCCAACCCCCGCCATCTTGAAAAGATGGGAAGCGTTATGTACCTTGACGAGGTGGAGGGCGCGCTCTCCAGCGTGCCGCAGATGAAGGAGTTCGGCGATATCCATATCGTCTATACCGGCTATACCGTTACCGCCGAACTGACGCCCGAGGGCAGGCTCGTAAGCCTGCGGCACCACTGCAACGCCCAGATAAATCTCGGCCACATGAAGATACTGGTGATCTCGCTCGATAACAAGAGCATATCGCTGGAAAACTTCGTGGAATACAAAGATTTTGTATATTAAGGGATAACAAAAAAGAACCTCGGGAAGGTTCTTTTTTTGCGGCTCAAATTTCAGTTTATTGCGCTGTTACTGCCGTATCGGCGGCAGGAGTTCCAGCACGGTATCCATGAACATCTGCATCTGGGGGGTGATTGCCTTGCCCTTCAGATACACGAGCTGGCTCCATTGCTGCAGCTCCAGCCCCGGGATGTCCAGCGCGGCGAGCGTGCCCTCGCTGACGTATTTCCGCACGGCGAACACCGGCAGCATGGTAACGTAATCTTCCGTTGTTACGAGCTTCAGTATGGTTTCGGTGTTGGCGATCTCAATGGAGGGCATCGCGTAGAGGTTGCGCTTGGCAAGCTCGTCGTCGAACAGGTAGCGGTAGCCCTCGCCCGGAGGCATCAGGATCAGCCGCTCGCCGATGATATCCTCAAAGCTGACGGCCTTTTTCTTCGCCAGCTTGTTCTTCGGGTTCGCCACGAAAATGATGGGCTCGATCTCTTCCCGCACGCGCACCCACTCTTTGCGGGGCACCTTGTAATCGAGCAGGTAGGCGAAATCCAGCTCGTTGGCGCGGATCTTGGCCTCGATATCGCGGGCGGAGCTCACCGATACGCTGACGTCGATGTTCGGGTAGCGGCGGTTGAATTCCGGCAGGATCGAAATGAAGCAGGCGTTGAGGATCGAATCCACGATGCCGAAGCGGATGTAGCCCTTCATGTTTTCGGCCTCTGTGGAAAACGATTCCGCCTTTTCGATGGCCTCGATCACCTTGATCGCGTAATCAATGAAGTTGAGGCCGTACTGGTTGAGCTTGATGTTTTTGCCGATCCGGTCGAACAGCGGCAGGCCGAGCTCGGTTTCGAGCTGCTGCATCTGCACCGTAACGGCGCTCTGCGAATAGCCGAGGGACTGGGCTGCCTTTGTAAAATTATTCAGTTCAGCTACACGGATAAACGTGCGCAGGTTACGGATATCCATCGGTGGCCTCCTTCAGCATTAAAAAAAATAATTAAAAACGCGGTATACATGAATATCATATAAATAAATTAAATTTTTGTCAACCGTTTTCGGCATTCGTTTACAATTATTTTAAATTGCGTTGTGAAAAAAAGTGTGATATAATACGTAAAACGCGAAAAAGCCGCCGTTTTTACGGCGCCGCCGTCTCATTTTATGAAGATCCGCAAAAAAAGCATGCGCCCCGCAGGGGGAAGGAGCCGCCGTGAAGCCGTTGAACCGAAACCATCTGAAGATCGTCGCGTGCGTATCCATGGCGCTGGACCACATGGGATTTCTGCTGTTCCCGCACGCTGCCGCGCTGCGGTGGGCGGGGCGGCTCGCCATGCCGCTGTTTGCTTTCTTCATCGGGGAAGGCTGCCGCTATACCCGGAACCGCGGGAAGTATTTTCTGAGCGTGTTCCTGCTGGGGCTTCTGTGCCAGACGGCGTATATCGTTGATACGCTGGTCGAAACCGGGTATCTCGGCAAGGGCAGCGACGCGTGGTACCTTGATATCCTGCTGGCGTTTTCGGTTTCGATACCGCTTTGTTACGCCGTGACCGACCTGAAAACGGCGCTCGCCGTAAAAGACCCCGTAAAAACCCGAAAGGCCGCTCTGATCGCCGCGGCGGGGTTCTCGGCGTTTGCCGCCGGTACGGCGCTGGTGCTGTATCTGCAGCGCCGCGGGTGGAGCCTGCACTTCGATTACGGCGTATGGGCGATCCTGCTGCCGGTGAGCGCCGTGCTGTTCAACAGGCCCCTGCCCAGGCTTCTTTCGTTTGCCGTATGCACGCTGCTGTTATGCGTGTTCACCCGGGAGATCATGCCATACGTGTGGTTTTCGCTGCTCGCGCCTGCGATGCTTGTGCTGTATAACGGCAAAAGCGGCAGCAAACGGCTCAAATGGGCGTTCTATGCGTTCTACCCGGCGCACCTGGCGATATTGTATCTGATTTATCTGATATTTTTTTGAGCGGCATTTATTGTAAATTTCAGAAAAGTATGATATTATAATAAGGAATAAGGCGGGGAACGCGACAAATTTCAGTTTATCGCGCAGCGATAAACTGAAATTCAGCCGTTCGCTGTTCGCCGTTCGCCGTTCGCTCTGAAACAGAAAAAAGTGTTGTATTATTTGAAGGTTGATTGGATCCGAAGATTTCTTTTTATAATACCGATTGCATAACAAAACTTTCGTTTTTCAT
>JAFRSZ010000165.1 GCA_017439205.1 Clostridia bacterium
CCATTAAGGAGGTTACCATGATTCCGAAAAAGATACAATATTGCTGGATCGGCGGCAATCCCCTGACCGAGAGCGCAAAAAAGTGAATATAGAGCTGGCGTAAATACTGCCCCGATTACGAGATCATTGAGTGGAACGAAACGAACTACGATTTCTCAAAGATCCCATATATGAAAGAAGCCTACGAAGCGAAGAAGTGGGGCTTCGTGCCGGATTACGCGCGGCTGGATATCATTTATACCCACGGCGGCGTCTTTATGGATACGGACGTGGAAATGGTGCGCTCCTTCGATCCGCTTCTGAAATTACCGGGCTTTGCCGGTTTTCAGGATGCCGAACAGGTCAACTTCGGGCAGGGCTTCGGGGCGGAACCCGGGAACCCCGTGATCAAAGCGCTGAAAGACAGCTATGAAGCAAAACACTTCTTAAAAGAAGACGGCACGCTGGATCTCACGCCCTCCCCGCGGCTCAACACCGATACGCTCGTTGAAACGTGCGGGTTGGCTGCGAACGGAACGTATCAGGAGACGGACGGTATGACGGTTTTTCCAACGGAGTATTTCTGTCCGAAGTCGTTCAGCGACGGCGTGATCCGCAAAACAAAAAACACCTATTCCATCCACCATTTCGACGCCTCCTGGTTTTCGGACGAATCGAAACGTAAACTGCTTGAAAGCTGGGAGCACAAACAAAAACGTCTGAAAAAACTGAAACGGCGCAAAGTCTTCGGCGGATTCTTCCGCAAACTCTTCGGCGACGCGCGTTGGGAACACATAAAACAGAAGATATTGAAAGGGAGATAACCATGTCGGAATTCACAAACAAAACGCTGATGATCGTCGGCGGCACGGGCTCGTTCGGCAACGCGGTGCTGAACCGCTTTCTGAAAACGGATATCGGCAAGATCCGCATCTTTTCACGCGACGAGAAAAAGCAGGACGATATGCGCCATTATTATCAGGTGACGGCGCCCGAATACGCGGGCAAGCTGGAGTTCTTTATCGGCGACGTGCGCGATATCGCCTCCGTTCGCGGCGCGATGCACGGGGTGGATTATATCTTCCACGCGGCGGCGCTCAAGCAGGTGCCCTCGTGCGAGTTTTTCCCGATGGAAGCGGTAAAGACCAACGTGATCGGACTCGATAACGTGCTCACCGCCGCCATCGACGAGGGCGTGAAGAGCATCACCTGCCTTTCCACCGACAAGGCGGCGTACCCGATCAACGCGATGGGCGTTACAAAGGCGCTGGGCGAACGCGTAGCCACGGCGAAATCGCGCACGGTGCCCGAAGAAAAGACCAAGATCTGCTGCACGCGGTACGGAAACGTTTTGTGCAGCCGCGGCAGCGTGGTGCCGCTGTGGATCGACCAGATCAAGAACGGGCAGGAGATCACGGTGACGAACCCGGATATGACGCGCTTTCTGATGAGCCTTGAAGAGGCCGTGGAGCTGGTGCTGTTCGCATTCCGCGAGGGACACACCGGCGATATACTGGTACAGAAAGCGCCCGCCTGCACGATCATGACGCTGGCGAAGGCGGTTTGCGGGCTGTTCGGCGCGGATGAAAACCGCATCCGAATCATCGGCATCCGCCACGGCGAAAAGATGGCAGAAACGCTGCTCACCAACGAAGAATGCGCCCGCGCCGAGGACCTCGGCAACTTCTACCGCGTGCCCGCCGACAACCGCACGCTGAATTACGATAACTATTTTTCATCCGGCGACACCAAACGCAACACGCTGACGCAGTTCACCAGCGACAACACCGTGCAGCTCGGTGTGGAAGCCGTGAGAGATAAGCTTCTGGAGCTCCCCTACGTGCGGGAGCAGCTCGGGCTGAACTGACATGGAAAAACTGACCGATACCAACAAAACGCTGCTCGATCTGCTGGCAAATACGCTGTTCGACGCGAAAATACCGGTCACGATACGTTCCCCCGGCGCTCTCTGGACGGAGGCGACCCTGCAGGCGGTGTTTCTGCTTGTTCTGCGGGATGCGCATCCCGATGATTTTCCGCCGGAGCTGCTGCATGAGATCCGCTGCGGCGTGAAGCAGTTTCTGACCGGAAA
>JAFRSZ010000015.1 GCA_017439205.1 Clostridia bacterium
CGTATTGGGGGGAGACCATCTCGTAATATCCGCCGAGCCCGCCCGAGAGCTTGCCGTAAAACAGGAATTCCTCGCCCTCTTCGAGGTCTTTGGCGGCGTACTGTTTATTGAAAAAGGTGATCAGCACAATGCTCTCGCCGTCGGTCACGCTGAGCTTTGTGATCAGTCTGCCGCCGGGCGTGCGGTAAACGCTGGGCCTGAAGGACACCACGGCGCGGAAGCACACCTTTTCGTCGGTGGGGGCTTCTTTGATCGGAACAACGTGCTTCCAGTCCTCATACTGGCGCGGGAAGGTATACAAAAGCTCGCCCACGGTATGTATCCCGAGCCTTGAAAACTGTATTGCGCGTTTTTCGCCGACGCCCTTTAAGTAGCGGATATCGGTGTCCATGAAACCGGTCATTTTTTTCATCTCCGGCTTCAGTATACACGCATTTCGGCAAAAATGCAAGAAAAGAACTTGAAGCGGCGCTGTTTTTATGATATTATAAACTGAATCATTTTAAAGGGGCGTATGTTATGGCGCAGTGGGACGTTGACTATCTGGGGCTTTGCCGCCGCATTCTTACCGAGGGCGTGCGGGTGCACAACCGCACCGGCGTAGATACCGTAAAGGTGCCGAGCCATACCTTCCGGTTCGACCTTGCAGAAGAATTTCCGATCCTCACCACGAAGCAGCTCTTCATCCGGCAGGCGGTGCTCGAGATGCTGTGGATCTATCAGGCGCAGTCTAACGACGTGCGCTGGCTGCAGGAGAGGAACGTCCATATCTGGGACGAATGGGAGATCGACGAAAACGGCTTCTGGAACGCCGAACAGATGCTGCCGGGCGCAGACGGGCAGCTGCACAAAACCGCCGTTTCCAAAGAATTCGGCAAAGAGTGGGCGCACACCATCGGCACCGCCTACGGCTGGATCGTGCGTAAGTTCGGCCTGACGCAGAACCTGATCAACACCCTCAGAAACAACCGCGAGGACCGCCGCATGGTGATGAGCCTGTGGCAGAACGATTACCTCGCCACCGCCGTGCTGCCAAGCTGCGTGTGGAGCAGCGAATGGGACGTGACCGACGGCAAACTGAACGCCTGGGTGCACCAGCGCAGCTGCGACGTGCCCCTGGGCCTGCCCTTCAACGTGACGCAGTACGCAACGCTCCTGTGCATGCTGGCGCAGGTATGCGGCCTGCAGCCGGGCGAGCTCAACTGGAGCATCAAAGACGCGCACATCTACGTAAACCAGATCGAGCCGATCAAGGAGCAGCTTCGCCGCTTCGACGAAAACGGCAGCCTGCCAGCCCCGCAGCTCTGGCTGAACCCCGAGGCGACGGATTTCTTCGCCTTCGATAACTCGAAAGACCTGAAGGATGTAAAGCTGATCGGGTATGAGCATATGGGTAAACTCGCGTTCCCCATTGCGACCTGAACCGTATGGTGAAGCGCAAAACGGAACCGTACGCGATTGAGAGGATCTTACCATGAAGCATGTATATCTGAGCGACGACTGTGAGGTTGGGATATATCTTGTCCCGGACGCGGTCGCGGACGACCTTTCCGCCTACTGCCTGCAATTTCTCAAATGGATCAGTACGTCTGACCGGGCGCGCGAAAAATATACCGTAAAGTGGAAAGGCCGCGACACGTTGAGCTATTATCCCGAAGCCGCTTTTATTGAATGGCTGAACACCGATATGTTCCCCGGAGAAAACGCCCGGTTCGTATCTTTGGCAAAAGAACCGATCTCCGATGAGGATACGGTTCCCTGGTTCAATTTTTAAACAGCGGTATGCCCGGCCTGTATTCCGCCGTTCTTTATTTTATACAGGAGTAAACCATGATCGTTATCACGCTGGTGATCCAGCTGATCTGCTGCCGCTATATAAAAAACAAATATTTGCGTCATGCGCAGCTAAATTCGGCTGCGCCGAGCTGAGCTGAGATGAGAGGAGAATTTTCTGTATGAGTGAAACTTTTTTGTATTATGGAGGCTCTTTTATTATCGTGCTCGTTATTCAGTCGATCTGCTGCCTCCTGATCAAAAACAGATACCTGCGCCACGCGGGGCTTGCCGTTCTTATCGTTCCGCTCGTATTGGCCGTTTTGGCGTATTTTTCTGATCCCGGTTTTATCATCGGCGGCAACGTGTTCGTTATGTTTGTCTTTTTGGCGGCCGCCGCGTGCGGCCTTGCCGGTTACGGCGCCGCCTGGGGTATTTACCGCTTGATTCGGAGGATTTACCGTTCTTTCAGGAGGAAGAAAATGAATATTTCCATGATCGCCGCCGTTGGCAAAAACGGAGAATTGGGCAAAAACAACGCCCTTTTGTGGCGGCTGGAGGGTGATCTGCCCTTCTTTAAGCGCGTCACCATGGGCAAAACCGTGATTATGGGCCGCAAGACCTACGAATCCATGGGCCGGGCGCTGCCCGGGCGCAGGAATATCGTCATCACGCGGGATAAGTCCTTCTCCGCGCCGGACACGGAAACAGCGCCCTCCCCGGAGGCGGCGCTGAAAAAATGCGGCGTCGGCGAAGAGGTGTTCATCATCGGCGGCGGGCAGATTTACGCGCTGTTCCTTCCGCTGGCGGACCGGCTGTATCTCACCGAGGCCGAGGCCGGGGATGAAAGCGCCGATACGTATTTCCCGTCGTTCGACCCGGGCGAGTGGGAGAAGACCGTGCTGGACGAAGGCGGCGGCGAGATCAGATATACCCACGTATTATATACAAGAAAGAAAAAACAAATATGAACCTCAAACGTTATTTCGGCGCCCGTGCGTTCTATAAAACGGTCCTCACGGTCGCCATGCCCATCATGCTGCAGAATCTGATCACCAATTTCGTCAGCATGCTGGATAATATCATGGTCGGCGCGCTGGGCACGGAGCAGATGTCCGGCGTTTCCATCGTGAACCAGATCGGTTTTATCTATATCCTCGCGCTGTTCGGCGGCATGAGCGGCGTGGGCATTTTTACCGCGCAGTTTTACGGCAAAAAGGACGCGCAGGGCGTCGCATATACCGTGCGCTTCAAGCTCATTGTGGCGCTGCTCACCTGCCTCGCGGGCGGGCTTGTGCTGTTTTTCTTCGACGATCAGCTCATTTCGCTGTTCCTGCACGAATCCGGCTCCGAGGGCGATATCGCCTTAACGCTGGAATTCGGCAAGACCTACCTCAGGCATTATCTGGTGGGGCTGCTGCCCATCGCGCTGGTGCAGGCCTACGCGAGTACCCTGCGTGAAACGGGAAACACCTTCGTGCCGATGGCTGCCGGTATGGCGGCGGTGGCAGCGAACTGCCTGTTCAATTATCTTCTCATTTTCGGTAAGTTCGGCCTGCCCGCGCTGGGCGTAACGGGCGCCGCCGTGGCCACCAATATCTCCCGCGTGCTGGAAATGGGCGTCCTGCTGGTATATATCGTTGTAAAGCGCAGGCAGCACCCATGGTTCTTCAACCGGGAGGGGAAGCTTCCCGGCGCGCTTGTGCGCAGCATGGTGCTCAAGGGCTCGCCGCTGCTGATAAACGAGGTGCTCTGGAGTTCCGGCATGAGCGCGCTGAGCGTGGCGTTTTCACTGCACGGGCTGGACGTGGTAGCGGCTTACAGCATCTCTTCCACGGTCACCAACCTGTTCAGCGTATCTTTTCTGGCCATGGGCGTCAGCATCGGCATCATCGTGGGGCAGAACCTCGGCGCGGGAAAATACCGCACCGCCATAGACAACGTGCGCAAGCTGTTTATGTTCACTACGCTCCTCAGTATCGGCGTGGGCGTTGTGATGTTTGCCTGCGGCCACGTGGTCACAAGGTTTTACAACACCACCGATACGGTCAAGGATCTTGCCGCGTACCTGATCCGCGTGTACGCTTTCGTGATGCCCCTGCACGCGATCACAAACGCCTCGTATTTTACGCTGCGCTCCGGCGGCAAAACGCTTATCACGTTTCTGTTCGATTCCTGCTCCGTGTGGTTCCTTATGGTGCCCTCGGCCTTTGCGCTGTTCTATTTCGCGCATCTGGGCATCCACGCGCTCTACCCGGCCGTTATGGGGCTGGAGATCTTAAAGGTCGTTCTCGGCCTTGTGCTGGTGAAGAAAAAGATATGGATGCGCACGATAGTGTGATGAACGATGAATGATGAAAAATGAAAAATTCCGAATTCCGCATTCCGAATTCCGCATTAAAAAAATCTCCGCTCTCCGCTCTGATCCCTCATCCTTAATTCTTAATTCTTAATTCTTAATTGTATTTGGAGGTTCCCATGATCTATCCCGCGTTTACCGAAAACACCGACAAAGGCGTTATCCTGTATTTCCCTCTGGACGGCAAAAATGAAAACGAGCTCATGAAAGAGCTCGAAAAGGTGTATTACTGCTATTCCGCCGCCGGTACGGTCGA
>JAFRSZ010000166.1 GCA_017439205.1 Clostridia bacterium
AGCGATATGCATTCCTGCCGAAATGCGCGATATATCCCTCCGGGAAGCGATATACCTTCGGTGCGATATGTGCCTGCGGCACGTGGAAAAGAATGCATATCATATCGCACGCAAACGGAGGGAAGCGTATATCGCATTTGCGAAGCAAATATATCGCATCGCCGTAAGGCGATATATCGCAAAGTGTAAACACCAACACAGCGGCAAACTGTAATTTGAAGAATAATTCTTCCTTCCGCCGCATATCCTACCTACGGTGATACGATGAAGATCCAATGGAAAAAACTGGTTGTCAGCCTTCTCATCCCCCTTGCCGTCGGCGGGGTTTCCGCCCTGCTGACCCGCAGCGGCATGAAAGATTTTGAAACGCTGTTGAAGCCGCCGCTCTCGCCGCCCGCGTGGCTGTTCCCCGTGGCGTGGACGCTGCTTTATCTTATGATGGGCTTCGCCGCCTATCTGGTATGGACCGCCCCGCGCCGGAGCCCGAACGCGCTGTTCGCCTACGGCATCCAGCTCTTTTTCAACTTTTTCTGGTCGATCATTTTTTTCGGCATCAGGAACTACCTGTTCGCGTTTATCTGGCTGCTGCTTCTGTGGGCGGCGATCTTGTGGACGGCGATCCTGTTCTTTCGTACGAAAAAGGCCGCGGGATGGCTGCTGGTACCCTACCTTATATGGGTCGCGTTCGCGGGATATCTGAATTTCGGGGTGTATCTGCTGAATACGTAAATTCCGATTTGACAACCTCTCCCCCTTTGTGATAATATATTTTATATTATTCTGAAAGGGGGAGGTTTTTGTGCGCGCGTTCGGCAAGGTGCATCCGCTGCCGCTGTTCACGTATTTTATCGTGATGCTGCTGTTCTCGATGTTCCTGCGAAACCCTGTGATCGTGCTGCTTTCGCTTCTCGGCAGCGGCGCTTTCGCCGCCACGCTGACAGACCGGCGTGAAAAGCTGAGCGACCTGAAGTTCTATATCCCCCTTTCGGTGCTGATCGCGGTCACGAACCCGCTCTATTCCCACAACGGCCGCACCCCGCTGTTTTTCGTGAACGGCAACGCCTTCACGCTGGAGGCGGTGGCCTACGGGGTGTTCATCGCGGCGATGATCATCGCGGTGCTCATGTGGAGCAAGAGCTATTCCAAGATCGTTACCGGCGACAAGTTTTTATACCTGTTCGGGCGCGTCACCCCGAAAACGGCGCTGATATTAAGCGTGGCGCTGCGCTACGTGCCGATATTGAAGCGGCAGGCGCAGAAGACCCGCGAAACGCAGAAAACGCTGGGGCTGTTCTCCACCGGGTCGGTTGCCGACAGCCTCGTGAGCGGAGCCAAGGTATATTCGGCGCTGGTGGGCTGGAGCCTTGAAAACGCGGTGGAAACCGGTCGGCATATGCGCTCGCGCGGCTGGGGACGCGGCAAACGCACCTCTTTTTCGGTGTTTCGCTTCCGCTTTTCCGACGGCGTTCTGCTCGGTTTTACGCTGCTCAGCGCCGTGCTTCTGGGGCTGGCCTCCTCGGGCGGGGCGCTGCGCTTCAGCTTCTACCCCACCCCCACGCCGCTGCCGCTTTCGGCGCTGCCGCTGGCTGCCTATATCTGCTTCGGCGCGCTGGCGTTTTTACCCTTTCTGATCGAAACGGAGGAAAACATCCGATGGACCTGCTTACGGTCAAAGATCTGAGCTTTACATACCCCAAAACCGAAACGCCCGCGCTGGAGGGCGTATCCTTCTCGCTGAAGCGCGGCGGGTTTTATCTGCTGTGCGGCTATACCGGCTGCGGCAAAACCACGCTCCTGCGCCTGCTCAAGCCCGAGCTGGCGCCCTTCGGCACGCTCGCCGGAACCGTCGGCTTTGCGCCGGACATGGGCGACGCGCCCGCACCCAACGAGATCGGCCTCGTCACGCAGGACCCCAACGAGCAGATCGTGACCGATAAGGTGTGGCATGAGCTGGCCTTCGGGCTCGAAAACATGGGTCTCGGGCAGGAGGAGATCCGCATCCGCACCGGCGAGACCGCCAGCTATTTCGGGCTTGCCGAAAAATTCGGCGCAGCCACCGAATCGCTCTCCGGCGGCGAAAAGCAGCTGTTAAGCCTCGCGGCCGCAGTGATCACATCCCCGAAACTCCTGCTGCTGGACGAGCCCACCTCGCAGCTGGACCCCATTACCGCAATGAACTTTCTGGATACGCTCAAGCGCGTCAACCGCGATTTCGGCATCACCGTGTTTCTGGCGGAGCACCGGCTGGAAGAGGTGTTCTCGCTGGCAGATACCGTGCTCGCGATGGACGCGGGGAAGCTGATCGCCTGCGCCCCGCCCGCCGAAGTGTGCCGGACGTTAAAAGACAGCCGTCTGTTCATGGGCTTCCCCTCCGCCGCGCGGCTGTGGAAAGCGCTGGATTCCGACGCGCCCTGCCCGGTGAACGTGCGCGAGGGCAAAACGCTGCTGCAAACCGCATTAAAGAATGAACCGAAGCCCTTTACGCCCCCGCAGCCCGTAAAAACCGAAGCGCCGGAGGCCCTCTCGGCAAAGGGGCTGTGGTTCCGCTACACCAAAGACGGGGCCGACGTGCTCAAAGACCTTTCGCTCACCCTGCGGCAGGGGGAGGTCTTCAGCATTCTGGGCGCAAACGGCGTGGGCAAGACCACCCTGCTGCAGACGCTCTGCGGCGTGCGCCGCCCCTACCACGGCAGAGTGAAGCTTTACGGCAAAGATATCAAAGATTTTAAGCGCGGTTCCCTTTATAAAAACGGGATCTCGCTGCTGCCGCAGGACCCGAAAACGGTGTTTATTAAGGATACCGTGCGCGAGGACCTGGAAGAGATCCTGCACGCCGGCGGACAAAAAAAAGAGGCGGCCGCCGAAGCCGCCGCGACAGCCGCCGACGCCTACGGCGTCACGCCGCTGCTCGATAAAAACCCGCTGGATCTCTCCGGCGGCGAACGCCAGAAGTGCGCGATCGTAAAGATGCTGCTCACCGAGCCGCGCGTGTTGCTGCTGGACGAGCCCACCAAGGGGCTGGACGCCTATTCCAAACAGCGTCTGGCGCAGCTCCTGCGCAAACTGGCGGACGAAGGGAAAACGGTGCTCGCCGTGACCCACGATATCGAGTTTGCCGCCGTGATCTCGGATACCTGCGCGCTGCTGTTCGACGGCGTTCTGCTGGCCGCCGGCGCGCCCCACGCATTTTTCACCGGAAACACCTTTTATACCACCGCCGCCGCCCGCATGGCCAGCGGCCTCGTGCCCGGCGCGATATTTGTGGAAGAAATTGCCCGGTGCGCGCGGTAAATTGGAATTTGTCGCGCTGATAGCGCGACAGCGATATGCATTCCTGCCGGAATGCGCGATATATCCCTTCGGGATGCGATATGCCTTCGGCGCGATATGTGCCTGTGGCACGTGAAAAGGAATGCATATCATATCGCACGCAAACGGAGGGAAGCGTATATCGCATTTGCGAAGCAAATATATCGCATCGCCGTAAGGCGATATATCGTAAAAAGAGAAACTGCTAACTCAGCGACAAACTAAAATTTGAAAGAACATCCAAAGAAGGTCCCCAATGAACAAA
>JAFRSZ010000167.1 GCA_017439205.1 Clostridia bacterium
AGGATCCGCGCGTATTCCGCCACCGTGCCCGCCATGGCGGGTTTCAGCTGGCATATCGCGGTATCCAGAAACCTGCGGCGCTCCGCGGGACCGTTTTCGATGATCGAAAGAAACGAAGGAGCGAAAACCACCGCGCTGAATTTGCCGATCAGCGCGGGCGCGCCCGGCAGCTTCACGCCGTTCAGAACGGCCTGCCGCTTGTTGGTAACGGTGATCTGCGCCGTATTCTCGCGCACGCTGTTTTTGTATTTTAATTCCAGCTTTGCGAACTCCTGCCCGTGACTGATCAGCTCCTGATCCTTCGCACCGCGAAAGCTCTTCATGCCGGAAAACAGCCAGATCGCCTCAACGAGGTTCGTCTTGCCCTGCGCGTTTTCGCCGAAAATGATATTCACTTCTTCGCTCGGGCACAGCGTTACGTCTTTTATATTGCGGAAGTTCTTGCACTTCAGTTCGGTTACATTCATTTTTTTTAGTGGCTAGTGGTCAGTGGCCAGTAGTCAGTGGCCAGTGGCTAGTGGTCAGTGGCTAGTGGCCAGTGGCCAGTAGTCAGTGGCCAGTAGTAAGTAGTTAATATTAAGCAGTTAGTATTAAGTAGTCAATAATCAGTGATTGGTAGTCACTATCTGCTAGTCACTAGTCACTAGCCACTAGCCACTAGTCACTAGCCACTAGCCACTAGCCACTGGCCACTAGCCACTAGTCACTAGCCACTAGTCACTGGCCACTACAAACCTAACGTCTTTATATTCAAAGCTGTCGCCCGGGTAAAGCTTTTTGCCGCGGGACAGACATACCTCGCCGTTTACGCGGATCGCGCCCTTCTCGATCAGTTCCTTCGCGTGGCCGCCGGTCTCGGCGACGCCACTGAATTTGAGCGCCTGATCCAGCTTAATGAACTCCGTGCGGATGGAAAGCGGCTCTTCCCTGATCTCCAACAGTTTAACTCTGATTTTTTTCATATTACGCTTAGCTCTTGATCTTTACGGGCAAAATCAGATACAGGAAGTGTTCGCCTTCAGTAGGCACGATCACGGCGGGAGCAAACGGGCCGTTCAGGTTTATAAGCACCTCGTCGCTCTCGCAGCTGCGGAGCGCGTCCACAACGAAACGGTTGTTGAAGCCGATCTCGGTACGCTTGCCGTCGATGGAAGCGGAGATCTTGTCTTTATAGCTGCCCAGCGCCGTAACGGTGGATATCTTAACGGTATCTTCATCGAAAATGAAGCGGATGGGACTCTTCATTTTTTCGGTCACCATGGGGGAGGCGCTTTCAAGGCATTCTATCATTTTCGCGGTGTTGATCCTTACCACCGTGCTCTTCGCGGTGGGAACGGCGCTGCGGTAATCCAGAAATTCCCCTTCCAGCAAACGGGAGATGATGGTATACCCGGCAATTTCAAATATGATATGCCTGCGGCCGATGGAAAGGCTGATGAACGCGTCTTCGTCGTCGATGAATTTGACGATCTCCGAAAGCGTCTTCGCCGGAACCACGAACTTCAGGTCGTTGCCCTTATACTCGGTGAATTCCGTACGGATGGCAAGGCGGTAACCGTCCAGCGCGATCAGGCGCAGGGTGCCGTCGGAAATCTCAAACTTGATGCCCCTGTGAACGGTTTTGGAATCGTCCACCGATACGGCGAAGATCGTTTGCTTTATCATGTTTTTCAGCACCTTCTGCGATACCGTAAAAGGCACTTCCTCGGTGATCTTCGGCAGCTCCGGATATTCCGCCGGGTCAAGGCTGATCATCGTATATTCGCGTTCGCCGCTTCTGATCGTGCAGATGTTCTTTTCATCGCAGTCGATATAAACGGTATCCTCCGGCAGATGCCGCAGCTGTTCGCAGAAGGTTTTGGCATTCAGAACAACGGCGCCTGGCTGCTCCACGCGCACGTCCATAAACGTGGTGACGCCCATATCCAGATCGAAACCGGAAAGCTCGATGCGGCCGTCGTCCGTGGTTTTGATCAGGATACCCTCAAGGTGCGGCATCACCGAGCGGTTCGGGATGCAGCGCTGGACGTTTAAACAAACCTCCGTGAATTTTTCAGTGTCGCAAATGATCCTCATAAAGATTTTCCTCCATCCGTAATATCAAAGAAATATTTAAATGTAGTTGTAGTAGCGTATGTTCAAAATGTTCATAACCCCGGACACGCTTTTTTATGTATGGAAAAAACCGGAAAACCGGATTTATGAAACTCTGTTTGAAACGTCGGCACGGTTTCTGCCGAAAAGGGAATAGCGTTGAAAGTGTTGAAAAGCCGATGTTTAAAGTGGAAAAAAATGTTGATAAATCAGTCTTTATTGTATTCGTTGATCGCGCCCATGGTCACCACTTTGGCCTGCGGGTTTTCGTTCAGCTTGGATTTGACCTGATTGATGGAGTGCAGCACCGTGGAATGGTTTTTGCCGAAGATGCTGCCGATATCCTGCAGCGTGAGGGTGGTCACCTCTTTGATCACGTACATGCTGATCTGGCGCGCGAGGTTGATATCCGCCTGCCGCTTGTTGCTCTTGATATCCGCGGCGGATACGCCGAAGGCCTTCGCGATATAATCTATGATCTTATCCACGGTGACCGAAACGGGCTGGCTGTCGTTCGTGATGTCGTTCACGATGTTGCGGGCTTCCTCCAGCGTGAATTCGCTGTTATAGGTTTTTTTGATGGCCAGTATCTTGTTGACCGTGCCTTCGAGCTGGCGGATGTTGTTCTTTACGTTCTGCGCGATGAAATCGACGATATCGTCTTCCAGCTCGATGCCCAGCTGTTCGCATTTTTTCAGAATGATCGCCTTGCGGGTATCGTAATCCGGCGGCTGCACGTCCGCCAGAACGCCCTGCTCGAATCTGCCGCGCAGACGCTCGTCGAGGATCTGCATATCGCGGGGCGGCACGTCGGAGGTGAGCACGATCTGCTTGCCCGCCCGGTAGAGCGTGTCGAACGTGTGGAAAAATTCCTCCTGGAAAGAATCGCTCTTCTGTATGAACTGGATATCGTCTACCAGAAGCGCGTCCGCGTTGCGGTATTTATTGCGGAAAGGCACCGTGTTTTTTACCCTTACGCCCTTCAGGAGCTCGTTCATCAGGTCTTCGCCGGTGGTATAGATGATCACCATATCCGGGTACTTCCTGCGCAGTTCGTGCTCGATGGCGAGCATCAGATGCGTTTTGCCGAGGCCGGATCTGCCGTAGATCAGCAGCGGGTTGTGCGCGATGCCGGGGTTTGCGGTGACCGCCACAGAAACCGTGTAGGCAAAGCGGTTGGAAGAGCCTACGATGAAATTTTCGAACGTGAATTCACGGTTGACGGGGTGCGCCGGTTCGTTTTTGTTTTCGGGCTCGGGTTTGACGGGCTTATTGCTGACCAGAATGTCGATCTCCACCGGGAAGCCCATCACTTCCTCAAAGCTCTCTTTGATCACGGATGAAAATTTATCCATGATGATGGTTTTTTTGAATTCCGTGCCGATCATAAAAACAAACGTGTCGTTTTCGAATTTTATCAGTTCCAGAGGCGCGATCCATAAATTGAACATCACATCGGAAACTTTCTTTCTGCATACGGCAAGCACTTCTTTCCAGACGTCGCTCATCGTGTCCATAAACGGTCCCCCAAAAATCAGATTGATATGAAAATCATTATAGCATAATTTATGATTTAAATCAACTATAAATATATAATAACTTAAAGTTTTTTTATATTATAATATTTTAGTGCATTTTTGCGCGCGAGAGCGGCAGATCAAAAAAAGTCTTTACATTTTTATACATTTATTGTAAAATAAAATGCATCGAAAGCGAGGTAAAACGCATATGAAAATCGCGATCATGGGCTGCGGTACCGTAGGTACGGGCGTTTACGAGATCATAAAAAACACGCCGGACGTTCTTCTGAAAGGCGCGCACGGCGAAAAACTCGAAGTAAAATACATTCTGGATATCCGCGCGTTCGACGACCCGGAAAAAGAAGCGCTGCGCGTCACCGATCTCACGGCGATCCTCAGCGACCCCGAGGTAGGTATCGTGGTGGAATCCATGGGCGGGCTGAATCCGGCTTACGGGTTCTGCATGCGGTGCCTGAACGCAGGAAAGAGCGTGGTAACGTCCAACAAGCTGCTGGTCGCCGAAAAAGCGGAGGATCTGTTTGCCGCCGCGAGGGCGAACAACGTGTCCTTCCGGTTCGGCGCGGCCGTGTGCGGCGGTATCCCGGTGATCCGCACGATGTTCTACGGCCTTGCCGCGAACGAGATCACGGGTTTTGCCGGGATCCTCAACGGCACCTCCAATTTCATTCTCACGAAAATGATCAGGGATAAGATGTCCAACGCCGCCGCGCTGGCGCTCGCGCAGGAGTACGGCTACGCCGAAAAAGACCCCACCGACGATATCGAGGGCTTCGACGCGGCGAGAAAAACCGCGATCCTTGCGTCGATCTGTTCCGGCAGGCATATTTACCCGAGCGAGATCCACACAGAAGGCGTTACGGCGATCTCGGCGGAGGACGTGGAATACGTGAGCGGCGCGAACGCAAAAATCAAGCTTCTCGGACGCGCCGAAAAGCTTGAAAACGGTAAGATCTACGCCTGCGTTTCACCCGCCGTGATAGGCAAAGAGGATCTGCTCGCCTCGGTGGAGGGCGTATTCAACGCATTGAAGGTGTACGGCACCCGCGTGGGCGAGGTCCTTCTCTACGGGCCCGGCGCCGGAAAAGACGCCACGGCCAGCGCCGTGACCGCCGATATTCTGGACTGCGTGCGCGCGCCCGGCTTCGATACGGCCTATTGTTGGGAAAATGCCGCCGAAAACGCCGTTCTGCCCTACGACGCGTACGTTACCGCCCTGTACGTGCGCGGTTACGCAAACGATAAAAAAAGAGCCGTTGCGGCGATCCGCGAACGGTTCGACGGCGTACGTTTCCTCTCACGCCTTAACGCGCCGGAAAACGAGCTTGCCTTTATCACCGACCGGCGCGCCGAACGCGAGCTGCGCGCTTCGCTGGAAACGCTGGACGGCTTCGCCGCGGCAAATATAATAAGGGTGGTAAAGTAAATAAGGTTTTTCGATTCGGTTTCGGTTTATCTGTTAAACAGATGAAAAATGAAAAATGAAGTATTTGCAGAAATCTGAAATTTTATTTTTTAATTTTTAATTTTTCATTGGCAATTTACCGTTCCGCTGTAAACACGTCTTATTTTTCCCGTATTTTCGATCAATTCGAGGCTTCCGTCCGGGGATACGCCTTTTACGGTACCGGTATGTTCCGCCCCTTCTGAGACGGTTTTTACGCGCTTATCCGTGAGATAGGCGCGTTTATTGATGCGTTCGGTGTAAACGGCGGTGTTCTGCAGGGCGTTTTCTTCGTAAACGAAGGCGTCGAGCCGCGCAACGATCTCTTTTACCAGCGTATCTCTTTCTGGCAGGGGTACGTTTTCCAACTGCAGGGAAGTGACCGTTTCGCGCAGCTGAGGCGGCAGGTCCTCTTTTTGCAGACGCAGGTTGACGCCCACGCCCACCACAGCCGTGTTCCCGGCGGGAAGAGAAACAAGCTCCGTTAAGATGCCGCAGAGCTTTTTTTCGTGCAGATACAGGTCGTTCGGCCATTTGATCAGCGTAAGCGCGCCGCAGGCGTCCAGCGTTTCGGCGGCGGCGAGACCTGCCAGCAGCGTTAAAAACGGGACGTTGCCGGCTTCGTTCCCGAGCGGATACGCGGCGGAAAAATACGCCCCGCCGGTGGGGGAGAAAAAGGCGCTGCCCCGTCTGCCGCGGCCGCCGGTCTGCATATCGGCGCAGATAACGTCCCAGACCGGCCCGGAAGAAAGCCGGACGGCCTCTTTTAACTCCGTATTCGTAGACGCGCTGTACGGTTTGAAAATAAAGTTCCGTTCCATGTTGAAAAGCGTGCGGAAAAGAAAAAAAGAGCGTGTGAACGCTCCCTTTTCAGATCATTCTTCCTCGATGCCGGCGAACAGCTCCTGCAGAGCCTTCACGTCTTTCGCGGAAAGGGTGATGCCCTTTCCCATCTTTTCGTGTTCGGGGCCCCAGTCGCGAATGTCGTATTTCGGCTCTTTACCGTTCCAGCTGATCAGGTTCAGTTCTCTGGTCCAGCCGCCGGAGCCTTCGGAAATAACGCCGATATGTTTTTTGATCTCGTAAGAAAATTCAGGCATGGCAGTATTCCTTTCACAAACACTTTATTTTATAATTATTTATATAATATAAATAATTTTTGAAAAAATCAATAGAAAATACAAAAAATTTTTATAAATTTTAAATTTTTTTCATTTTTTTTTATTATTTTTAAAGTTATACTGTATAATGGCTCAAAAAGTTTCGTTCGGGGAGGGGCGTATGGCAGATAAAAAAAAGAAAAAAAGAAAACAGACGGGCCTGAAGGTTTTTCTTGTCGTTCTCATTTTGTTTCTTACGGTCACGGCGGCGCTCCTGACGCTGAAGTATATTTTTTCATTCGACGTGGATGTTTTTACGGGAGAAAACGGGATCTTCCGCGATCTGTTCGACAGCGATGAAGAGCGGAAAAAACAGATCGATACGCTCGAGGAGCTGCGCAGCGACGGCGATCTGTACACGCTGCTGAAAAACTGGGCGACTACGGATACCGGCAATTCCCTGATGCAGCGGGACGACGTGATCAACGTTCTGGTCGCCGGCCTTGACGCCACCGCGGAGCATTCGGACGCGCTTCTGATCGTCAGCCTCAACAAGACCGAACAGAAGATATATCTTTCCTCCATCATGCGGGACTGTTATACCTATATCAGCACCGGGAGCATCCAGACTGCGGCGAAGATCAACGCGGCGTACGTGAACGGCGGCATCAACTGCCTGATCGACACGGTGCAGAACGATTATAAAATAAAGATCGACCATTACGTGACCGTGAATTTCAACACCTTCGTGGAGGTCGTGGACGCGCTCGGCGGCGTGACGCTGCCGGTGAAATACTACGAGATGGAAGCGATCAACGGACTGGCGGACGACGAAGGTCTGGAGCATCTCTACGATTACGGCGACGAGGTGCTTCTGGACGGCACGCAGGCGCTTTTATACTGTCGTATCCGTTATTGCGACGCGGACGGCGATATCAGCCGGACCCGCCGCCAGCGGCAGTTTATCGCCGCGCTGGCGGAAAAGGTGGAAAACATATCCCTCGCCGAGCTGCCCGGCCTTGTGCAGACGTTGAAGCAGTATGTAAAAACGGATTGCTCCGCCGCCGAGATCATCAGTCTCGGCACGCAGGCGCTCACGGGCAGGTGGCACCGGTACGAGCTGGTGTCCACCGGGTTCCCGCTGGAAGAGAACCGCATGGATTATAACGGCAGCGCCTGGGTGTGGATCGTGGATTTTCCCGCGGACGCGCGCGCCTTACAGAAGCTCATATACGGAGAGAGCAACATAAAGCTTTCGGAAGACCGCCAGAGCGCCATCGACCTTGTGCGCAGCGGCGAATCGAGCCCGGACTGATACGGTCCGGAAAAAGACAACGGCGCGGGGAGAGCAAATTGGAATTCAGCGCGCTGTTCAATTAACAATTAACAAAGAACAATTAACAATTTCGGAAAACGCTGCGCGTTTTGATTTTATAAAAAAGCTTTCCGAAAGCTGGAAAAACCTGCTTATCCGATGAGTAAAATCGGGTAAGGGCGTAGCCCTTCATCAATTGTTAATTCTTAATTTTTCATTGGCGCACGCCGTGCGCTAAATTCCAATTAATTCATCTGCTCAAAAAACGGGATCCCTGAACGAAGAAAGTTCAGGGATCTTTTGTATGGAGTTTTTGCGCTGAAAACCGTTTTGCCGGACGGCCATACGCCGCACGTCAGAAAGTCGGCTGCAGATACTGGAAATACACAAAGCCCTCGTGGTGGCCGTTCTGCTCGAAATTGACGTATACCCAGCCGTTGACGTAATAGGTGTTTTCCTCCACCAGAACGATCGTTCCTTCGGGAATTCTGTATATGACTTTGCCGTTCATGTTCGGGTCTTCGCGCAGGCGGAGCGGATCGCCGTCGCCGGTAACGACGCGGTAATAGCCGCTGCGCACGTAATCGTAGCCGTCGTCTCTGTGGACGGTCAGGTCGCCGCCGGAGGAGGATGCGGTCGTGGGCTGCGTTGCCGCGGTCGTGGTCTGGCCCGGCAGTTTGGAGGCGTCCCTGAACAGGAAATCGCTGCGGATCCAGCCCTCGGTGGCGCTGTTTGCGTAATAACAAAGGGACCAGCCGTTTATCGAGGAAGTTTCCACCGTAACGATTTCATAGTTCGGTATCGGCGTACCCACCGTGTTGAACGCGGTTTTGGAAGGGCCGAGCCGCATTTTTACGTAATTCTGCACGTCGGTATCAGTACAGTAAACGTATGCCTGATACTGCGCGGTCAGGAAGGACGACTGCGGCGGCCGGTAAAGCTGGTTGGACGGCGCGTTCCGCCAGTCGGTCGCCGTGGTAGAGTAGGGGGCAAGGGTGGAAACCGTCACGCTCGATGTGGTTTCCTGCCGGATCACGATGGTGGTGGGCTCCGCAGAGACCTCGGTGACCGGCGCGGTGGTGCTTTCTTCCGTTGCGGCTTCGGCGGTCGCTGCGGTAGATCCTTCGGTGTCTTTTTTGCCTGCCGGTTTATCCTTTAATAGGATCAGCACCGCGAATACCGCCGCCGCCACGATCACAAGCCCCAGAGCGACGGCAATGATGACCGTGGATCTGTTATTGCTTTTTTTTCTGTTTCCGTTTGCGGCCTGCCGCAGCGACGCGCGGCAGTTCTGGCAGAAAAGCGCGTCATCCGGGTTCGTCTGTTGGCAATGCGGGCATATCATAAATATCTCTCCTTCAAGCCGGTTTAACATAGTTTAGCATGTTGATGGGTTAAATGCAATATTAAATGAAAAATGAAAAAGAAAAAAACCGGCCTCCGAAAACACGGAGACCGGGATAACGGTAAAACCTGCTTATTTCAGCGCGTCCTTCGCCTTTTCGGTGAGGGCGGTGAAAGCGGCGGGATCGGCGATGGCGATCTCGCTGAGCATCTTTCTGTTCAGCGTGACGCCGGCCTTCTTGAGACCGTTCATAAAGGTAGAATAATTCATGCCGTTGAGCTTGCAGCCGGCGGAGATGCGGGTGATCCACAGACGGCGGAAATCTCTCTTCTTCTGCTTTCTGCCGATATACGCGTAGTTGCCGCTCTTCATCACGGCCTGCTTCGCGGTTTTGAACAGCTTGCTCTTGGAGCCGTAGTAGCCCTTCGCCAGCTTCAGGGTCTTATTTCTTCTTTTGCGCGTCATCAGAGCGCCTTTAATACGAGCCATAACTTATACCTCCGTTGATCCTTCTGAAATTATTTGTAGGGAATGAGACGCTTGATCTGCTTTACGTTGGTCTTGTCGGCCACAACGCTCTTGCGCAGGTTTCTCTTTCTCTTGGTGGTCTTCTTGTTCAGAATGTGGGATTTGTAAGCGTGGCCGCGGATCGGCTTACCGTTTTTGGAAAGCTTGAAACGTTTCTTCGCGCCGGAATTGGTCTTGATTTTGGGCATGGTTTTTTTCCTCCTTCAATATTTGCTTCCCGTGAGAAGCGGGCGTTATTTTGCGATTTTTGCAGCGATGAACATGAGAATGTTGCGGTTTTCAAGCTTGGGGGCTTTTTCTACCGTGCCGTATTCGCTTACGGTTTCGGCAAACTGCTCCATGATCTCAATGCCTCTTTCGGGGTGAGCCATTTCACGGCCGCGAAGCCGGATCGAAACCTTTACGCGGTTGCCCGCCTTCAGAAAGCGGATCGCGTGGTTGATCTTGGTTTCAAGGTCGTGCGTGTCGATGTTCAGAGAGAGCTGCACCTCTTTGATCTCGATCACCTTCTGGTTCTTTTTTGCTTCCTTTTCGCGCTTCTGGGCGTCAAATCTGTACTTCCCGTAGTCCATGATCTTGCAAACGGGAGGCGTTGCCTGAGGAGCGATCTTTACAAGATCCAGATTTCTCTGG
Source organism: Clostridia bacterium (assembly GCA_017439205.1). Classification (GTDB taxonomy): domain Bacteria; phylum Bacillota; class Clostridia; order Oscillospirales; family Acutalibacteraceae; genus RUG806. The sequence continues at coordinate 9,998 of JAFRSZ010000167.1, forward strand.
TTTGCGATGGTCTGGGCCTGCGCCGCGCTCATAATACCGAGCTGTTCGCCGGCGTCCGTGACCACGCGCACCTCTTTGTCTCTGATTTCCTCATTGATTTGCAGTTCCTTGATAGCTATACGAAAGCACCTCCGAAATTAGTGTACGGGGCCGCGCCGGTTTTCAGCGCTTTCCCGAAAAAAGAAACGCGGGCGATCCGGCCCGCGTGAAATATACATGAAATCGGCGCAGTTTACGCCTTTTCATTTATATTAAACCCTGAAAAACGGAATTCGCAGGGTGAAACGCCGAACCGTCTGCTTAACTTGTGCACATATATTAGCAGAAAGAATCGGGTTTGTCAAGAGGTTTTTTTAATTCGGAATTCGGAATGCGGAATTCGTAATTGTTCAGAGCGGAGATATGAGAGCGGAGAGCAGAGGGCGGAGATGGTTGAAATCAGAAAAGAGGAATGTTCAGAATGATGAAAAATGAATTCCGCATTCCGAATTCCGCATTCCGAATTAAAGATTTTCTCTGCTCTCGAAATAACTTCTCATTTAAATATAACCGTATGTACCGCCCAGAGCAGCAATATGTGCGCCGGGTAGAAAATGTAGAAGAACCAGCGGTTCATTTTGCGGCCCTTCACGCCCTTGTGGAACAGAAGCAGCAGCGAAGAGAACGCGGCGTAGAGCTCCACCGTATTGACGCGGGCGGAAATATCGAAATTGTACAGGTGTACCTCGCGGCCGGAATACGTCCAGGCCGTTTCGATATAGGGGGAGAACGTGAGCATCACGCTGATCAGCACGGCGGTGAGCACGATGCCGACCTGCCTTACGCCGACCGGCGCGTTGACGAAAACGTAAAACAGGAAAATGCACAGCACGCCCATGGCGCCGTAGTCGGTTTTGAGCAGGTTTTCTGCGGCGAAGGCGGCGAACAGCAAAAACAGGAAAGCGAGGAATTCCAGATTGAAATCTTTGAGTTTCTCATAAACAAAGATGCTCATCAGGCCCAGAAACAGCGTGAAGAACACGTTCTGGTGCTCGGTTTCGTGCAGCACCTCGTTCAGGGGCGTGGCGTACAGGCCCAGATCGAACGGGATCTCAGAGATAATGGCGAACGCCAGCAGCCTGCCCATATATTTATAGATGTTGCTCGTATACGTCGCGCCCACGGCGATCATGAAGGCGAAGATCGGGAAGGCGAGCCGCCCGATCACGCGCAGCACCTCGAACCCGTTCGCGTTCAGAAAGGGGAGGGCTTCATAGAGCTCGTCGCCGAAGACCACCGCGAAGTGGTCCAGAAACATCGTTACGATGGCGATGATCTTGAGCGTTGACGAGGTGACGCCGCTGCTCTCTTTTTTTACGCCCGGGGATGCAAGGGCCGTTTCGCTCATGATCCCGCCTCCTCTGCGCCGGTTTCGGCTGCTCTGATGCGGGCCTCCCGCGCGGCGGTCACCTGGGCGGTAATGTCTTCCATATACGCGCCGTGGAGCTTGAATTTTGTTGAGAATACGATCAGCGAGAGAATGAAGCAGATGGCGGGCACGATATACATGATCCCCTTGATGCCGTTCACCACGCGCCGGGAATACAGCGTCTGCGCGCCGGAGGAGATCAGATCCGTTTCTTTATTGTAACGCACAACGGAAAGCGTAAGGTTCAGTATGATGGTCTGCACGGTGTAGGCCCTCTTCTGCAAAAAGCCCTTCATCGAGAAGGTAACGCTCTCTTTGCGCTTTCCCATCTTCACCTCGCCGTAATCCACCACGTCGGAAAGGAATACCGTTTGCGAAACGAACATCGAGGCCGTGCCGATCTGGTTGATGAAGTAAGAGATGCTCATCAGAAGCCACTGATGCGCAAGGCCCGAGAAGGACATGCCCGCGTAGCCCGCAATGGCTACGAGCAGCGAAGTCTGGTAGATCCTGCGGCGGCTGGTGAATTTCAGCATGATCGGCACCACCACGAGGCCGAGCACCGAGCCCGCCGTCATGAACAGGTTGAATTTGGAAAGCGTGAACCATCCGGCGTTGGATTCCGCCGCCACAACCACGTTGAAGAAATGGTCCTTCACGCCGGAAACCGTGTAGAAGCCCGTGTTGGAAAGCAGCGCGAACAGGATGAACACCCTGAGCTGGTCGTTCTGGCGGAGCACGTCGAAGATCGTGCGGAAAGAAAACCGTTCTTTTTCTTTTACGTGCACGGTCTCCTTTACCCGGCTCATCGAAAACAGGGCGAAGAATACGAGCATCCCGGCAAACACCGAGGCGCAAACGATATAGCCCTTCGCGGTCCAGTCGTAGACGTCCGTGGCGCTGTTGTACGTGCCGAATTTATTCAGGATCACCGGAGAAATGATGCTCACGATGCCCTGCCCGAGGCCCGAAAACGCCCTCGCCACGGTGGAAAGAAGGCTTCGCTCCTTCGGGTCCGTGGTAAAGCTGGGCACCATGCTCCAGTAGGGGATGTCCGCGGCTGTGTTCGTCATGCCCCACAGCACGTACATAAAGGCGGCGTATATGTAGATCCCCACGGCGCCCGCGCCGAGCTTCATGCCGGGGTTGAAAAACAGGAAGAACAGCACCACCGCGTTGAGCGACGCGCCGGTGACCACCCACGGGCGGTAGCGCCCGAATTTCGTGTTCGTATTATCCACCAGAGAACCCATCATCGGGTCGTTCACGCCGTCCCAAACCCTTGCCAGAGAGGAAAGGATCAGAAGGAATTTCGTGTCCAGCTTCAGAATGTTCGTCTGATAGTAATAGAGCTTTTCGTAAAACATGCCGTAGCTCAGGTCCAGCCCGATCGCGCCGGTGCCGTACCAGACCTTATCGGTAAAGCTTTTCACTTTGCCCATACGCACGCCTCCAAATCAGCAGATAATCTATTTTAACATAGATGAAAGCGTTGCGCAAGGAGAAATTGGAATTTAGCGCACAGCGCGCGTCAATGAAGAATTAACGATTAACAATTAACAATTGATGAAGGGTGCGGATCGCCGGTGGCGATCTCTGTGGCGTATGCCACAGAAGCACCGACCGAACCGACAGGTGAGAATCCGCCCTTACCCGATTATACTCATCGGATACGAAAGCTTTTCCTTCTTTTATAAAGCTTTTTTATATAATCAAAACGCGCAGCGTTTTCCGAAATTGTTAATTGTTCATCGTTAATTGTTAATCGGTCAGAGCGATAAACTGTAATTTGAGCGTATCGCCGTGATTCTTCCGAAAAATACTTGAAATTTGCAAATCTATATAGTATTATATAATAGACTAAAAATGAAGGAGTGTTTCATTTTGAAGAAAACCATCAGTATAATTCTCAGTATCCTCATGGTCCTGAGCGTGCTTCCCATGGCGGCGCCCGCCGTTCTTGCGGCGGATGAGCCCGCTTATGTGAACGCCTACGTCGGCCTCGGCGATTACGCTGCCCCGTCGCTGGGCGAGGGCGGAGAGGGCGAAGGCGGCGCTGCCGTTTCCATCCCCGCCGATTTCAGCCTGGTGGACCGTATGCCCGCCGCGCGCGACCAGAACCCCTACGGTTCCTGCTGGTCGTTCGGCACCATCGCCGCAGTGGAGAGCAACCTCATCATGCAGGGCCTTGCAGACAAGGATGAGATCGACCTCTCCGAGATGCAGCTCATTTATTACATGTACCATCCCACCGTGGACCCGCTGGGCAACATCACCCCCGGCGAGGGCAGCTACCGCAACGACGGCGATCTGATCAACGGCGGCCGCTCGGACTACGCCATGAACGTGTTCTCCCACTGGAACGGCGTCGCCCCCGAGAATGCAAACCCCAATTTCGTATACGATAATTACGGCGACATCGAAGAGACGCTGGATTCCGATTGGGACGCTTCTCTTGCCACGGACTACAACGATTACATCATCAACGGCTATTACGCCATCAACATCCGTGAAGACGCCGAGAAGCTCAAGGCCGCCATCATCGAAAACGGCGCGGCTTCCACCGGCTATACGCATTATTACAGCTGTATTTATGAAACGGAAGACGTTGATACCGGCGAATATACCGTGAACTATTACACCGGTTCCGATCCTTACGACGGAAACGGCAACGGCGGCGGCCATGCCATAGCCATCGTGGGCTGGGACGACAATTATGCCAAAGAGAACTTCGGCGGCAAGCATCAGCCCGAGCACGACGGCGCGTGGCTGATCCGGAACTCCTGGGGCGACGACTGGGGCATGAACGGCTATTTCTGGATGTCTTATGAAGAAAAGACCATGGATTCCACCGCCTTCATCGCCATCATGGATAAGGTCGGCGCTTACGACAACAACTATTTCTACGACGGCGGCTCCCTTTACTATCCCTCCGCCAAGGTATTCGGCGCGGTGAATAAGTTTGAGGCAAAGGGCAGCGAGCTGCTCAAGGCCGTGAGCGTGGTGTTCCCCGAAGACGCGAACGTGAACTACAGCGTTGATATCTACGTGAATCCCGGCGCAAACGACAGCTTTGCGTCATGGGAGCCCGTTGCGAGCGCGCACACCGAAGGCGCCACCACCTTTGCCGGTATGTATACCATTGAGCTTGCAAATCCCGTAGCGCTTGAAGCCGGCGATAAATTTGCCGTGGCGATCCGTTCCGACAAGGCCGTTATCATTTCTTACGACAAGTATTCCAACCATGAGAACGGCTGGTTCGTGAACAACGTCACCTGGGAGGACGACAGCTCCTACTTCATCAACGGCTCCGGCAATCTTTCCAGCATGGAATCCCGCGGCGTGGCCCGCATCAAGGCCTACACCGAGACCGTGGACGATGATACCGTGATCATGGAAGTGCCCGATATCGATATGTACGTGGGCGACGTGTTCACCGTGAACGATTACAGCTTTACTGTTGATCCCGAAGACGCCGAGCTGACCTTCACCGTAGCGGACGATACCGTAGCGAGCGTTGACGCGGACGGCACCCTGACCGCGCTTGCCGAGGGCGAGACCTCCCTTGAGATCAGATGCCCCGCCGCCAACACCAGAGTCACCGCCGCCGTTACCGTGCTGCCGTACACCTACACGAAGGTCGACGCGAAAGACGCCACCTGCACCGAAGACGGCAACGTGGAGTATTACATCGGCGTACACGGCGACAAGTTCCTTCTTGACGGCGAGACCTACGTTCCCGCAACGGACGAAGAGATCGTGATCCCCGCCGCCGGCCATATCCCCGATGAAGCCACCAAGGTGGAGGCTGTGGAAGCCACCGATTACACCGACGGCAACATCGAGTATTACACCTGCTCCGTCTGCGGCGCGCTGATCGCCTACGACGCGGACGCCGACGTCTGGGTGGAGGTGAGCGAAGCCGATATCGTGATCCCCGCCGATTACGTGCTCACGAAGGTTCCCGCCAAAGAAGCCACCTGCACCAAGGACGGCAATGAAGAATACTACTTTGTGAACGACAGAGAAACCGGCGATTTCGTGAAATACGTGGACGCCGATTACAACGATATCGAAGAGGGCGCATGGGTGATCAAGGCCGGCCATTCCCTCACCAAAACCGAGGCTGTGGAGCCCAGCTGCGTCACCGGTGAAAAGGGCAACATCGAATACTACACCTGCGATATCTGCGGCAAGTACTTCACCGATGAAGCAGGCGAGAACGAGATCAGCTTCTCGAAGACCATTGCTTATCCGAAGCACGACCTCACCAGAACGCCCGCGAAGGCCGCCACCTGCACCGAGGCCGGCAACATCCAGTACTTCACCTGCAGCACCTGCGGCAGGATCTTCAAATACCAGTCCGGCTCCACCGAGCTGACCGAGGAAGATCTTGTGGTTCCCGCGAAGGGCCACTCCCCCAAGAAGATCGAAGCGAACGATGCGTCCTGCACCGTGGACGGCAACATCGAATATTACGTGTGCAAGGCCTGCGGCAAGCTCTTCAGCGAAGAGGCCTGTGAGAATGAGATCACCGAGAGCAGCACGGTTCTGCCCGCCACAGGCCATGAGTACACGAGCGAAGTAACTGCGGAGCCCACCTGCCTGCTGCCCGGCGTGATGACCTATACCTGCGCCAATGGCTGCGGCAGCACCTATACCGAAGTGATCGCGCCTCTGGGCCACGATTTCGTTGACGGGACCTGCTCCCGCTGCGGCATCACCGTTCAGGAGGCCGAGGCTGCCGAGACCGAAGAGGCAGGCGGCCCGATCTGCGAATACTGCGGCCGCCGTCACGGCACCAGCTGGTTCGCCCAGTTCCTGTACGGCATCCACAGCCTGTTCAAGATGATCAAGGACCTGTTCGCCAAGATCGGCTGACCGATCTTTTGAAACAATGAAATAACCTTTGCCCGGTCTGTTTCTTCGGAAACAGACCGGGTTTTCAAATTGGGATTTGTCGCTCGGTTCGGGATACCATCCCGTAGGGGGCGGCGTCTCGACGCCCCGCCGCGTATAATATTTGAAACTGTTAATTACGAAGCGAAACACCAACACATATCG
>JAFRSZ010000168.1 GCA_017439205.1 Clostridia bacterium
CTTCTTCAAGCGAAGAGAGCACCTCTTCGGGCGTCATGTATACCTCCGTGTGGTCGCTGCCGATGAATTCTGCCACCTGCCGGGCGTATTTGAGGTCGATGGCGTCCTTTTCCATGCCGATGGCGAAGGTGCGGATCGGCTCCCTGCTCTCCTTCGCGGCGATCGCGCACACCAGAGAGGAATCGAGCCCGCCGGAAAGCAGAAAGCCCACCTTCGCGTCCGCCACGAGGCGTTTTTTCACGCCCGCGGTCAGCTTTTCGCGGATATGGGCGCAGGCGGTCTCAAGGTCGTCGCGGCACACTTCGTCCACGGCGGCGATATCGCTGTAGCAAATGAATTCCCCGTCCTTATAGTAATGGCCGGGCGGGAACGGCAGGATCCTGTCGGTGAGCCCCGTCAGGTTTTTCGGCTCGCTGGCGAATATGATCGCGCCGTTTTTGCCGTAACCGTAGTAAAGCGGACGGATGCCGACGGGGTCCCTTGCCGCGATGAAGCTGCGGCTTTTGCCGTCGTAGATCACGCAGGCGTATTCGGCGTCCAGCATTCCGAACATATCCGTGCCGTACTCGCGCCAGAGCGGAAGCAGCACCTCGCAGTCGGAATCGCTCTCAAACGTATAGCCCTTTTTCTTCAGGTCCTCGCGGATGGTCTCAAAGCCGTAGATCTCGCCGTTGCATACGGCGGCGTCCCCGTGCAGCAGGAAGGGCTGCATCCCCTCGGGGTGCAGACCCATAATCGAAAGCCTGTGAAAGCCCAGCGCGCCCGCGCCGGTATCGATCACGCGGGTGTCGTCCGGCCCGCGCGACTTCGTTTTCTCAAATCCCTCGCGGAAAGCCTCGCTCTTCCACGCCGGATCGCAATATCCTATAATGGAACACATTTTATATTCCCTCCTGTTCCGGCAGAACCGGAAACGAGATCCATGATCGGTTTATGGATAATAATTCCGAATTCCGCATTCCGAATTCCGAATTATCTCCGCTCTCCGCTCTCCGCTCTGAATCTTCAGTCCCACGCGGTCGTGTTCAGCGCGTACCCGTCGTTCAGCGACGTGGAGCGGTACATTTCCCCGTAAAGGCGGCCCGTATACGCGGCGTCAAGCTCCGGCTCGTCCGCCGGATCCGAAAAGAAGATCTGTTCTTCCCATTCCCGCACAGCGCGGTCGGTCGGTTCGGTAAACATGCCTTCTGCCCTCCTTTTATTCAACGTCCTGAAGCGCGTCGTAGCCCTCTTCGCCGGTACGCACCTTCACAACGTTTTCTACGTCGTATACGAATATCTTGCCGTCGCCGATGTGCCCGGTGTAGAGCACGCGCTTCGCGGCTTCGATCACGCTGCGCACGGGCACCTTGCTCACAACGATATCCACCTGTACCTTTGGCAGCAGGTTCACCTCCACCTGAACGCCGCGATAGTATTCGGGCTTGCCCTGCTGTATGCCGCAGCCGAGCACGTGCGAAACCGTCATGCCCGTGATGCCGAGCTCCAGCATCGCCGTCTTCAGCGGTTCAAGGCGCGATTCCTTGCAAACGATCTCCACCTTGGTGAATTTGGGCGCGCCCTCGGTAAACGCGGGCTCCCTTCTCACCGGCACGGCCTCGGCGACGGGCACGTCTCCCGCCACGGCCTCGGCCTCGGGATAACCGTAATCCAGATTCTCAACGGCGGGCACGAAATCGGCGTAAGCGCTCGGCAGGCCGTGCTCCGTTTTGTCGAGGCCCTTGATCTCTTCTTCCACCGATACGCGCAGCCCAACGGTTTTGCGGATCACCGTAAAGGTGAGCGTCATCATCACCGCGGTCCACGTCAGGATCGCCGCGATGCCCAGCGTCTGTACGCCGAAAAGCCTGAAGCCGCCGCCGTAAAACAGGCCGCCGAGCCCCGCGGGCGCCGCCGGGTTCGCCAGCAGACCCACCGCCAGCGTGCCCCATACGCCGTTTGCGAAATGCACGCCCACCGCGCCTACGGGATCGTCGATGTGCAGCTTCAGATCCAGCACCTCAACGGCGATCACCACTAAGAGGCCCGAAACGGTACCTACGATCGCCGCGCCCAGCGCATCCAGCGCGTCGCACCCGGCGGTGATGCCCACAAGCCCCGCAAGGGAAGCGTTCAGGCACATGGAAACGTCCGGCTTGCCGTTTTTGATCCACGTAAAGATCATCGTCACACAGGTGGCCACGGCGGGCGCCACGGTGGTGGTCACAAATATGGAGGCAAGTGAACCGCCGTCCCATGCCGCCGCGCCGTTGAAGCCGTACCAGCCGAACCAGAGGATGAAGCAGCCCAGCGCGCCCAGCGTGATGGAGTGTCCCGGGATCGCGTTTACCTTTTTTACTCTGCCGCCTGCCTCTTTTATGTATTTGCCCATGCGCGGGCCCACCATGATCGCGCCGATCAGCGCGGTGAGGCCGCCCACGGAGTGGATCGCTGCGCTGCCCGCAAAATCGTGGAAACCCATCTGCGCCAGCCAGCCCTGCGGGTTCCACACCCAGCCGGCCTCCACCGGATACACGAACAGCGAGATCACGCCGGAATAAATGCAGTAAGAAAGAAATTTGGTACGTTCCGCCATCGCGCCGGAAACGATCGTGGCGGCGGTGGCGCAGAATACAAGGTTAAATACGAAGGACGGTGCGCTGCCGCTCTGCAGAAACGCGCCGAAATCGGTCAAAATCGCCAGATTCGGTACGCCGACCAGCCCCATAACGTAATCTTCCGACATCATCAGGCTGAAGCCGAGCAGCACGAAAACCACGGTGCCGATGCAGAAATCCATCAGGTTCTTCATGATGATATTGCCGGCGTTCTTAGCTCTTGTAAAGCCGGTCTCCACCATGGCGAAGCCTGCCTGCATCAGGAATACCAGCGCCGCGCCGATCAGGAACCATACCCCGAACACCTCGGCGGTCACCGATGAATCGATCAGTTTTGTGAGTTCTTCCGTGATCATAAAAACGGTCCTCCGTTTGGTTTTTATCGTTTATACGCCGAACAGCAGCTCCGCATAGCTCGGGAAGGGCCAGAAGTCCTTCGCCGTAACGGTTTCGGCCTCGTCGCAAACGGCGCGCAGCGCTTCCATCGCCGGCAGCACCGTATCTTTGATATAGGCGGACGTCGCGATCACGTCCGTGGGGTCTCCGGCCTCGCGCACGGCCTTATCGAGCGCGTCGGTCTTTTCGGTGATCTCGTCGGTCAAAGCCGAAAGCTTTGCCGCAAGGCCGGTCTCGTACCGGCACGGGATGCCGCCGTCGAGCGCCTTGATGCGCGCGGCGTTCAGCGCGAGGGTGGAAGCGTAGCTCTCGGCCGCGGGCGCGATCTGCGTTCTGGCCATATCCAGCATCGTGCGCGCCTCGATCAGAATGGTCTTGATATAGTTTTCCAGCATGATCTCACAGCGGGAGGTGAGCTCCGCCTGCGAGAATACGCCGTGCGAGATCAGCATATCCGCGTTCTTTTTGTCGAGCAGGTGCGGCATGCAGTCCGCCGTGGTGCGGTAGTTGGTGAGGCCGCGCTTTTCGGTGGCTTCTTTGATCCAGGCGTCGTCGTAGCCGTTGCCGTTGAAGATGATGCGCTTGTGGTCCTGAATGGTCTTTCTGATCATTTCGTGCAGCGCCGTTTCAAAGTCCGCCGCGCCCTCGAGCCGGTCGGCGTATATCTTCAGAGACTCCGCCACGGCGGCGTTGAGCATGATGTTCGCGCAGGCGATACTGTTGGAGGAGCCGAGCATGCGGAACTCGAATTTGTTGCCGGTGAACGCGAAGGGGGAGGTGCGGTTGCGGTCGGTGGAATCGCGGTTGAATTTGGGCAGCGCGTCCACGCCCAGCTTCATCTGGGTCTTTTCGGTTCCCTTATAAGGCGTATCGGTCTCGATGGCCTCCAGTACGGCGGTCAGCTCGTCGCCGAGGAATACCGATACCACAGCGGGCGGCGCTTCGTTCGCGCCCAGACGGTGATCGTTGCCCGCGGTTGCCACAGAGATGCGCAGCAGATCCTGATAGTCGTCCACGGCCTTGATCACCGCGCACAAAAACAATAGGAACTGCGCGTTTTCATACGGCGTTTCGCCGGGGGAGAGCAGGTTCTGACCCGCGTCGGTGGCGATGCTCCAGTTGTTGTGCTTGCCGCTGCCGTTCACGCCGGCGAAGGGCTTCTCGTGCAGCAGACACACCAGCCCGTGCTTTGCCGCGACCTTCTGCATGATCTCCATCGTGAGCTGGTTGTGGTCCGTGGCGCGGTTTGCGGTCGTATAGATGGGCGCGAGCTCGTGCTGCGCGGGCGCCACCTCGTTGTGCTCCGTTTTCGCGAGGATGCCAAGATCCCACAGCGTGTCGTTGAGCTCCGCCATATAGGCCGCCACGCGGGGTTTGATGACGCCGAAATAGTGGTCGTCCATCTCCTGCCCCTTGGGCGCGGGCGCGCCGAACAGCGTGCGCCCGGTGAGCCGCAGGTCGAGGCGTTTTTCATACATGGCCCTGTCAACAAGAAAGTATTCCTGCTCCGGGCCCACGTTTGTGTATACGCGTTTTGCTTCGGTGTTGCCGAACAGCCGCAGTATGCGCAGCGCCTGTTTGCTGAGCGCTTCCATCGAGCGAAGCAGGGGGGTCTTTTTATCCAGCGCTTCGCCGCCGTAGGCGCAGAACGCGGTGGGGATGCACAGCGTTTTATCTTTGATGAACGCGTAAGAGGTGGGATCCCATGCCGTGTAGCCGCGCGCTTCAAACGTGGCGCGAAGGCCGCCGGAGGGGAAGGAGCTCGCGTCGGGCTCGCCCTTGATGAGTTCCTTGCCCGAAAATTCCATGATCACGCCGCCGTCCGGGGCGGGGGAGATGAAGCTGTCGTGCTTTTCGGCCGTGATGCCGGTCAGCGGCTGAAACCAGTGGGTGTAGTGGGTGGCGCCCTTTTCCACCGCCCAGTCTTTCATGGCGGAGGCCACGGCGTTCGCGACGCCGGGATCCAGGGGCCTGCCCTCGTCTATCGTCTTCTTCAGCGAAGCGTATACCTTTGCGGATAACGTCGCCTTCATCACTCTGTCGTCAAATACCAGACTTCCGAACGTATCCGATACCGTTTTCATTTTTATATCCTCCTTTTATACGATGCCCTGCATGCTCATCGCGTCAAATACTTTTTCGAATCCGGCGATGTTCGCGCCGTCCACGTAATTGCCCTCTCTGCCGTAACGCTTCGCCGCGTCGTCGATGTGGTGGTAGAGGTCCACCATAATGGTTCTCAGCTGCGCGTCCACCTCGTCGAAGCTCCAGTGCAGCCGCTCGCTGTTCTGGCTCATCTCGAGCCCCGAGGTTGCCACGCCGCCTGCGTTGGAGGCCTTGCCCGGCAGATACAGCACGCCGTTTGCCTGCAGCAGCGCCGCCGCCTCCGAGGTGGCGGGCATGTTCGCGCCCTCCGCCACGGCGATCACGCCGTTCGCGATCAGCGTTTTCGCGTCTTCGGCCGTCAGCTCGTTCTGCGTTGCGCACGGCAGCGCGATATCGCACGGGACGCTCCATACGCCGCGCCCCTCGCGGTATTCCGACTGCGGGCGGTATTTCCTGTATTCGGTGAGCCGCTGCCGGTTCTTTTCCTTGATCTCTTTGAGCGCCTGCACGTCGATGCCGTCGGGATCGTATACCCAGCCGTCGGAATCGGAGCACGTCACCGCCTTTGCGCCGAGCTGCCCCGCTTTTTCGATCGCGTAGATCGCCACGTTGCCCGCGCCCGATACCGTAACGGTTTTGCCTGCGATGTCGTGCCCGTGGCACTTCAGCATTTCTTCCACAATGTACAATAGTCCGTAGCCGGTGGCTTCCGTGCGGGCCAGCGAGCCGCCGTAGGAGAGCCCCTTGCCGGTGAGCACGCCCTCAAACAGGCCGCGCAGCTTCTTGTATTCGCCGAACATGTAGCCGATCTCCCTTGCGCCGGTGCCGATGTCGCCCGCCGGGATATCCGTATCCGCGCCGATGTATTTGCACAGCTCGCTCATAAAGCTCTGGCAGAACGCCATCACCTCGCGGTCCGATTTGCCCTTGGGATCGAAATCCGAGCCGCCCTTGCCGCCGCCGATGGGCAGGCCGGTCAGGCTGTTCTTGAAGATCTGCTCGAATCCCAGAAACTTGATGATGCCCAGATTCACGCTGGGGTGGAGCCTCAGCCCGCCCTTGTACGGGCCGATCGCGCTCGAGAACTGCACGCGGTAGCCGGTGTTCACGTGCACCTGACCGGCGTCGTCGATCCACGGCACGCGGAATTTGATCTGCCGCTCCGGGTTCACCAGCCGTTCCAGCACCGCGTCGCGCCGGAACGCCGCTTCATTTTCCGCCACCACGGGGCGCAAAGAGTTCAGCACCTCTCTCACCGCCTGATGGAATTCGGGCTCGCTCGGGTTCTCTTTGATCACCCGTTCGATCACTTCGTCTACGTAACTCATCATTAACAGCCTCCTATGTTAATTGATTGTTTTTTTATACCGTATTTCAAACGGAAAAGGCGCCTTCCCCGCGGGAGGGGAGATCTCCCGCAAAAAGAAAGACGCCTTTGCCTTTTATACGATATGATTATATTTTATGGGTACGAATAAAGAGAAAACGCCCTTGAACGGTTCCGTTCAAAGACGCCTTTGCCTTTATGCGTCCATTATACCCCCGAAACGGGATTTGTCAACGCTTTTTTTCCGTATGTTGTCAAATTCCGCATATTTCACAAAAAACCGGAAGCCCCGGTCTGTTTTTTTGGACGCATAACCATCCGCCCCCTGTGAAAACCCTCTTGACGCGGCAAGACCCCCGTCGTATAATGTAAAACAGATGAGCAAAGGCGTTCATCCGGCGCGGGCGTGCCCCGCGGTTCGGATGGGCGTTTATTTTTTTTGTGTGAAAGAGGGGTTCAGCCATGATGTATACCGAAGGGCAGGTGCGTATCCCGTCCGGCTGCGCCATTGCCGCCGTGATCTCGAAAAGCGGCGAAGCGATGACGGGCGAGGGGATCGTGAACGCCATGCGCCCGATGCACGACCGCTCCAACGGCCTCGGCGGCGGCTTCGCAGGGTACGGCATCTACCCGGCGTATAAGGATTTTTACGCGCTCCATCTGTTTTTCGATTGCCGCGATACCCGCAAGGCGTGCGAAGCGCTGCTGAAAGAGGGGTTCGAGATCTACCATTCCGAGCGCGTGCCCACCCGCAAGATCCCGTCCATTACCGACGAGCCGATCATCTGGCGGTATTTCGTATCGCCCCTGCAGAGCGTGCTTGCCGACCTGCAGCTGGACGATAAAGAGTACGTGGTGCGCACCGTGATGCGCATCAACACCTCTCTCAAAGGGGCGTACGTGTTTTCCAGCGGCAAGAACATGGGCGCGTTCAAGGCGGTGGGCTTCCCCGAGGACGTGGGCGCTTTTTACCGGCTGGAGGAATACGCCGGTTATTCCTGGACCGCCCACGGGCGGTACCCCACCAACACCCCCGGGTGGTGGGGCGGCGCGCATCCCTTCGCGCTGATTGATTATTCGGTGGTGCACAACGGCGAGATCTCATCCTACGACGCGAACCGCCGGTTTATCGAGATGTTCGGCTACCACTGCACACTGCAGACCGATACCGAGGTGATCACCTATATCATGGATTATCTTCTGCGGCGGCAGGGGCTCACGCTGGGGGAAGCGGCGAGCGTGATCGCGGCGCCCTTCTGGAGCACCATCGAAAAGAAGACCGACCTTGAGGATAAAGCGAAACACATCTACCTGCGCACCGTGTTTCCGAGCCTGCTGGTCACCGGGCCCTTCTCGATCGTTCTGGGCTTCAACGGCGGCCTGATGGCGCTGAACGACCGGCTCAAACTTCGCAGCATGGTGGTTGCTGAAAAGGACGACCGCGTATACGTCGCCAGCGAGGAGGCCGCCATTCGCGTGATGGAACCGAACGTGGAAAACGTATGGGCCCCGGCGGGCGGCGAACCGGTGATCGTTAAAGTAAAGGAGGGAACGGACCTGTGAGCGTGGAATATATCAGCCCCGAATTCGACGTTGTAAGAAACGACGCGCGCTGCATCGTCTGCCGCGTGTGCGAGCGGCAGTGCGCCAACGGGGTGCATTCGTATCTGCCCGAAAAGGGCCTGATGCTCAGCGACGAAACGAAATGCGTCAACTGCCAGCGGTGCGTGTCCCTCTGCCCCACCAGAGCGCTGAAGATCGTGAAAAACGAGTGCGTCCTGCGTGAAAACGCAAACTGGACCAACGATACGATCAAAGAAATATACAAGCAGGCCGATTCCGGCGGCGTGCTGCTCTCGTCCATGGGCAACCCGAAGCCCCTGCCGGTGTACTGGGATAAGATCCTGATCAACGCCTCGCAGGTCACGAACCCGCCCATCGACCCGCTCAGAGAGCCGATGGAGACCCGCGTGTTTCTGGGTCGCAAGCCCGAAAAGGTCACCCGCGGGCCGGACGGCAGGCTCGTTTGCGAGCTGCCGCCGCAGATCGAGCTCTCGATGCCGGTGATGTTCTCCGCCATGAGCTATGGCTCCATCAGCTACAACGCGCACGCGTCGCTCGCGCGGGCGGCGGCCGAGGCGGGTATACTGTACAACACCGGCGAGGGCGGCCTGCACGAGGATTTTTACAGATACGGCGCAAACACGGTGGTACAGGTCGCCAGCGGCCGCTTCGGCGTGCACGAGGGGTATCTTGAAGCGGGCGCTGCCATCGAGATCAAAATGGGGCAGGGCGCGAAGCCCGGCATCGGCGGCCATCTGCCCGGGGCGAAGATCGTGGGGGACGTCTCCCGCACGCGCATGATCCCCGAGGGGTCGGACGCCATCTCCCCCGCGCCGCACCACGATATCTATTCCATTGAAGACCTGCGCCAGCTCGTTTATTCGCTCAAGGAGGCCACCGGGTACCGCAAGCCCGTGATCGTGAAGGTGGCGGCGGTACACAACATCGCGGCCATCGCCAGCGGCATCGCCCGCAGCGGCGCCGATATCATCGCCATCGACGGCTTCCGCGGCGGCACCGGCGCGGCGCCCACCCGCATCCGCGATAACGTGGGCATCCCCATAGAGCTTGCGCTGGCCGCGGTGGATCAGCGGCTCCGGGACGAGGGCATCCGCAACCGCGTTTCTCTGGTGGCGGGCGGTTCCATCCGCTGCGCGTCGGACGTGGTAAAGGCCATCGCGCTGGGCGCGGACGCCTGCTATATCGCCACCGCGGCGCTGCTGGCGCTGGGCTGCCACCTGTGCCGTACCTGCCAGAGCGGCAAATGCAACTGGGGCATCGCCACCCAGCAGCCGGATCTGGTGAAGCGTCTGAACCCGGATATTGGCAGCCGCAGGCTCGTGAACCTGCTCACCGCGTGGCAGCACGAGATCAAAGAGCTGATGGGCGGCATGGGCATCAATTCCGTCGAGGCGCTGCGCGGCAACCGGCTGATGCTGCGGGGCGTGGGCCTCACCGAAAAAGAACTGGAGATCCTGGGGATCTCCCACGCGGGGGAATGAGTATATGAAACGGATCTATGTGAACGAAGAGTGGTGCCTCGGCTGCCGCCTGTGCGAATACAACTGTGCCTTTGCCAATTCAGGCCTCAAGAACATGGCGCAGGCGCTGAAGGGCAAGCCGATCTTTCCGCGCATCCACGTGGAAGATAACGGCCGCGTCACCTATGCGGTCTCCTGCCGTCACTGCGACGACCCGCTTTGCGTCAAAAGCTGCATCGCCGGGGCCATCCGCAAAGAAAACGGCGTGGTAAAGATCGACCGTGACCGCTGCGTCGGATGCTTCACCTGCGTGCTGGTGTGTCCCTACGGGGCGCTGGCGGCGGATGAGAACGGCGTGATGCAGAAGTGCGAATTATGCCTTGCCAACGCCTGCGGCGCGCCCGCCTGCGTGAAGGGCTGCCCGAACAACGCCATCGTATACGAAGAACGGGAGGAAGAAGCATGAACCGATATGTGATCGTCGGCAACGGCGTTGCGGCCGCGGCGTGCATCGAGGGAATCCGCAGCACGGACAGGAGCGGTGAGATCACCGTGGTGTCGGCGGAAAACCGGCCTGTTTACTGTCGTCCGCTGATCTCCTATTACCTCGAGGGCAAAACCGATCTTGCCCGCATGAATTACAGAGAAGAGAGCTTCTATGAAGAGAACGGCTGCGCCGTTTTGTACGGCAGAAAGGCCGAACGCATCGATCCCGCGGCGAAGACCGTGTTTCTGGACGGCGGCGAAACGCTGCCCTATACGCGTCTGTGCGTGGCGGCGGGTTCGTCCCCGTTCGTGCCGCCCTTCAAGGGGCTCGATACGGTTCCCGAAACGTATTCGTTTATGACGCTGGACGACGCTCTTTCACTGGAGCGCGCCACCGAAACGCCCCGGGACGTGCTGATCGTGGGCGCCGGGCTGATCGGCCTGAAGTGCGCCGAGGGGCTGCACGCCCGGGCAAAGAGCATCACCGTGTGCGATCTGGCGGACCGCGTGCTTTCAAGCATTCTGGACGCCGAAGACGCCGCCGCGGTGCAGGCAAAGCTTGAGGAAAACGGCATCCGCTTTTTTCTCGGCAACAGCGTGGCGGAATTCCGCGGAAACACGGCGCTGATGCAGAACGGCGAAACCGTAACCTTCGACGTGCTCGTGCTTGCGGTGGGCGTGCGGGCGAACGCCGCGCTGGTAAAAGATGCCGGCGGCGAAACGGGCAGAGGCATCGTTGTGGACGCCTCCATGCGCACCACGCTGCCGGACGTGTACGCGGCGGGCGACTGCGCCGAGGGGCCGGATGCCTCCGTCGGCTTCAACCGCGTGCTGGCGATCCTGCCGAACGCCTGGCTGCAGGGCTATACCGCCGGGGTGAACATGGCGGGGGGCGGCGCCGCGCTCGAAAACGCAATTCCGATGAATTCCATCGGCTTTTTCGGGCTCCACACGATGACTGCGGGCTGCCGCACCGGGCAGGAGGAAGTGGAACACACCCCGAACGGGTACCGGCGGCTCTATACCGAAAACGGGTACCTCAAAGGCTTCGCGCTGATCGGCGAAACCCGGCGCGCGGGGCTCTATACCTCGTTGATCCGCGATAAGGTGCCGCTCGAAAGCATCGATTTTACGCTGCTGAAACAGGCCGCTACCTCGGCGGCGTTCTCGCGCGAGAAGAGAAAAACCATGTTTGGAGGCGCAAAGCATGCTGATTGACGCAAAAGAACTGGACCATCAAACGATCAACGAAGTTATCCGCGCATGCGAAGAAAAGACGTGCACGCTCACCGGTATGTGCGGGCAGCGCTTCGTCGGCGCGGGCATGGCGGAAAAAGAGATCGAGATCACCGGCACCCCCGGCAACGCGCTGGGGGCGTACCTGAACGGCGCTCGGATCACGGTGCACGGCAACGCGCAGGACGCGGTAGGCGATACGATGAACGCCGGACGCATCACGGTGCACGGCAATATCGGCGACGCCGCCGGTTACGCGATGCGCGGCGGCCGGATCTATGTGAAGGGCGACGCCGGTTACCGGGCGGGCATCCATATGAAGGCGTATAAAGAAAAGGTCCCGCAGCTCGTGATCGGCGGCACGGCGGGCAGCTTTCTGGGCGAGTACCAGGCGGGCGGCGTGATCGTGGTGCTCGGTCTTACCGGCGGCAAAAAGCGCATCGTAAGCAATTTTCCCTGCACCGGCATGCACGGCGGCAGGGTGTTCGTGCGGGCGCAGAGCGACGCGCTCGATCTGCCGCCGCAGGTGACCGCCCACCCGATCACGGCCGAAGAGAAAGAAGAGCTCAGAACGATTTTACTTGATTATTGCGAGGTTTTCGGTTATGATATCGGTATGGTGCTTTCCGCGCCCTTTACCGTGATCACGCCGGATACGGCCAACCCGTACCGACAGATGTACGTGGCAAACTGAAAAGAGGAGTGGTTTCACTGTGGAATACTCAAAAAACGAGATCCTGCAGTATCTGCAGGAGGAGGACGTTAAATTCATCCGCCTCGCGTTCTGCGACGTTTTCGGCAGACAGAAAAACATATCCGTGATGAGCGAGGAGCTGCCGCGCGCCTTTGAGCACGGCATCGCGTTCGACGCATCTTCCATCGCCGGTTTCGGCGACGAGGCCCGCAGCGACCTGTTTCTGCATCCGGAGCCCGAAACGCTCACCGTATTGCCGTGGCGGCCGGAGCACGGCAGGGTGGTGCGCATGAACGCGTCCGTTTCATATCCGGACGGCACGCCCTTTGAGTGCGATACCCGCGCGCTGCTGAAAAACGCGGTAAAAGAGGCGGCTGACGCCGGTTACGCCTTTTCGTTCGGCGCGGAACAGGAATTCTATCTGTTCCGGCTCGATGAGAACGGCAGGCCCACCAAAGAGCCCTGCGACGCCGCCGGATATATGGATATTGCGCCCGAGGACCGCGGCGAGAACGTGCGGCGCGAGGTGTGCCTCACGCTGGAGCAGATGGGCGTGCGCCCCGAAAGCTCCCACCACGAGGAGGGCCCCGGCCAGAACGAGATCGATTTCCGCTATGCGGACGCCCTCACCGCCGCCGATCAGGCCATGATCTTTCAAACGGTGGTCAAAACCGTGGCGCACCGCAACGGCTATCACGCGGATTTCACCGCCAAGCCTCTGCCGAACGCCGCGGGCAACGGTTTTCATATCAATATGTCCGTGCAGCCCGGCGGTGATGAGGCCGTGGTGAACGCGATGATCGCCGGTATCCTCGCGAGGGTGCCCGAAATGACCGTATTCCTGAACCCCACCGAGAATTCCTACGACCGGCTCGGCAGGAACAAGGCCCCAGGCTATATCTCATGGTCCGCCGAGAACCGCTCTCAGCTGGTGCGCATCCCCGCGGCGGCGGGCGAATACCGCCGTATGGAGCTGCGTTCGCCCGATCCGTGCGCCAATCCCTATCTGGTGTTCGCGCTGATGATCCGCGCGGCGCTCGAGGGCATCGGGCGGAAGCTGGTCCTGCCCCCCAGCGCGGACCTGAACCTGTTCACGGCGGACGCCGTTACCCTTTCGCATTTCCGCAAACTGCCCGGCTCGCTCTCCGAAGCGGGCAAAACGGCGGCGGCAAGCGAGTTCATCCGCGCCCACGTGCCGCAGGCGATCGTAAACGCGTATTGTATGAGGTGAGACGTTCGTTTAATTTCGGTTTGTCGCGCTGTTCAATTAACAATTAACAAAGAACAATTAACAATTTCGGAGGGGCTGCGCCCTTGATTATATAAGAACCTGCCTTCGGCAGAACCTTGTTATTCGCTTCGCTCATAATAATGCCGGCCGCAGGGTGCGGATCGCCGGTGGCGATCTCTGTGGCGCAAGCCACAGAAGCACCGACCGAGCCGACAGGCGAGACTCAAAATATATCACATTTGCGACAGCAAATATATCACCCGCGCAGCGGATTTCACATTTTTGCATAGCAAAAATATATCACTTTGGAATTTAGCGCTGTGCGTTAAATTCCAATTTATCCGGAAGGGAGGGAGATCAATGCCCCTGATGCAACGGGTATACAGCGTTTTGCTGGTATCCGCCGCGCAGAATCTGAATACCGCGATGCACGCGCTTTTGTCCGGCGGCCGGTACGACCGGGTCGATACCGTTTCGGACGTGAGCGCCGCGAAGCGCGCCTGCGCCGAAGGGGCGTACGATTTCGTGATCGTGAATTCTCCCTTGCCGGACGACGCCGGCGTGCGCTTTTCCATCGACCTGAGCGGCGGCGAGACCGTGGTGCTGCTGCTGGTGCGCGCCGAACTCTATAACGAGGTCACCGATAAGGTATGCGGGTACGGCGTCTTCACGCTCAGCAGGCCCGCCTCGCGTCAGATCGCCGAAACCGCGCTGGACTGGATGGCGGCGGCCAGAGAACGCCTGCGCAGGACCGAGCATAAAACCCTTACCCTCGAAGAAAAAATGCAGGAGATCCGCCTCGTGAACCGTGCCAAATGGGTCCTTATCGAGCAGCGGCACATGGACGAGCCCGCGGCGCACCGCTATATCGAAAAGCTGGCGATGGACCGCTGCGTCACCCGCCGCGCGATTGCCGAAGAGATCCTGAAAAACGAAGGCTGAAAGCGGATCAAAAGGTTATATTATAAAACATCATAAAATAATTGTGAATGATATGCAACATGGCGCATAATAGTGTATGATAACTAACAGAGAGGTTGCCTTTTGACGGTTGCAAAAACAACTTGCATGTGATAAGGTTGATTTGTATGCAGCCGGTCCGGGCGTCCGGACCGTGAAAACAGCCCGATGGCAACAGAAAAAAGGAGGAAATACGATGTTTTCATCTCTTTTTACCACGCTCATGTCCCTGATCAAAAAGGTCCTGGCTCTGCTCGGGAAATAATCACCGTTCCGAAACCGTATCGTTAAGCAAAAAAACCGGCTCTTCGTCTGAAGAACCGGTTTTTTTATCCGTCATACTTTTTTCGTAAGTATGCTTCAATGGCGCCCACGATTTTTTTTGCATACGCATAGTACATTTTTGCGTCCTGTTGCGAAAAAGAAACGGAAATATTATAATCGCTGTCGCCGCGGGCGGTTTGCAGTTGTTCCGTTATTACGGAAAGCTCTTTTTCAAAAATCCCTGTTTTAATATAGTTTTGCCTGAAATACTGAATAACGCCGATATGTCTTTTGGCGTCAAAATTGTCGAGGGCTTCCACTGCTTTCATTGCGTGAAACGCAGCGTAATAAGCACGGTTGACGGCAGAATTATATGCACCGAAATCGATAAGGATCGCCGTTTCCTTCAGCAATTCTCCGGCTCGCCGCAATTGCATTCGGGAGAGATCGATAAACTCTTTGTCAAGCAATTCTGACGCCC